>JAYVPN010000209.1:0-12577 GCA_043757365.1 Gemmatimonadota bacterium | reverse complement strand
ACATGGCGAGCGCAGCGGCAAGGCAGGCGAAACCAACGCGAACGGCGAGGGCGGGTTCGGGCGCGCGCGGCGCGCGGCGCAGATGTCGCACCAGATTCCACCATGTCACTGCGACGGCCAGCACGATGCAGGTCCATCCCACGCCGAGGAGCGACGGCCACCAGTTCCATGCTCCCGTGACGACGCCAAGTGTGCCCACGACAAGCAACACGAATGCAACGTGCACGAGTGATTCGCGTCGGGCCGGCACGCCCATTGCGACCGGCGAGATTTGCTGAAGCGCGCCGATAATTGTGGTAAGGACGAGGCCCAGCGTGAGCGTGTGCGCGGTCGCGATGACATGAGGATCGCTATACGCACCAGCCGCGAGCGACGGCACGATGCGGTTCAGGCACACAATGGCGATGGCAAGCCAAGCGAACGCGGCGCCGAAGTGCTCGACGGGCACGATGTAGCGCGGCATCGAGTCAGATGCCCGGGCGCCGGCTTGTGGAAGCGATCGCATGAGTACGAAACGTATGGTGACGCTACAGCAGCGTGCGACCGGGAGCGGCCGTGTCCTGCGCGAACCACGTCACCCACGACTCGAGCTCCCGCTTGTCTGTCTCGTCGAAAGCTCCGGTCTGCGCCGAGTCGATGTCGAGAACAGCCATGACCTCACCGGCGTGACAAAAAACCGGCACCACGATCTCCGAGAGCGATCGTGCATCGCATGCAATGTGGCCCGGGAACGCACGGACGTCCGAGACGATGACCGTTTGTCGGGTGAGTGCCGCTGTGCCGCAGACACCACGTCCCAGCTCGATCTCCATGCATCCAAGTGTTCCTTGATATGGCCCAACGATCAGCCGCTTGGGTTCGATCCGCCGATAGAATCCGGTCCACAGGTGCCCGAACCCATGGTGCAACACGCACGCCATGGTGGACATGATCGCGATCGGATCGGTCACGCCCTCGCAGACGGAATCGAACTGTTCCTTGAGGACGCGATACGCGTCGCGCTTCCCGAGTCCGCGGACGTCGAGCTGGGCTTCAGACATTCCGCAATCTATCGCGGGAGTCCCATGAGCCGGACTTCACGGTTCTCCGTGTTCCATCGCGAGCTCTGCATTCAAGCTCTCGCCATCCCGCGAGATCGTCGCCAGCGCGAGCAGCTTGCCTGCGCGCTCGAAACGCATCGCCACGTCGCGCTGGTCCGCCGAGCCATTGGTCACGACGGCATCCCACGTCTCGGCGTGCCCGACGTAGTTGATGCTGACGTCGAAGTGCGCGCTCCAGAAGAACGGTACCTGGTCGAACCGCTCCCTCGCGCCAAGGATGTTCCGGGCAACAGTCTGCCCCATGCGTTGAGCGACGACCCAGTGCTCGACGCGAATGCGCTCGCCCGAATGCGGATCCGGCCAGCGCGCGATGTCACCGACGGCATAGATCCCGGCGACGCTCGTCTCGAGATATTCATTGACGCTCACGCCGCGATCCAGCGCGAGGCCGGCTTCCTCGGCGAGCGCGAGCCGTGGCCGCACGCCCACGCCGATGACCACAAGATCGGTTCCGATGCGCGTGCCGTCATCGAGAACGACGGCCGCCGGCTCGATGCGGGCCGGCTTCCGTTCGAGATGAAAGACCACGCCGTGCGACTCGTGCACCGACCGGATGAACGCGCCAAGCTCCGCGCCGAGCACGCGTTCGAGCGGCACCGCTTCCGGCGCGACAATGTGCACCTCGAGTCCGCGCGCACGAAGCGACGCCGCAACTTCGAGTCCGATGAAGCTGCTCCCGATGACGACGACGCGCTTGGCCCGCGCCGCAGCGGCGATGATCGCCCGGCTGTCGGCAAGCGATCGAAGGTACTGCACGAGCGGAAGTTCGATGCCCGGAAGCTGAAGCTGTACGGGACTCGCACCAGTGGCGAGCAGGAGTGCGTCGAACGGAAGGCGCGCACCGCCCGCGATCTCCAACCTCCTTTTCACGATGTCGATGCGCGACGCGGACGCGCGGACGATCTCGATCTGGTGCTTCGCGTAAAACCCTTCGGGTCGCAACGGTATCCACTCCTCGGTGGCCGTACCGGCAAGGAAATCCTTCGACAGGTTGGGCCGGTCGTACGGCGAATCGGGTTCTTCGTCGACGACGGTCACGGTTCCGATGAAGCCGCAGCGGCGAAGCATTTCCGCCGCCGCCGAACCCGCGGCTCCCGCGCCCACGATCACCACGCGGCGAACTTCGTCCAGGGGGTCGCAGGGTACCGGGAAGGTGGGCGCAAGGGAGTCGCGCTCGACTTTCTCCGTTACCACGATTTGTTCGCCACGGCGCTCCACATGCCAGCACGCCACGGGAGCGAGCGCCGGTGCTCGGAGCGCCTCGCCCGTTCGAACGCTGAAACAGGCATGGTGCCAGGGGCAGCGGATCGTGTCGCCGTCGATCACGCCATCCGCGAGCGGGGCGCTGTAATGGGTGCAGGTGGCGGAAATAGCAAAGACCTCTTCACCCCGTCGCGAAAGCAGCACCGCCTCGCCACCGGCGTTTCCGAGCAACATTCCGCCGTCGGGGATCTCGGACAGCAAGACGCCCTGTGCAAAATCCTTACCACGTAGCTTCGAATCGTCGCTGCTCATTGAGACGGATAGCGCAGCGTCGCATCCGCCATCACTCGAGCACCTGGCGTTATGGTCGCCGAGTTAAGCTTGTCGAGCCCCATTATGTGCTCCACGGGCGTGCCGCATGCGAGCAGGTAGTCCGCAATGATGCGGCGATGGCATCGCCACCAGACGGCTTCGGCACACATGATCGCACAGCGATGCTCCAACGACAGCGTCAGCAGTTCGTCGAGTCCGCTCCGGAATGCGGCGGTCTCCGCGTAGTCAGCATAGTTCCTGAAGGAGAGTACACGCCACAGTCGATTGGTCGAAGGCGGCGCACCGTTGGCGTGATGCCGGCGCCCGCCGAGTGCGGGGAAATGGCGATAGCCGATGCCATCGGTTGCAAGCGCACTCGGCAAGGTCTCGATATTGAACTGCGGCATGGCGCGCGATCGGGGAACGGATCTTACGTCCGCGATGAAGTCCACTTCCACCTCCCGTGATAACGCCACGAACTCGGCGACCGACCGCGTCGAGTGACCGATGGTGAAAATGGTCCGCTGCGAACAGGAGAATCGCATTATGCAGCATACGGCCGTACGTCGGAACGCGGAATCACTCGATGGACGTACGGCAATTGAGCGACGCGCGAACGCGCGCATTCAGCATACGCTTTACCTCGTGCTTTACTCGCGAATACGTGATGAAGGTGTGGCACAAACTCTCGACGAGGGCGCAAGTCTGTGATCAGGCGACCGGTTGGTGGACGCGAGAATCCGCTCGCGGCGAGGCCCACCGCCGGAACGAGCTGGCCACTGCGGACCGCAGCCCCATTTCATCTCGAGGCCATCGTTCGCCTGTTGCAGCGTCGGCCCACGAACCGCGTGGACATCTGGCAGGGCGACCGGTATCGACGAGTACTGTCGACGCCGGACGGCCCCTCACTGGTGGAGCTCAGCAATCTTGGTTCGATCGACGAGCCCGACCTTCGCTTCGCCATTCTGAGCGGCGTGAGCTCGACGGCGAACCGGGCATTTATCGCCGGCTCCCTCCGGAGAACGCTCGGGCTCGATGTGGACACGTCATCCGTCCACCGATGGGCGGTGGATTTCGAGGGTTTGCGATCGACGGCACTCGCCCTCCGCGGCGTGAGACCGCCGCGGTTTCCGGATCTGTTCGAAACGCTCGGCAGCATCATCCCCTTCCAGCAACTGAGTCTCGATGCGGGCATTTCGACTATCGGGCGCCTCGTCGACCGTTTCGGAGTGAGCATCGAGTTCGACGGCAGGCGCTGGTCCGCATTTCCGCGGGCGGAGGCGGTCGCCGCGCTCGAGATTGAATCGCTCAAGTCAGTTGGCCTGAGCCGGGCGAAGGCCGAGGCGCTGCACCGCCTCGCATGTCGGATCGCCTCGGGCGCGCTCACGGAAGAGCAACTCGTCGCACTCTCCACACCGGACGCGCTCGCGGCCCTCACAAAGGAACGCGGCATCGGACCTTGGTCGGCGACGGTCGTACTGCTTCGCGGATTCGGCCGGACTGAAGTATTTCCGCCGAATGACACCGGTGTAGCCCGCGGGCTCGGAGCACTTCTCTCGCTGAAGCCGGGCCCGATATCACGTGCCGACATCGAGCGCTTCGGCGACAATCGCGGCTATCTGTATTTCTACTCGCTCGGCGCGCAGCTGCTTGGCCGTGGTCTCATTACTCCGGCACCAGACCTGTCGGGGAACAGGAAGCTCACCAAAGGGATCCGTACATGACGAAACGATTCAAGGTCGGTGAACACGTCACCTGGAACTCCGAGGCTGGGCACGTTCGCGGTCACATCACGAGGGTGCACACGAAGGACGTCGAATACAAGGGATATACCCACCACGCGAGCTCGGAAGAGCCGCAGTACGAGATCAAGAGCGACACGACCGACCACGTTGCAATGCACAAGGGGACGGCGCTCAAACGGCTAAACGATTGAACGTGGTGTGAGGCTTGCTGGACGCCGTTCTACGGGACATGACCTGGGCCTGGCACAATCGGGGCCCCTCATACTGAGGAGCCCCGACTATTTGATTCTCTCTCTACAAGCTTCAAGCTGTTACGGAACCAACATGATCCGTTTCGCATCTGTTGCGAAATTCATTTCGCCCAACACCCGTGTAGGCCGAAGTGAAAAATGGGACAGGTGTGAAATCGAAAACGCAACATTGAGGCTCTCCGCGCGAAATCCACTGAATATTCATGCAGGTCGCGATCTATTTTATGACTAATTGTCCCACTCTGCAGAACGGCCGCGAGTAGGGAAGCGCCAACCGCCGCGCTGAATCGATAACACTGCGAGTCGACCAGCTTCGACAGCTGCCTCGAGTCCCAACCGACAATGCTCACCATTTCCCGCTCGCTCCTCCTCCGGACGAGGGCCGAAATTGAGCGAGATGAGTGATTCAGCAAGATTGCGCTTTATCCTGATTCGGCAGACGAGCTTGAAAGCGTACCCGATTCTGAGTGTCTCGCCGAATCAGGCAGAACTACATGGCGCAGCCCGTTCAGAGTCTGCTTGGGACTAACCTTGATCTTCCGGAATCCGAGGCCTCCTTGCTAGAGTGTGGCCCCGGTCCGACCGGCTGTCAAAATGCGAGTCCCGCTGGAGGAGATTGTAGGGACCCAGGCCGTAAGTGCGCATGGTCTTCAGGCGATCTCATACAACAGAGCAGGATAGCGCGGGATCTGGACCACAGCCCCTTATCGAGAACCATGTCCGTCCGGTGTTTGGAGAAACGCCCAGCTCTCAGACAAGACGGGTGGCAGTTGGACAGCACGGGCTCAACTTGCCTTGATCCAATTCCGGCGCTATCCTCCGGCATCATGCGACTCGCTCCCACGCACCGTCTGGTCTCCATTCTGCTTGCGGTCCTCACCGCTGTCTCACAGCCGGTGGGGGCGCTCGCGCATGGGCTAGCGCATGCACAAGAACGAGCCCTAGATGAGCAAAGCGCGCACACGCCGATCGCATCGGAGCAAGCCGCTGATCACGCCTGTTCGGCGTCGGCTACGGATCACGACGACGCCTCGTTCGTCGGTGACCGCGACGCCGACCCGCACCATCAGCACGCGGTATTGCACATCAACCCCTGCGCCACGCTAACACTCGCCGTCGCGTGGCTCGTGCTGCGGACCACGGAACTCCCTCCGGTCGTCTACGGAAAGGGATCGCCCCCAGGATGGCGCCAGCCGACTCAGTCAGCAGCGTTCGCCCTGGCAGCTGTCGCGCAGCCTCGAGCCCCACCGATCGGCTGAATCGTCTCGCCGGCACACGCTCTACCGCCGGCGCTGATCACGCCGATCCTAAGTTCACAAAAAATGCTTCCCGACGCGCGCCTCTCTGACGCGCGCTCGTGTCGCATGTCATCGGCGTCGATCCGCACCAACACGTGCCGCGCTTCGGCGGCGACGTGTCGCGATTCCTCTGCTCCGTTCACATGCGCACACCAATCTTGTTGCGCGCCGTGCTCGCCACGGTGCTGTGCAATGTCGTGCCGCTCTCGGCTCAACAGCCGCAGACGTCGACCCCGCTGAAATTGAACGACGTGCTCGCGAGAGCCGTCGAACAGAACCCGTTCGTTGAAGCCGCACGAGCACGCGTGCGCGCCGCCGAAGGCACGCGTCGCCTCGCGCGAACCCTCTCGAATCCGATCTTCACCTATCAACTCGAGAATACCGGTTTCTCGGGAACCACCCCTCGCGACGGCATCGATCGCGAAACATCGATTTACGCGACACTTCCGCTCGAGCCGATCTTCCAACGCGCTCCGCGCATTCGAAGCGCCGAGGCAGAAGTCCGCGCGAGCCAAGCCGATGTCAGCGTGGCGCGCAGAGACGTGGCCCTCGACGCCGCGAAGGCGTTCTACCGCGTGGCGCTGGCACAAACCACCGTCGATGGCACCGATGATATTCACGCCCGGCTCGTCGAGTTAGCGGACTACTCCCGCACTCGTGTGAAAGAGGGTGCGACCTCCGAGGGAGATCTCATCCGTGTCGAGGTCGAGCTCGATCGAGCCGATGCCGCGCTCGCGCTTGCAAAGGCTGATCTCGCGAGGGCTCGCGGCGATCTGGCGCCATATCTCGGTCCCTCGGCATCCGCCGGTGATGTGCGAACGCTGCGCGTCCAAATCGACGGCGCGGCCGATGCCAGCTTGGCGAGTCGCGGCGCAGGATCCGGCGAACCTCTCGGATCGCTCGACTCATATCTGAAACGTGCGCGGACTGACCGGCCAGAGCTCGTTGCGGCGCGAGCGCGGGTCGATGCTGCGCGGGGGCAAGCCGCCTATCAGCGCACCCTGACCGTGAAACAGATCGGCGCGACACTCGGCACCAAGCGCATCGCGAATAAGAACACGCTGATCGCCGGGTTAAGTATTCCCGTCCCGATCCTCGATCAGAATCGAGGCGCGATCGACCGGACGACGGCTGAGGCGACCGCGGTCGAGCTCGAAGCGTCATGGCGCGAGCGACAGATCGTCGCTGAAGTGACGGCGGCGCACGAAGCGGCGGCGCTGTTGATCGCGCAGCGTACCCGTCTCGCCCGCTCGGCGATCGCGCGCGCCGAGGAATCGCGCACGATCGCCCTCGTCGCTTATCGGGAGGGAGTGACGACGCTGCTCCAAGTGATCGACGCCACGCGCACGCTCGCCGACATCCGTCTCGCGTACTACCGCATGCTCGTCGAGGAACGGCAGAACGTGCTCGAGCTGGAAATCGTCTCCGGCGCCGAGCTCACCCCGAGCACCCGGCATCCCACCTCTTCGGACGCCGACACCTCGAACGCTCGCGCTCGCGGCGGCGAAGGAGAACACCCGTGATTCGCTGCCTCTCCCCTCAGGCCATCATGAATCGATCGCTGCATCGTACAGGGCTCGGCCTGTCAGTCATCGGCAGTTGCTTGTTCTCGGCTTGCAAGAACGACACGAAGGAAGCGGCCGCCGACAAGCCCGCCGCCGCGAATGCCGTGTCCTTCAATGCCGCACAAGTCGAACACGGCGGCATCAAGTGGGAAGCCGTGGGCAGCGCAGTGGGAGCATCGATGCTCGAGGTTCCCGCGCAGGTCGTGCCGAGCGAGGATCGTATCGCGCGTCTTGGAGCACCGCTGCGGGGTCGCGTCGTTCGCGTCGATGTGCTCATCGGCCAGCGCGTTACGAGCGGACAGCCGTTGGTGACGATTCAGAGTCAGGACGCCGCGGCAGCTCGAGCGGACTACGACAAGGCGGTCGCCGAGCTCGCATCGCGACGGGCCGCAGCAACATACGCGCGAACGGCACGTGAACGCGCGGAACGACTGCTGGCGGCGAAGGCTATCGCGCGACAGGATGTCGAGCGCGCGCTTGCGGACGATGAGCTCGCGCGCGCTCAACTCGCACAAGCCGAGGCCGAAGTCGAACGCGCGCGGTCGACGATCTCGCAACTCGGCGTCGGTTCGAACGGCATGGCCGTCGTCTCCGCGACACTCACCGGTGTCGTGCTGTCACGCGACGCAGTGCCGGGCACTGTGGTCGAAGCCGGAACGCCGTTGGTTTCCATTACGGATCCGACCTCGCTCGATCTCGACATGAACGTTCCAGATCGTGCGGCATCCGGTCTCGTGATCGGCGCGCGCGTTCGATTCGCAGTGCCGGCCTTCCCGAGCGACACGTTCGAGGCGCGCGTGAAAAGCATCGGCAGTGCGCTCGAGGAATCGACGCGGACCCTCCTGATGCGAGCCGCTGTGGTCAGCACAAAGGGCAAGCTGCGCCCCGCGATGTTCGCGACTGCGTGGGTCGAGGGAGGCGATCGTCGATCGATGGTCACGGTGCCCGATGGCGCGGTCCAATTGCTCGACGAGCGGCCAGTGGCGTTCGTGGCGATCCCCGACGGGAAGGGCGGGGCTCGATTCGACAAGCGCGAGCTGCGCGTCGGGGCGACCACGAGCGGGCGAACGCAAGTGCTTCAGGGACTCTCGGCCGGCGACGTCGTCGTCACGACCGGCGCGTTCGCAGTGAAGTCGGAGTTCTCCCGTTCGAAAATGGCGAAGGAGTGAGGATGCACTCATGATCGAACGCCTCATCGCAGTTGCGCTACGCTTTCGCGTGGCCGTGGTCGGGTTGACGCTGCTCCTCGCCGCCGCCGGAGTGTGGGCATTCACGAGCATCAACACGGATGCGTTCCCGGACCTCACACCGAATCAGGTGCAGGTCATCACCGTCGCCCCAGGCCTCTCGCCCAACGAGGTAGAGAACCTCGTTAGCTATCCGATGGAGACAGTGATGATGGGATTGCCACGCACACGAGGCGTGCGGTCGATCTCGAAGGCGGGCATCTCCGTCGTCACCATCTCGTATGACGACGACGTCGATATGTACTTCGCGCGCGCGCAGGTGCAGCAGCGCATGCAAGACGCCGTCGGAGGTATTCCCAATGGACTACAGCCGACACTCGGCCCGCCGGCCACGCCGATGGGTGAGGTTTTTCAGTATCTCGTCGAGTCCACCGATTCACTCCATCCGGTCTCCCTGATGGAGCTGCGCAACATCCAGGAATACACCATCAAGCCGATGCTGCGCACACTCCCGGGCGTTGCGGATGTGAATTCCTGGGGAGGGATGGTGCAGCAGTTCCACGTGCTGGCCGACCCGTCGAAGCTTGCGGGCTATGGAGTGTCGCTCGCCGACCTGCAAGCCGCGCTCAAGAACAACAACGGCAACTTCGGCGCGGGCTACATCGAGAATCGTGGTGAGCGCTTCACCGTCCGCGGTCTTGGGCGCCTTTCCGACACGCTCGACATCGGCAATGTCGTCGTCAGCACCCGAGAGGGCGGTACACCGATCTACGTGCGCGACGTCGCGCGAGTCACTATCGGTCCAATGCCGCGCGAAGGAGCAGTGTCGCACGACGCACGAGGCGAAACCCTTTCGGGCATGATCGTAATGCTGAAGGGCTCGAACGGCAAACAGGTTGTTGAAGAGGTCAAGAAGCGACTGGACGAGATCAGACCGCTCCTGCCCACGGGAGTGCACGTGCGCCCGTTCTACAATCAGGGTGACGTCGTCGATCGCACCACGCACACAGTCTTCAAGAATCTGATCGAGGGCGGTCTGCTGGTCGTGCTGATTCTTTTCCTGTTTCTGCGAAACGTGCGCGCATCGCTGATCACCGCGTCGGTCATCCCACTTTCGCTGCTCTTCGCGTTCATCGGCATGAAGCGATTTGGCATATCGGCGAACCTCATGAGCCTCGGCGCGCTCGACT
Organism: Gemmatimonadota bacterium; assembly: GCA_043757365.1. Classification (GTDB taxonomy): domain Bacteria; phylum Gemmatimonadota; class Gemmatimonadetes; order Gemmatimonadales; family Gemmatimonadaceae; genus Fen-1231. The sequence goes on along the minus strand of JAYVPN010000209.1, from coordinate 2,726 downwards.
TTGGTCTGATCGTGGACGCGTCGGTCGTGATGGTCGAGAACTTCGTCCGGCGCCTTGCGTTGACGCACAATCCACCGGCGGACGAGCGACGAGAACTGATTCAGCGTGCGGCGTTCGAAGTCGGCCGGCCGATCGTGTTCGGCGTGTGCATCATCATCGCGGTCTACGTGCCAATCTTCGCGCTCGAGGGACTCGAGAAGCGCATGTTCACCCCGATGGCATTCACCGTCGTCGTTGCGGTCCTCGGGTCTCTGTTCCTAGCGCTGACGTACGTACCAATGATGTCGTCGTTCCTGCTCAAGCACGTCGAGGAGAAACCGTCGCGCTGGTTCGAAGCCGTTCGCGAGCGGTATCAGCGTTCCCTCAACTATGCCTTGAGTCATCGGCGCACGGTCGTCCTGACCGCCGTCGTTCTCCTTGTTGCGGCCCTGGGCTCGGTGCCCTTCCTCGGGACGGAGTTCATGCCGCGCCTCGATGAGGGCTCGATGCTGATCGAGACGCGGCGTCTTCCGAGTACCTCGCTGCCGCAGGGAATGGCTATCGCCAAGGAGGTGGAGCGTACGCTGCTGCGGTTCCCCGAAGTACAAAGCATCGTGACGAAAATGGGGCGCCCCGAGCTCGCGACCGAGACGATGGGACTCTACGCCGGCGACGTATACGTGAACTTCAAGCCGCGCGACCAGTGGAAGACGAAGTCGATAGACGCGTTGATCGTGAAGATGGACTCGGCGCTGAAGGACATTCCGGGTCTCGATTACAACTTCACCGCGCCGATGGCGATGCGTCTCGACGAGGCCATCTCGGGCGTCCGCACGCAGCTCGGTGTGAAGGTGTTCGGCGATAGCCTTCCCGTGCTTCAGGCGCTCGCCGACGAGGTCGTGAAAGTCATCGAGACCGTCCCCGGTGCAGCCGACGTGTCGGCAGACGTTAGCGCCGGCGCGATGCTGGTCGAGCTCGACCTCGACCGAACCGCCCTCGCGCGCTATGGCCTGAACGTAGCGGACGTCCGCGAAGCTGTGCAGGTAGGGATCGGCGGTGTCGTGGCATCCGAGATCATCGAGGGGCGGAAGCGCTTTCCCGTCGTCGTGCGGCTCGACGAGCCTTATCGCGGTACACCGGATGCGATCGGTCGCTTGCTGATCCCCGCGCCGAAGGGCGCGCGCGTGATGCTGTCTCAGGTCGCGCGGGTGCGCGTCGTCGAAGGCCCGGAGCTCATCAACCACGAGAGAGGCGAGCGCATGGTCATCGTCCAGTCAAACGTGCGAGGGCGGGATCTTGGCAGCTTCGCCGAAGATGTTCAGAGCGCAGTCAAAGCGAAGATTCCGCTGCCGGACGGATACTTCGTGACGTACGGCGGACAGTTCGAGAATCAGCAGCGCGCAATGAAGCGGCTCACATTGATCGTTCCGCTCGTGCTGCTGCTCATCGTCGGCCTGCTCTATGCCAGCTTCGGCAACACACGGCAGGCGCTCCTCGTAATGCTCAACGTGCCGTTTGCGCTGATCGGCGGCATCGCCGCGTTATGGCTGCGCGGGTTGAACCTCAACCTTTCGGCATCAGTCGGATTCATCGCGCTATTCGGCGTTGCGGTGCTGAACGGTGTCGTGCTCGTTGCGTACATCAATCAGCTTCGCGAAGAAGGCAAGCCGCTCGACGAAGCCGTTCGCGAAGGATGCGAGACGCGGCTGCGTCCGGTCCTGATGACCGCGCTCGTCGCGAGCTTCGGGTTCATTCCGATGGCGATTTCGACCAGCGCAGGATCCGAGGTACAGCGCCCGCTGGCCACGGTCGTCATCGGCGGTCTCGTCACGTCCACGCTGCTGACACTCGGCGTGCTGCCGGTGGTGTACGAGTGGCTCGAGGAACACTGGCCTCGGTGGGCCTCCGCGTTCAAAAGGCGATTGCGTAGATCGGCGCCGCCAGTGCCCGCGCCGACCACCTGCGGCGTCGGCGACTGACGTTAGGACCTATGCCCGCGTACTACTTCCATCCCACTTCCATGCTTACGCGAGCCCGCTTCATTCTTCCCTTTGCGCTCCTCGCTGGAATCACCGTCGCGAACGCGCAGCAACCGGCTGGGGCGGCGCGCCCGCCGCGGCCACGGACGGTCGGCCAAACGGCATACACGGCGAAGTCCGAACTCTTTGCGACCGTGCCGGCGTTGATCGTCGGACAGCCCGCGCGTCTCGGCGTGCATCTCTCACACCTCGGCGACCGATTCACACCTTTTGCTGACGGGCCTGTAACCGCGACCCTGACGGTCGATGGCGTCGCTGCGACTGGAAACGTCGCCAAGCCTGCACGCGCCGGTGTGTTTCGCGTCGAGGTGACGCCGACCAGGACGGGAACGTCGACGCTCGCGATCGACATTGCCGGCCGCGACGGCAGCGATCATTTCGTGTTTCAGAATTTGACCGTCTACGCCGACGTCGCGAGCGCACTCGCGGCGCAGGGCCCTGATCCCGAGGCGGATGCGATCAAGTACACGAAGGAGCATTCATGGGACAAGAACGAGTATGCCAGCGCGCTCGTCGCGAAGGTTAAGATCGAGGGCGCGGCTAGTCCTCTCATCGCAGAGAAGTGGCTCCGCTTTTCTGTACAGCCTAAGCGCCTAGGATAAGTGGATCGGCGGGTGGGTTAGGCGGCCGCGGCGAGCGGTCGCGGGGAGAAGTAGGCCTCGTCGGGCGTGCGATCGGCGAGACTCGAGTGCGGGCGTTCCGTATTGT
>JAYVPN010000208.1:0-12658 GCA_043757365.1 Gemmatimonadota bacterium | reverse complement strand
GCAGCGGCGGAGCGGAGGGCACAGGACTCGAACCTGTAAGCGGCTTTCACCGCGGCGGTTTTCAAGACCGCTGCCTTACCAATTCGGCGCAGCCCTCCCAAGGCGGGGAAATCTCGCCGATGGGAAGGGGGTTCGCAACCGGTATGCGCGCTCTATTCGGCAGAAATTGGCACGATCACCCGGACGTGGGCGACGGTGACTGGCGGAAGGTTGCGGCGATGGCATACTGTTTAGATTATCGGCAGGTGACCGACACTTTTACCTGTGCCCCTTCCCGTGATGTCCGAACCCGCCCTGCCCGCCCTGCCCGCCGCGCCCGCCGACGCCCTTCCCGCCCTCGACATGCTCCGTAGTGTCGGCGGCGACGAGATGCTGGCGATGATGATGCAGACGTTCATCCAGTTCGCGGAGGAGCGTCTCGCGAAGATGAGCGAGGAGGCCGCCGAGGGGCGGATCGGCGAAGTGGCCGGGATTGCACACTCGCTCAAGTCGAGCGCTCGTCAACTTGGCGCCAACGCGCTTGGTGAGGCCTGTGCGGTCACTGAGGAAGCGGGGAAGACGGGGCGCGACGCTGATGCGATCAGCGGCGTATCCGCAATCCAACACGAATACGCCGCTGCCAAGCCGTGGATGGAAGCGCTCGCTAAGGCTTCTTCGTAACCGGGACCTGCGTCCTACGGGCCGAATCTCCCGAGATGATCGGCGGTGGCGGCGGCAGCTGATCGCCGCCGAACAACTCGCGATCGAGCTGAGTGGCCTTGGCGATTTCCTTCGCCTTCGCGAGAGCCTCGGTTGAGCCCTTGGTATCGCCCTTCTGCATCAACGCTTCGGACAGTACGAACTGCGTCGAGATGTAGAGGTACGGAATGCCGACCGACGGGCGGTCGACCCACTCATTCTTGCGGATCAGCGAGGCCGGCGCCTTGAACTCCTTCGCCAGCGCCTGCGTGCGCGGCACGTCGACGAAGCCCTCTCCCTGAATCTTCACGGTATCGGCGTTCGCGCGGAGTGAGTCGCCCATCAGCTTGCGGGCAAGGCCCTGCGTAAGCAGATAGCCGCCGAAGCCGAGTTCCTGGCCGTAGCTGCCGGACGTCCGGCTGAAGTAGATCGGCCGTATGCCGTCCTTCACCATCTGCAGAACGAAGATGTCGGCGCGCGCGAGGAATCGTGGCGTGACGATGGCGCGGATCTTGTCCTTCACGAAGAGCTGCGGCTGGGTGAGTTCCTGACCGAGCGGCACCTGATCGGCCTGATCCATCGTCATGTTCATCGGAGGGCCCTTCGGCTTGTCCCACTTCTTTCCCTTGTACTCGGCCGGCCCCTTGGCTTCGTCGTAATCGTACACTGGCCGGCGCAGCATCTGACGCGTGTACCAGTCGGTGTTGAGCAGCGACGTGTTGGCGACGAGTACGTCCTGGCGAACTTTGAGCACGTCCTGCGCGTACCAGAGCGGGAAGGTATCGTTGTCGCCGACCGTCACGAGCACGCCGTACGGTTCGACCGAGTTGAGCATGTCGATCGCGAAGTCGGCGGTATCGGTCTGGCCGCGGCGTGTCGACGCGCCCCAGTTCGCGAACAGTGGAACGAACGCGAGGACGAGGACCGGCGAGGTCATTGCCCAGGCGCGGTTTGTCGGGAGCTCAACTTTTTCCTTGCCGAGCTGTTTCGGCTCGCGCGCGATCACCGCAGCGAGCGATTCCCACACGTACACGAGGCCGAGCGCCGCCCACACGCTCCACGCCGAGAAACTCCAGAGGAAGAAGTAGTCTCGGTCGCGCACTTCGCGCTGGACCGTATCACCGAGCTCCGGCGCCTGCGAGGCGCCGTACTTGAAGTTCAGATAATAGATGAGCAGCAGCGTCAGCGTGAACATCAGCGGGCCGAAGAACGCGAAACTTCGCGGATCACGCCGGTAATGCACCCATCCGCCGATCAACCCGAGTACGAGGAAGACGCTCGCGAGCGCGCCCTGCAGCCCGCGCTGCTCGTTGTGCGAGTCGCGCACCCACTGCCACTTGAAGTAGAGCCACCACATCCCGATCTGCGCCGAGAGCGGTGCCTGGCGCTCGGAGAGCTCCGGCTTGCCGTACTGGCCGCGATTGAAGTTATACATGAACGCGTCATACGTGCCTTTCGACAGCGTGCAGTTCAGCTTCAATTCGGTGCGGCACGCGGTCGGCTCACCTTCGTTGATCGCCGGGAAGTGCGCGGCGCGAATCGGCTGCGTGAGGAACGACGACCCGCCAAAGATCAGCGCCACCGCGCAGGCGGCGATCAGCTTCCAACGCGTGATGGTCTTCGGGCGGCGAATCAGGATCGCGAGACCAACCGCCGGCATCGCGAGCATGCCGGCCATGTGCACGGCATAGCCGATGCCGATGATGTAGGCGATGAGCACCATCGTCTTATCGGCCTTCGGGCCATCCGGCTCATCGCACCAGCGAACCGTGAGCCACGAAACGATCGCCAGTCCGGCGAGGGAGACCGTATATACTTTTTCGTTGACGACCGACTGCGACCAGACGGTGAAGGCAGTCGCGCCGATGAGCACGGCGAGCGCGCCGCCAACGATCCGCTGCCAGCGTTCCGGGAACCAGCCCACCAGCACGCGTTCGGTAATCAGGAACCACATTCCGGCGCTGACGGCGCTCGACACTGCGGCGAGCAGATTCACCCGCATCGCGATCGACGGGGCGATCGGCAGGAGTGTGAAGACGCGGCCGAAGAGCACGAACATCGGATTGCCCGGCGGATGCGGGATGCCGAGGGTATAGGCCGCGGTGATGTATTCGCTGGTGTCCCACATCGCCGTTTCCGGCGACAGCGTGAGCACATAGAGGACGAGAACCAGCCCGGCGGCGATGGCCGCCGAAACGTAGGACGGGCGGTAGTCGAGATCGGTGTGCGCGGCGGTAGTAGCCATAGGTTCGGAAGTCGTGATGGGACGTGTATCAGGCAACCTTCAAATGTCGCGGTCCGGCCCCTGCTTGGGAAGCGCGTCGAGCCGATTGCTCTGCTAATGACGGAAGGTGCGCCGTCCGGTAAAAATCATCGTGATGCCATGTGCATCCGCTGCCGCAATCACTTCGGTGTCGCGCACCGACCCGCCAGGCTGGACGATCGCTTTTACCCCGGCTTCGGCGGCCTGATCCACGCTGTCGCGGAAGGGGAAGAAGGCGTCGCTTCCGAGGGCGGCGCCCTCGGTGCTGTGCCCTGCGGCGCGCGCTTTATGCACCGAGAGGAAGGCGGCGTCGACACGTGACATCTGGCCGGCGCCGATGCCGATCGTCGCGCCGTCCTTGGCGAGCACGATCGCATTCGACTTCACGCTCGCGACGGCGCGCCAGGCAAAGAGCATGTCCGTATGTTCCGCGGCCGTCGGTTGCCGCTTGGTGACGACCTGCCACTCATTGTCGTCGAGGCGCGTGCTCGCGCGCTCTTGGGCGAGAATGCCGCCACGGACGGTCTTGAAATCGAGCGAGCCGGACCGGGGCGGGGCGCTCCCTTCGAGGACGCGAAGATTCTTCTTGGCGCCAAGGAGTTCGATCGCGCCGGCCGTGAACGACGGCGCGACGACGCACTCGACGAAGAGATTGGCGACTGCGGCCGCGGCCGCATCATCGACTTCGACGGTGAACGCAATGATCGACCCGAACGCACTCACCGGATCGCAGGCGAGCGCCTTTTTGTAGGCGTCGAGCGCCGAGGTCCCCGTCGCGAGGCCGCAGGGTGTGGTGTGCTTGACGATCGCGCAGGCGATTTGGCCGGCGAACGGATCGGTGGCGAGGAGCGCGCCTTCGAGATCGAGAAGATTGTTGAACGACAGTTCCTTGCCGCCGCGCTGCTTGAGCGCGGCGAGTCCGGCGCCGGGCGCTTCCACATAGAACGCGGCGAGCTGGCCCGGGTTCTCACCGTAGCGGAGCGACTGCTGCCGTTCGAAGGCGAGGGCGAGGCGCTCCGGAAAACGCTCCCCACGCTGCGCGGCGAACCACGCGGCGATCATGGCGTCGTATGCGGCGGTGTGCTCGAACACTTTCGCCGCGAGACCGCGACGGAGTTCGAGATCGTCCTGTTTCTCGCGGAGCGCCGAGAGCACCGGCCCGTAGTCGGCCGGATCGACAATGACCGTCACACTGGCAAAATTCTTCGCCGCCGAGCGGATCATCGACGGCCCGCCAATATCGATCTGTTCGATGACGTCTTCCGGCGAGACGCCGGCCGTCGTCGCGGTCTGACGGAACGGATAGAGATTCACGCAGACGAGATCGATCGTCGAAATCCCGTGCTCGGCGATCGCGGCCATGTGTTCGGGGAGATCACGGCGCGCGAGCAGGCCGCCGTGCACCGACGGATGGAGCGTCTTGACGCGCCCGTCGAGCATCTCCGGAAAGTTCGTGACGGCGCTGACGTCGGCGCACGGGAGGCCGGCATCACGAATCGCTTTCGAGGTGCCGCCAGTGGAGATCAGCTCCCAGCCGAGCTCGTGCAGCGCGCGGACGAAATCGACAAGGCCAGACTTATCGGAAACGGAGAGCAGGGCGCGGGGCATCGGGCAGGGTTCGGGGGCGAAGAGAATCGATCAGTAAATCAGACAGTGGAATCGGCCGCAGCGTTGAGACGCGCGGCGAGTTCGCAGACGACGCGCGGGTAGAGCCGGTGCTCGGCCTCGAGCACGCGCGCGCCGAGCGCGAGGCCCGTATCACCGGGGAGCACCGGCACGCGCTCCTGGGCGATGATCGCGCCGCGGTCGTATTCGTCCGTCACGAAATGCACGGTGGCGCCGCTCTCGCGTTCGCCGGCCGCGATGACCGCATCGTGCACACGGTAGCCGTACATCCCGGCGCCGCCGAACTTCGGCAGCAGCGCCGGATGAATATTCACGATCGCGCCGCGATAGCGGGCGATGACTTCTGGCGGGACGAGCTTGAGGTAGCCGGCGAGAATCACGAGCTGTACGCCATGCGACTCGAGCAGTGCGAGCAGGGCGGGGGCGTCGAGGGCGCTGATCACTTCGGCCGTGATGCCGTGCGTCCGCGCTCGATCGAGCGCACCGGCGCTCTTTCGGTGGCTCGCGACGACGACGACCTCAAGCGAACGCGCTGGTCCGAGTGCCACGAGATGATCGAGAATCGCCTGCAGGTTGCTGCCGCCGCCCGACGCGAGAACCGCCGCGCGGATCATACGTGCAGAATCAGGTGAACGGCGTCGGACAGCGTCGCCGCGACTTCGAACTGTCGCTTGGCGACGGCGAGTTCGTCGGCCGGTGTCGCCGGTCCGGGAACGAGAATGCCGCGCGCGCCGTAATGCTTCGCCGGCAGAATATCACGCAGGCGGTCGCCGACAAATGCCGACAGCGCCGGGTCGATCGCGTGATCGCCCATCGCACGGTCGAAGAGTAGCGTGCCCGGCTTGCGGCACTCGCACGGGCCGGTGAAATCCGGGTGATGGGGGCAGTGATAATGCGCGTTGACATACGCGCCGCGCTCGGCGAGTTGATCGTCGAGCTTCTCGCGCACCCGTTCATAGTCCCATTCGGTGAGCAGACCGCGCGCAATCCCCGACTGGTTCGTGACGACGATCACCGGCCAGAGCGCGTAGTTCATTCGGCGCACGGCGCCCGCCGCGTCGGGCGACAGTTCGACATCGTCGGGATTCGTGATGTAGCCAACGTCCTTGATGAGCGTGCCGTCGCGATCGAAAAATATTGCTGCGCGCACTTCGCGAAGGTTGGTCTGATGATCACCGGTCACGGCCATCGCGTGGCGCGTATAGCGCCGCACGTCTTCCGGTTTCGGACTGCCGACGCGGTCGTCCGAGTCGGCGGTGAGGGGCGGACGCTCGTCGGTCATGCGCGCGCGCCTCTGAGCGCGCCGATGAGCGCTCCGGCGACGATCGTGATGAGATGCGCGTCATCGTCCGGCGCAATGCCGCGCAGGTCGAGCAGGACGCGGCCGTCGGCGATGCGGCCGATCACGGCGCGCGGCGCGCCTCGGAGTGCGGCTTCCGTCCGGTCGGCCGACGGCGATTCGATCGCGACCGCGAACGACGGAATGCGCGCGCTCGGGAATGCGCCACCTCCGACGCTGGCTTCGGTCGCGCTCACCGACGCGACAATGCCGCACTCGGAGAGGGCGTTCGCGACGCGCCTCGCGCGCGCCTCGATGATCGCCGGCAGCGCGGTGAGCATCGCGAGCGCGGGAATCTCGCGCACGGCACGCGCCGGCTCACGGTAGATAGCGAGCGTCGCCTCGAGCGCGGCGAGCGTCATCTTATCGACGCGCATCGCCCGCGCGAGTGGATTGCGCTTCAGCGCCGCGATGAGCGGCGTCGCGCCGAGGATGATCCCGGCCTGCGGACCGCCGAGGAGTTTGTCGCCGCTCATCAGGACGAGCGACGCGCCCGCGCGTACGGCGTCGCCTGCGGTGGGTTCGCCGGTGAGTCCCCATGGCGTGAGATCGAGCAGCAGCCCGCTCCCGAAATCGTGCAGCAGCGGAACACCGGCCTCACCGGCTATCGGCACGAGATCCACCGGCGACACCGAGGCGACGTAGCCCTCGAGCACGAAGTTGCTGCGATGCACCGAGACGATCGCGCCAGTCTCCGGCGAGAGCGCGCGGCGATAGTCGCCGGCGTGCGTGCGATTCGTCGTGCCGACTTCGAGCAACCGCGCGCCGCTCGCCGCCATGATGTCGGGGACACGGAAACTGCCGCCGATCTCGACGAGCTCGCCGCGCGAGATGATCGCGTCGCGCCCTGCGGCGACGGTATTCAGCGCAAGGACCAGCGCCGCCGCGCAGTTGTTGACGACGATCGCATCGTCGGCGCCGGTGAGTTCGCAGAGGAGCGCGGCACAGTGCGCGTGACGTGAACCGCGCTCTCCGCTTTCGAGATCATACTCAAGATTCGAAAAGCCGCCGGCGATGTCGCGTACGGCGTCGAGCGCCGCCGGTGCGAGCGGTGCGCGGCCGAGGTTCGTGTGGAGCACGACGCCGGTCGCGTTCAGCACCGGTCGCAGCGACGGCGTGAGCCGACGTGTGAGCTCGGCTTCGATCAGCGCCGGCCACGCATCGGGCGACGCGGGAATCGCATCGGGCGATTCCCGCAGCCGTTCGACCGCAGCACGCGCGGCATCCGCCACGATGTCTCGCGAGGCGTGAGCCGTGAGCGCGCGGACCCCGTCGTACTCGAGGATCGTACCGACGGCCGGCAGCGCGCGACGCGGGTCGTGGATCATTGCGGCTTCCTCGTCGGAATGAGTGGCTTCGCCACCGTCGAATCATTTTTCGCTGGAACGGCAGGCTTCGCAGTCGTGGAATCCTTCTTTTCGGGACGGCGCCACGAGAAGTCTCGCTGTGTCCCCTTGGCGCGCACCGCACCAGTGAGCCCTTTCACGTCAAAGGACTGCACACGCGTGATGCTCGCCGACTCGAGGGGCTGCAGCAGTTCAATGACCCATTCGGTCGGCGGTGCGGGGCGGTCGGGCTTCGGCGCGATTTCCTTCTTCGCCGTATCCCGCGCGGCGCGAATCGCGGCGACCTGCGCACGCGAGATCGAGTCGCGGACGTTCGCCAAGCGTAGGGAGTCGTCCGTCGCGCGACGGCGCCGGCCGGCCGTCGTCGTATCGACGCGCGCTGTCGAGTCGGCGACGAACTTCCGGCGAATGATCGCCGACGAATCGAATGTCGTACCCAGCGACACGCGGCGAATCGCGAGGCGCGTCGTGTCCTTCATGCGGGTCACGACGAACGAGGACGTGTCGATCACACTTCCCGGCAGTACCGGCGGATCGAACTTGACGCGCACGGTCTCGGAGTCGACGACGGTCACAAGATCGAGTCGCGGTCCGAGCGTGTCGTGCGCGAACATGTAGAAATCGCGGCGCGCTGAATCGGCGAGCGTCAGCGTGATCGAATCGAACAGCTCGCGCCGGTCGAGCTGGCGATTGCTGTTCTGGTCCACGTAGACGCGGAGGACGAGCTGGCCGGTGGGAAGATTCGGCAGCACGAACCGGCCGAGACTATCCGAAGCGGTTTGCCAGCGGAACGCAGTGTCCGATGGCATCGTCGCTTCGATGCGTGCGTTGGCGATCGATTTCTGTCCGATCCAGTCGAACGCGATGCCGCGCACCGCACTGCGCGGAATCGTCGTGCCGGTACTGAACACCGTCTCGAACGGCTTGGGCGAGCGGTTGTTCTGCAGATCGGTTAAGCCCGGAAGGAGCGTGACCGTGTACGCCGTGTTTGCGCGGAACCCCTTCTTCGGTCGCACTGCGATCGCCTCGCGGCGCCACTCGACGACCGGATCGCCTTCCGACGGCGAGATCACGACGAGCTTCTCGATCGTGCCTCGGGTCCCCTCGTAAATCACCTTGTCGAAGCGAAAGACCACTTCGCGCGCCTTGCTGTCGCGCGCGTTCGTGTCCGGCGTGACGACGACGAGTTTCGGCGGAGTCTTCGTGAGTTCGCCGCCGGGCGGCGCTTGCATCGACGCGCATGCCGCCGCCGCGGCAGGCAACGCGATTGTTGCGATCCATACGGCGGCGCGGGCGGTGCGATGCATGGTCACGCAGCGCCGCCCAATGCGCGGATTTTGGCGGCGAGTTGGTCGGCGCGTGCCGCCCACTCCTGTTCCTTGGCGCGTTCGGCTGCAACGAGCTCCGGTGGCGCCTTGCCGGTGAACTTCTCGTTCGACAACCGGCCGCGTAGTGCGTCGAGCTGTTTCGTGAGCCCGCCGCGTTCGGTGCCGAGCCGAGCGATTTCCTTGTCGAGATCGACGACGCCGGCGAGCGGAAGCACGAGCTCGACTCCACTTGGCAGCACCGCGTGCGCATTCGTCCCGGACGGAGCGGGTTCGGTGGACAGCTCGGCGCGCGCGAGACGCGCGATCAGCGCGCGTTCGGCGAGCAGGGGTGCGACCGCCGGCGCGTTCGTCGCGACCAGATGCGCCGCGATCTTTTGGCCCGGCGGAATCGCGTAGTCGGCGCGAAGCTGACGGATCGCGCCAATTGCGTCACGCACCGCGTCGAACGCGTCGGCACCGTCGAGCGTCGTCGTCGTCGTCGGCCAGGCCGCGCGCGCGACGAACGTTCCCGCGGCATATCCGGGGAGACGGCGCCACAGCGCTTCCGTGATGAACGGCATCAGCGGGTGCAGCAGGCGCAGCGCCTGATCGAAGACGTGTACGAGCACGGTGCGCACGACCTCGCGATCGTCGCCTCCGGCCTGCAGGCGTGACTTCGCCGCTTCGACATACCAATCCGCGAGCTCATTCCAGACGAATCGGCGCGCCGACTCCGCATAGGCATCGAGACGCAGGCCCGCGTTACGCTCGGCCTCGGTCCAGCGGCCACCATTGGCCGCCGACGGCCGCACCGGACCGAGCGCCGCATCACACTCGGCGATCGCGACATTCAGTCGCGCTAGGATCCAGCGGTCGGCGCTCGTCAACGACGACGCATCCATCGATGCGAACGGGCGCACCGCGTCAGTGCCCACCTGCATCAACAGGAATCGGCCGATGTTCCAGAGCTTCGTCGCGAAGTTGCGTCCCGGCGCGAACGATTTCTCGAGATCGTTTGGGTCGAGCATTACGTCGACGCCGAGTCCCATCCCCTGCATCAGCGTATAGCGGAGCGCGTCGGCGCCGAACTGATTCACGACGTCGATCGGATCGACGCCGTTACCGAGCGACTTCGACATTTTGCGATGCTGCATGTCGCGCACCGTACCATGCAAATACACCGTATGAAACGGCGTTTCCTTCTTGATATAGAAGCCCGCCATGATCATGCGGGCGACCCAGAAGAAGAGAATCTCCGGCGCGGTGACGAGGATGTCGGTCGGGTAGAACGCCTTTAGGTCATCCGAGTCATTCGGCCAGCCGAGCGTCGAGAGCGGCCAGAGCCAGCTCGAGAACCAGGTGTCGAGGACGTCGGGATCCTGATGAAACTTTGGCGAGGCGCATTGTTCGCACGCCGTGGGATCCTCGCGGTATGCCTTTTCAAAGCCGCACGCGTCGCAGCGCCAGACCGGAATGCGGTGGCCCCACCAGAGTTGACGCGAGATGTTCCAGTCGCGGATGCCGGTGAGCCAGTTCACGTAAACCGCTTCGTGTCGCTCAGGGAGAATGCGAATCGTCCCGTCTTTCACCGCCTCGAGCGCCGGCGCTGCGAGCGGCGCCATCTTCACGAACCACTGGTCCGAGAGCCGCGGCTCGACGACGGTATCGCAGCGATAGCAGTGCCGTACGCTGTGCTCGTGCACCTTCTTGTCGGCGAGAAAACCGCGCGCAGTGAGCGTCTTCACGATCGCATCGCGGGCCGCGAAGCGATCCACGCCGACGAGCTCGGCCGGCGTGCGCACGGCGCCCGAGGCCGGGTCGTCGCGCAGATGACCATCCGGCGACATCACGACTGGTTGCGCGAGGCCATGACGTTTCCCGACTTCGAAGTCGTTCGCATCGTGCGCCGGCGTGATCTTCAGCGCACCCGTGCCGAACGCCGGATCGACGTACGCATCGGCGATGATCGGAATCAGCAGGTCGTTGAGCGGATGCTTCACCATGCTGCCGACGAGCGACGCGTAGCGGTCGTCGTCGGGATGCACCGCGATCGCGACGTCACCCGGGAGCGTTTCGGGACGCGTCGTCGCGACAGTGAGCGAGCGCGACGGATCGTCGGCGAGCGGATAACGCACGTGGTAGAGCGCGCCCGTTTCGTCGTTGAACTCCGCCTCTTCGTCCGATAATGACGTGAGACAACGCGGACACCAGTGGATCACGCGATGGCCGCGATAGATGAGCTGGTCGTCGTAGAGCCGCACGAAGACTTCGCGCACCGCCCGCGACAGCTCCGGGCTCAGCGTGTAGGCCGTGCGCGTCCAATCGGCGCTCGCGCCAATGCCGCGCAGCTGCTGCAGAATCTGGCCGCCGGTCAGCGTGACGAATTCCTTGACCCGATCGACGAACGCGTCGCGGCCGAGATCATCGCGCGTCTTGCCTTCGGCGGCGAGCTGTCTCTCGACGACGTTCTGCGTTGCGATGCCAGCGTGGTCGGTGCCGGGAACCCAGAGCGCTTCGTCGCCGGCCATACGGCGCCAGCGGATGAGGACGTCCTGTACCGTGCTATTGAGCCCGTGACCCACATGCAGCATCGCCGTGACGTTGGGCGGCGGGATCACAATTGTGAACGGGTCGCGCGTGCCGCCGGTGCGCGTTGACCGCGTCGCCTCAGCGGTGAAGACCCCAGCGGCTTCCCACTCGGCGTATAACGCGCGTTCTGTTGACAGCGCGTCGTACGTCGGCGGAATGGCGTTCGGATCTTCGATGGAAATGTCGGGATTGGTCATCAGTCCCTCAAAGTTAGCCAACCAGACAAGACTCCGGCTATGCCACCGGTGCTTTCGGCGCGCGTTAGCGGTGCTTTTCCGCCCGAACCCGATTTAGATTCAAGGCTCGACCCCAATCCGGAGTCTTTCACGATGGCCCAGCCCCAGGACCGCCCGTCGGACCGCCTCGGCGCCCCGCAGGGCGCGCTGTGGGCGGGATTTACGCTGCTGTTGGCCGTCGGGGTCGTCCTCTACTTCCGATTCTCCGACCGATTCGCCCCCTTGCTCGACGTGGTAACCGACCGATGACCGCTCCGACCGCCGAAGCCAGCCAGATGATCACCCTCGTTCTTCCCGACGGCGCGACCCGCGAGGTGCCGGCGGGGACGTTGCCGCGCGAGGTCGTCGGTGCGATTGGCGCCCGTCTCCTTCAGGCGGCGATCGCGGTTTCGATCGACGGGGTAGTGCAGGATCTGATGACGCCGATGCGCACCGGTGGCGCCTTCGTCGTGCTCACCGACAAGGATCCGCGCGCCCTCGCGGTGCTGCGCCATTCCGGTGCGCACATTCTGGCGACGGCGGTGCGCCGTCTTCGGCCCGATGCGAAAATCGGCTTCGGCCCGGCGATCGATGACGGCTTCTACTACGACTTCGAAGTGGCGAAGCCATTCACCCCGGAAGATCTCGAAGCGTTTGAAAACGAGATGAAGAAAGTGACGGCCGAGAAGTATCCGTTTCTGCGCGCCGAGGTGTCGCAGCGCGACGCGAAAGCGGTGTTCGCGGACGATCCGCTGAAACTCGAGCGCCTCGAAGATTTCGAAGGCTCCGACGAAATCATCTCGACGTACACCGACGGCCCGTTCACCGATTTGTGCCGCGGCCCGCACGTCCAGGACACGAGTTATCTCAAGCACTTCAAGCTGCTGAGCGCCGCCGGCGCCTATTGGCGCGGCGACGAAAAGCGGCAGATGCTGCAGCGCATTTATGCGACGGCGTTCTTCAAGAAAGAAGAGCTCGACACGCATCTGCATCAGCTAGAGGAAGCGAAGAAGCGCGACCATCGTGTGCTCGGCAAACAGCTCGATCTCTTCTTCTTTCATCAGTACGCGCCGGGTGCCGCCTTCTGGACCGATCGCGGCACGGTGATGATCAACACGATCAACGAGTACCTGCGCGAACTGCAGCGCGACGGTTATCACGAGATCAAGACGCCGTTGCTGTTTAATAAGGCGCTGTGGGAAATCTCGGGGCACTGGGGCAAGTACAAGGAGAACATGTTCCTCGTCCTCGACAACGAGAGCGGCGAACACGACTTCTCGCTCAAGCCGATGAAC
>JAYVPN010000207.1:0-12727 GCA_043757365.1 Gemmatimonadota bacterium | reverse complement strand
TCACCTGCTCGCGGAAGATGTCGTTGCTCACGACTTTCTCTTCACCGAGCAGCGTCGTGAGAATCTTTCCTTCCTTCGGAAAACGCTTCCGTTGCTGCACGTAGAATTCGTGCTCGTACCGCAGGCAGCACATCAGACGGCCACAGGTGCCGGAGATCTGCGCCGGATTGAGTGTCGAGAGGCGCTGATCTTTAGCGACGCTCGACTTCACGGGGCGCAGTTCGGGGAGCCAGCTCGCGCTGCAGTACTGCCGCGCGCAGCGGCCGATACCGTCGAGGCGCCTCGCCTCGTCACGCACGCCGATGTGCCACATCTGCACGCGGGCGCCGAACAGCCCCTCGAGCTGGCGCACGAGCTGACGGAAATCGACCCGCTTCTCGGCGGTGAAATAGAGCGTCAGCTTCTTCTTGTCCCACTGCCACTCGGTGTCGGAGACTTTCATCTCCAGCCCCTGGGCCCGAACTTTTTCGATCGCGCGCTTCCGGACGTTGTCATCGTCGGCGCGCAGATGCGCGGCCTTCGCGACGTCGTCCGCGGTGGCCAGGCGGAGGACGCGCTGCAGCAGGTCGGGTGACGCCTTGCCGTGCGCCGTTCCGGCCTTGCGTTGCAGCGCGAGTTCACCGGTCGCGTGAATCACTCCGAAGTCTTCGCCACGTTCGACTTCGACGATGACCGGCGTCTTGAGCGCCGGCGCGTCGCCGTCGGTCCAGCGGAAGAACTCGCGCCGGTTGCCTTTGAACGACACCTCGACGAGCTGCTCGCCGGCCGGCGTGCGTGGCGACCCGGCGTTGTCTGCAGTCGACGGCGCGGTGTGCACGGTGTGCACGACCTCCGTCACGGTGTCCGTGACGTCCTCGGGCGCCGTCATTCCTGAAACTGTCCCATGCGCAGATACTTCTCGCGGCGCTTGCGCACGAGCTTATCCGGCTTGAGGCGGCGCAGTTCGTCGAGATTACGAATCAGCACGTCGTGCACGTTCTTGGCCGTCGTCTCTTGATCCGCGTGAGCGCCGCCGGGCGGCTCGGGGATGATTTCGTCGATGATGCGCAGTTCGAGCAGATCCTGCGCCGTGATCTTCAAGGCGCTCGCGGCCTTCTCGCGCATCTCCGGATTCTTGCCGTCCTTCCAGAGAATCGCGGCGCATCCCTCCACCGTAATCACCGAGTAGATGGCGTTCTGCAGCATCAGCACGCGATCGGCGACACCGAGTGCGAGCGCGCCGCCAGAACCGCCCTCGCCGATGACGGTTGCGATGATCGGTACCGTGAGCTGGCTCATCTCGAGCAGATTTCGGGCGATCGCTTCGCTCTGACCGCGCTCTTCGGCGCCGAGGCCGGCCCACGCACCCGGCGTGTCGATGCAGGTGATGACGGGGACGTGGAATTTCTCGGCGAGCTTCATCAGGCGGAGCGCCTTGCGATAGCCCTCCGGATGCGGCATGCCGAAGTTGCGGTAGAGATTTTCTTTCGTGTCACGGCCGCGCTGCTGGCCGATGACCATTACCGTTTCGTCGTCGAGGCGGGCCCATCCGCCGACGATCGCCGGGTCGTCGCGGAACGCGCGGTCGCCGTGCAGTTCGATCCAATCCGTGAACGCGAGGCGGATGTAGTCGAGCGTGAACGGGCGGCGCGGGCTCCGCGCCACTTGCACCCGCTGGATCGGCGTGAGCGCCGCGTAGATCTCCTCGCGGAGCTCGTTGAGTTTGCCGGTGAGCGGGGCGATCTCGGCTTCCATTTCCATGCCGCGCTCTTCGGCGACCCGGCGCAATTCGTCGATCTGCTTTTCCAGTTCGGCGATCGGCTTTTCGAATTCCAGTACAGACGTTCCCATTTCAGCTCCCGCGGACGAGGCGCACGCGTTCCGGCCCGAGGAGCGCACGCAGCTCCAGCAGGGCGGCAGACGCCGGGGATAGCGTGAGCGACGCGGACCTCCACGTCGCTCGTGAACCGTCGGATCCATTCCATCGCACTTCGAGCGGCGCCGACCCCGGATGGGACTCGCACACCGCCTTCACGTCCTGCATGACATCGACCGGCAGCGGGGCATCCGCGCCAATCTCGAGTGAAACCGAGAGCTGGCCTGTGGTACGAAGTTCGGCGAGGCGCGTGACCGAGTCGACGATGAACGTCGGATTGTCGACGCCCTGGTCGCGCTTCGAGTAGCCGCCCTTGATCAGCACGGGCACATCGGCGACGACACGATCGCCGATCGCGGCCCACGCCTCAGGGAAGACGAGCACTTCGCTCGCACCGGAAAAATCTTCCACCGTGAGCCGCGCGAACTCGTTGCCGCTCTTTTTCGAAATCTGTTTGCGCACCACCGTCACGACGACGGCGATCGTGATCGGCATCTCCTGCCAGGTGCCGAGCTTCGACACCTGATGCGTCGCCAGCAGCTCGCACTCGGCGCGGAACGGTTCGAGCGGATGGCCGGAGATGTAGAAACCAATAATTTCCTTTTCTTTCGTCAGTCGCTCGTGTTCGGAGAGCGGCGGAATGTTCGGCAGTACCGGGCGCATCTGCGGTGGCGCGTCGGCAGCGGCACTGCTGTCGCCGAAGAGCGAGCCCTGACCCGTGGCGAGTTCGGTCTGCGCGAGCGAGGCCGCCTGGATCGCGCCGTCGGCCGCGGCGGCGAACTGTGCGCGATGGCCGCCGAGTCCGTCGAAGGCGCCGGCATACAGCAGAGCTTCGAAGACGCGCTTGTTGCACATCCGCAGGTCGACGCCTTCGGCGAAATCGTAGAGCGTCGTGTACGGCTTCTCCTTGCGACCGGCGATAATCGACTCGATCGCTGTCCGGCCGACGTTGCGCACGGCGCCAAGCCCGAAGCGAATGCGCGTGTCGCCGATGACCGTGAACTTGTAGTTGCTCTCGTTCACGTCGGGCGGGAGGATTTCGATCCCGAGATCGCGCGCCTCACTGATGTACTTCACGACCGAATCGGTGTCGCCGATGCACGCTGAGAGCAGCGCCGACATGAATTCGGCCGGATAGTGCACCTTGAGATACGCCGTGTGGTACGACAGAATCGAGTACGCGACCGAGTGCGACTTGTTGAAGCCGTAGCGGCCGAACGTTTCGATCTGGGCGGCGATTTCGCTGATAATCTTCTTGTCGAAGCCCTTCGCGACCGCCTTCTCTTCGAACTTACCGAGCTCTTTCTTGATGAGTTCGGCGTCCTTCTTACCGACCGCCTTTCGGAGCACGTCAGCTTCAGCGAGCGAGATGCCCGCGAGCCGCTGGGCGATACGCATCACCTGTTCCTGATAGGTGATGACGCCATACGTCGGCGAGAGAATTTCCTCGAGTTCCGGGAGCTGATACGACACCGGCTCCTCGCCCTTCTTTCGCCGACAATAGACGCGATGCATTCCCGCGTCGAGCGGCCCCGGACGCATCAGGGCGTTCGACGCGACGAGGTCGTCGAAGCGGTCGGCGCGCATCGAGCGCACCATGTCGGTGGCGAGTGGTGATTCAAACTGGAACACACCCGCGGTGCGTCCGGCGCGCAGCGCGCGATAGGTCGCTTCGTCGTCGAGCGGGAGCGTGTCGAGATTCGGCACTTCGCGTCCGCGCGCTGTGATCATCTTGAGCGTGTCGTCGATGATCGTAAGCGTCGTGAGGCCGAGGAAGTCCATCTTGAGCATTCCGGCCTTCTCGAGCGCGTTCATGTCGTACTGCGTCACGACGACGCGTTCGTCGCCGCCCGAACCGGAGCCCTTGGAGTCCTGCGTGCAGACCGGGACGTAGTTCTCGAGCGGGCCCGGCGCGATGACGATGCCGGCGGCGTGGATACCCGCGTGGCGCGACAATCCTTCGAGTGAGATCGCGAAGTCGAGCAGTTTGGCGTGGCGCTCGTCGCCCTCGTAGAGCGCCCTGATCTCGGGGACTTTCTCGATCGCCTCTTTTACGGTGAGCGAGAAGTTCGGCGCGTTCGGAATGAGTTTCGCGATCGCGTCGGTTTCGGCCGGCGTGAAGCCGAGGACGCGGCCGACGTCCTTGATCGCGGCGCGCGACTTGAGCGTACCGAAGGTGATGATCTGGCCGACGCAATCGCGCCCGTATTTTTCGCGCACGTACTCGATGACTTCGCCGCGTCGCTCCTCGCAGAAGTCGACGTCAATGTCAGGCATCGAGACGCGTTCCGGATTCAGGAAGCGTTCGAACAGGAGATCGAACTTGAGCGGGCAGACGTCGGTGATGCGCGTCGAGTAGGCGACGATCGAGCCGGCCGCCGAGCCGCGGCCTGGACCGACCGGGATCCCCTTGTCACGCGCCGCCTTGATGAAGTCGGCCGTGATGAGGAAATAGCCCGCGTAGCCCGTTTTCAGGATGACGCTGAGTTCGTAATCGAGCCGCTCCTTCACTTCGGGCGGGAGCGGATCGCCGTAGCGTTCCTTGGCGCCCGTCGTCGAGAGTTCGACGAGGAGGTCGTTCTCCGACTTGAATCCCTTCGGGAGCGGAAACGACGGGACGTAATACTTCTTCTCGAACGCGAAGCCCGCTTCGTCGGCGATCTTCAGCGTGTTCTCGAGGACGTCGGGACGATCGCGGAAGTGATCGCGGATCTCCGGCGCGCTCTTGAAGAAGAGGCCGCGGTCGTACTTCATGCGGTTGTCGTCGAGCCGGTCTTTCTTGAGGCCGATGCAGAGGAGGACGTCGTGCGCGTCGTGGTCTTCTTCCCTGAGGAAGTGCGCATCGTTCGTCGCGACGACCGGGAGGTTCAGCGACGCGGCGAGTTTGAAGATGCTCTTGTTGAGTTTCTTCTGTTCGCCGGCATCGTGCGCCTGCACCTCGAGGTAGTAGCGGTCTTTGAAGACGTTCGCATACCACTCGGCAGCAGCCTTGGCTTCGTCGAAGTGGTCGCTCAGCAGATGCGTCGCCACTTCGCCCGCCATGCAGGCGCTCGAGACGATGATTCCTTCGTTGTATTTTGCGAGCAGTTCGCGGTCGACGCGCGGCTTGCCGTAGAACCCTTCGGTGTAGGCGAGGGACGACAGCTTCACGAGGTTCTTGTAGCCCGTGAGGTCGCGCGCGAGAAGCACGAGATGGTAGTATGAACGGTCGGTCGGGGTCGCACGGCCGCGGGTGCGCCGATCGCCCGGCGCGACGTACGCTTCGATGCCGATGATCGGCTTGATCCCCTGCTTACGCGCCGTCTCCTGGAACTCCCAGGCGGCGTGCAGATTGCCGTGATCGGTGATTGCGAGCGCCGGCTGCTCGAACTCGATGGCGCGCCGCACCAGATGGTCGATCCGGTTGGCACCATCGAGCAGCGAGTACTCGGAATGGCAGTGCAGGTGTACGAAGGACATTGAACTGTGAAAGGTAGCCCAAAGCGAGGGTGCCTGTCAAAGATATAGATCGTCCATCCCAACGAGTCTAAGTACTTGACTTTCAACGACTTGACAACTTCGGGACAGCGCTTGTTCCACGGTGTTCCACGGCGTCTCCTCG
This sequence comes from Gemmatimonadota bacterium, assembly GCA_043757365.1. Lineage (GTDB taxonomy): Bacteria > Gemmatimonadota > Gemmatimonadetes > Gemmatimonadales > Gemmatimonadaceae > Fen-1231. The sequence goes on along the minus strand of JAYVPN010000207.1, from coordinate 7,271 downwards.
CCACGCTTGGCGGCGTCGCGGCGGTGGGGCTCTCGGCGTGTCGGCGGGACGTACTCGTCCCGCTGGAATCGACGTACGTGGCGCGGGCCGTCGGCGGGATCGGACAGCGCGCGCCGGCCGGAAGTTTACTCGCCGAGTCGCTCGTAGCCGAGGTGCGCGACGGGGCTGGAGCCCCGGTAAAGAACGTGCGGATTGTCTTTCGGGTGCAGCGCGGCGCAGTTGGGGGAGCGGTGCTGCTCGACTCGATCGGCGTGACATCGCCGGAGGGCATCGCGACGGCGCAGTTGAGGCTGGGGAAGGCCGGCGATACCGTCGTTGTCACGGCCTCGCCGGCGAATGCGCCGCAGCGGTCGGCGACCTGGCAGGCGATCGCCGACGGTGCGCCGACGATCATTTCGCTCTCGAGCGCGAGCGTCAGCGCGGGCGACACGCTTACGCTCAGCGGACCGGGGCTGGCCGTTGCCGGACCGGTGAGTTCCGTCGTGTTCGGCACCGCGCCGGTGACGCCGCTTGTCGGCGGAAATGATCTCGCGGTGCGGGCGATTGTGCCGCCCTGTCTCGACGCCGGTCCGCTGAGCGTGCGAGTGATGGCGGGGACTGTGCAGAGCAACGCGTTGGCCACGACGTACGTGGCGCGCACCGCGGCGCTCGCGCCCGCGCCGTACCGGGCGATCACGGTTGGCAGTGCGCAGATCGGACAGTGTCTGACGCTTGCCGGAGGTGGCGCGAGCTATCTCGTCATCCCGCAATTTGCGTCGGTAGGGACGCCGCTCGAGACGACGGATTGGCGGGTTGCCGCGAGCGGAAGCGGCGCGGTGGCGGCGCAGGTGACCGCGGCTTCCGTCCCGACGCAGACGGCGTCACAGCAGTTCGAATCGTTCTTGCGGCACAACGAGCGGCTGATCGCGCCACAGGCGCGGGCCGAGTCGCAGTCACTTGGCGATCCCAGCGCTGCGCTGTTTCAGACGGCGGTTGCGCCACCCGCGCTCGGCACCGTGCGCGCGTTCAAGGTGGTCTCGGCGCTCGACGGCTCGAGCTTCGCGAACGTCGGAGCGCGGCTACGCTTTGCCGGACAGCATCTGCTGCTGTACGTCGATACGATCGGGTCGGGGTTCACGGACGCGCAGTACGCGCAGCTCGGGGCGCTGTTCGACAAGGATCTGTACGCGGTGGCGATCGGCGCCTTCGGCAGTGAGTCGGACATCGATCACGACGGCCGCATCAACGTGCTGTTCACGCCCGTAGTCAACTCGCTCGTGAAGTCGGAAGATTGTCGCGGCAACGGTTATGTGACCGGATTCTTTTACGGCACCGATCTGCTGACGCAGAACATCGGATCGAACAAAGGCGAGGTCTTCTACTCGTTCATTCCGGATTCGGCCGGCGTGTACAGCTGTCCGCACAAGGCCGATGTCGTGATGCGAACGCTGCCGGGGACGTTCATTCACGAAATGCAGCACATGATCTCGTTCAACCAGCATGTGTTGTCGCGCGGCGGCGACGTCGAGGCGACGTGGCTGAATGAAGGGTTGAGTCACATCGCCGAAGAACTCGGCTCGGTGTTCTATGAGAGGCGATATCCCCCGCCGTCGGGGCGCAGCACGACGACGCAGCTCTTTCCGGACTCGTCGAACGGATTCATCGCTCCGCAGCTGCTGAACGCGTACGTGTACCTGAACAATCCGCTCAGTCATTCGGTGACGTCATATTTCGGTGGCGGATCGGTTGAAGAACGCGGCGCGACCTGGCTCTTCCTGCGCTGGCTGATGGCGCAGAAGGGCGACGATATTTCGAAGCGGCTCGTGCAGACGTCGAAGGTCGGTATCGCGAACGTCGAGGAGAAGACCGGCGAACCGTTTGGCGCACTGTTCGGCGATTTTAGCGTTGCGCTCTTCGCCGATTCGCTGCCCCGGTTCCCACGCGCGGCGGTTCCGGCGCGCTATCGCTTCGGTGTGCGCAATCTCCGCGAGCTCATGGCGCGCGCGGCCGTCGTCAACGGCTTCAGCAATCCATGGCCGCTGCCACTGTATCTGCTCGCCCCCGGGAATTCACTTCAGTCCGAGATGGTGTCGGGGACGATGGCACAGAGTCTGCTGCGGACGGCGCCCGGAAGCGGTCCGCTGATTCTGCGGTTCACGCGGAAGGATCTCTCGGCCTTCGCTGGTACAATCGGAGCGCAGGTGACCATCTTTCGGTTGCCGTGATGAAACGCCCGTTGCTCTTCGCCGCTTGTGTGGCCGTCGCAATGATTCCACCGTCGGCCGTCGGCGCATTCGCGCAGACGACGAACGGTGAGTCGCGCGCCGCGATCCTGCTGACCCTTCCCTCGAGTACGCGCGGACTCGCGCTCGGCGAGGCGTGGGGTTCGATCGTCGATGACGAAAGCGCGATCTTCTACAATCCGGCGCAGCTCGCGCGAGTGCGCGGTGCGTCGGTGGGGGGCTCGATCCAGCGGTACGTCGCACAGACGACGCTTGGCGCCGCCGCATTCGCGATGCCGTTGCGGCGTGGCACCGTGGCGTTCGGACTGCAGTTGCTCGACTACGGGAGCGCCGACGAGTACGTCATTGCCGACGGCTCCGGCGGGCAGCTCGGCAACGCGACGGGCGCTTCGGTGACGGCACAGGATATCGCGTTGACGGCCGCCTACGGCATCGCACTCGGCGACCGCAATGCCTTTCGTGTTGGCGCGGCAGCGAAGTATGTACGGCAGACCGTGGCCAATTATTCCGGGAGTGCGGCGGCGGTGGATATTGGCGTCGCGTATACGTTCGTTCGCGGATGGGATGTCGCGGCGACGGTGCAGCATCTCGGTTCCGATCTACGGCTCGCGGCTGTCAGTGCGCCGCTTCCGTGGACGTGGCGCGCTTCAGTCGCGGCGCCGGCCGTGCGTACGCAGGCATTCTCGCTGCGACCGATCGCCGAGGTTCGGCAGCCGAGCGGTGGGACGACCGCCGGCGCGGTAGCGGCGGAAGGAGTTTGGCATCCCTCGGTCGGCGGTCCGGTGGTTGCGGCGCGCGTCGGTTTCACGTTCATGGGGAACGGTGAGGATCGTTCACCGCTGACGCTTGGCGGCGGCGTGACGCTTGGCCGGATCTCCGTCGACTACGCGTACGAGAGTTTCGACGCGCTCGGCGGTGCGACGCATCGCGTCGGTCTGCGATTCGCCGCCGCTTCGCGCGCGACCGGACAGTGAGGGAACGCCGACTCGTGCGCACACGCTGGGGGATGATCGGCTTTCTGCTGCTGGCATTGCTCGGCGGCGCGGCCGTGCTCGTCGCGGCGACGCCGATCGGACGCTATCTCGCGCGGGCGGCGTACAACGAGGGCAAGATTCTCGGTCGACGCCGGTCGATCGTCGCGATGGTTGCCGATAGTACGACGAAGCCGACGGTCCGGGCGAAGCTTCAGCTCGTGCTCGAGGCGCGAAAGTTCGCGGTCGATTCGCTCGGTCTTCCGGCGAAGGATGCGTTCACGCAGTTCTCTCAGCTCGATACCGATACGCTGGTTCTGGTGCTGTCGGGTGCAGAGCGCGATCAGCTGCGGTCGGTCACGTGGTGGTTCCCGATTGTCGGGCGCGTGCCGTACAAGGGGTTCTTTGATTTTGAGTTGGCGAAGCGATCGGAGAAGGAACTGCAGGCGGCCGGCTACGACACGTATCTCCGGCCATCGCCGGCGTTCAGTACACTCGGGTTCTTCAACGATCCGCTCCTGTCGACGACGCTCGCCGATGATTCGCTCGAGATCGCGAACACGGTTATTCACGAGCTGACGCACAACAAGTTCTACGCGAAGGGGCAGGCGGTGTTCAACGAGAGCTTCGCGAGTTTCATCGGCGCGCGCGGCACGGAGCGGTTCTTCCGGTCGCGTGGCGATACTGTCAACGCGGTGCGCGCCGCGGCCCGGTGGAGTGACGACGTGCTGCTCGGCGCGATTTGGGCGCGAACGTTCCGGACGCTCGACTCGACCTTTGCGGCGCGGCCCGGCGATTCGCTGCGCGCGTCGCGCCTCCGTGGCCGTGATAGCATCTATGCCGGCGTGCGTCGCATCCTGATTGATTCAGTGGCGCCGAAGCTGCGTACGATCGATCGCCGGTATGCGGAGCGGGTACGTCTCGATAACGCCGCGCTGATGGCGCGGCGGATCTATGCCACCGGGCTCGACGATTTCGAGCGGGTGTATGCGCGCGAGGGTTTGGACGTTCGCCGGGCGCTCACGCGGCTGATCGAGCTGGCGCGCGGCTCGCCGGCGGATCCGCAGGCGGCAGTGCGACAGTGGGCGAGCGCGGCGCCGTAGCGCCGTGCCCGCTATTTGGGTGGTCCGAAACGCCCACGCAGCAGTTCGCGGAGATCGATCACCGGCGCGCCCGGCTGTCCCGCTTCCGGCGCAACGCCGCCTTCCTGCTCGACGACGACTTTCTGCATGAACTCTCGCACGCCGCGATCGAGAAAGCGAGAGAGCTGATCGAGCGAGTAGTCGGCGCCGCGGCGCGTGTCGTACACGTTGAGCGGATAGGTGACGAACAAGTGGTTCCGTGGGCGCGTCATCGCGACGTACATGAGGCGCCGCTCTTCTTCGATCTGCTCGTCATTCCCGAGTGCGCGGGCCATCGGGAACCAGCCGTCGACCGCCCAGATGACGAAGACGGCGTCCCATTCGCGCCCTTTGGCACTGTGTGCCGTGCTGAGGACGAGAACGTCGTCTTCGCTGTCGGAACCGAAGCCGAGATCCTGGGTTGATTGCGGCGGCTCGAGGGCGATCGCCGACAGGAAGGCGGCGCGATTCTCGTAGCCGCCGGAGATCGTCTGGAGCTGATCGAGATCGGAGAGTCGCGGTTCAACGCGATCGTAGCGGTCGCGCAGGATGTCATCGTAGAGCCGGCGCACGCGAGCGATTTCGATCGCGACGATCCCTTCGGCGTCTGTGGGGCCGCGCCGGAGTTGATCCAACAGGATGACGAGCTCGCCGTGGGCGGCGCGAGCGCGGGCCGGCGGAACGAACTTGCCGAAGGCTTCGTGCGACCACGCCAGCTGCGCCATTGATTCGATGGCGCCGCGGGCGGTGACATCGCCGATCCCCGGCATCAGGAGGAGGAGGCGGTACCAGCTTACTTCATCGCGCGGATTCTCGAGAACGCGGAGGAAGGCGAGCACGTCCTTCACGTGCGCCGCCTCGAGGAACTTGAGCCCGCCCCATTTCTCGAACGGAATTTTCCGCGCCGTGAGTTCGATCTCGAGGTCGGCGCTCATGTAGCCGGCGCGGAAGAGCACGGCCATCTCGCTGAGCGGAATACCTTCTTCGTGCAGCTCGAGAATCCGGTCGACGACGAATCGCGTTTGGGCATTTTCGTCATTCGCCGTCACGAGCCACGGCTTTTCGCCGCCGGTGCGCTTGGTGTAGAGGTTCTTCGTGTAGCGTTCCTCGGCCCGTGAAATGAGCGTGTTCGTGGCGTCGAGGATCGGCTGGGTGGAGCGATAGTTCTCCTCGAGCGGAACGATCGACGTGCCGGGGAACTGCGTCGGGAAATCGAGGATGTTGCGGATTGTCGCACCGCGGAACGAGTAGATGCTTTGCGCGTCGTCGCCGACGACCGTGATGTTGCGGTGCGCGCGGCATATCCCGCGGAGGATGCGCGACTGCAGCTCGTTGGTGTCTTGGTACTCGTCGACGAGCACGTGATCGTACTGTCCGGCGATCGTCGCCGCGAGCGGGCTCGCTTCGTCGACGAGCATCGCCCAGAAGAGCAGGAGGTCGTCGTAGTCGACGAGATTGCGTTCCGATTTCCGGTTGGTGAAGTCGGCGAAAATGCGTTCGAAATCTTCGTCGTACTCGCGGAACTGCGGAAATTCCTCGTTGAGGATGGCGGCAATCGGGATTTCCGTATTGACGTGCCGGGAATAGACGCGATGCAGCGTCTCTTTCTTCGGAAAGCGCTTTTTCTTATCGCCGAAGCCGAGAGCGGATCGTGAGATCTGCATCAGGTCTTCGGAGTCGCCCTGATCCATGATCGTGAAGTCGGCCGGCAGACCAGCCTGTTGGCCGAACTTCCGCAGGACGCGATGCGCCGTGCCGTGAAAGGTCCCGCCGTGGACGCCACGACTGACGCTACCGACGAGCCGCTCCACGCGGGCGAGCATCTCCTGTGCGGAGCGGCGTGTGAACGTGAGGAGGAGAATCCGTTCCGGTCGGATGCCGCGGTCGAGCAGATGCGCGACGCGATATACAAGTGTTCGCGTCTTGCCCGTTCCGGCGCCGGCGATAATGAGGAGCGGGCCATCCGGATGTGTAGCTGCCCGCGCCTGCGCTTCGTTCAGTTCCGCGACTGGATCGGACGTGCGGCGCGGTTCGACCTCGCGTGGGCGTGGTGAGTAGAGGCGGGGATCGTCCGACATAGCGTTGAATATAGTTGCTGGATGTGACGCCCTTGTGGGGGCGGCGGGTATGGCAAATATTCGGAGGCTGGTCATACGTTTACGGCCGGTGCCGGTCCCCCTCGATCCGGAGTCCGTGTGCGCCGATTGCACTTCTACTGGACGTTGGTCGCAGCGTCGTTGGTCCTCGCAGTGCCGGCGTTCGGGCAGAAGAAGACGCTCCTCTACGGTGTCGTGACCAATCTCGACGGCGTGCGGCTGAGTCGCGTCGAAGTCAGTATCGCGCAGTCCGACTTTCGGATCGTCACGAACGATTCCGGCGAGTTCGTCTTCAACGCACCGCCGACAGGTCGCATCCGCCTCCTCGTGAAACGGCTCGGCTTCAAGCCGCAGGAGAAGGGCTTCAAGCTCAATGAGGGCGACTCGAAGCAGATCGACATCGAACTCGAGGGCATTCCCGAACTGCTCGATTCGGTGCTGGTGGTCGAGAAGGGCGGGAACGGAAAGATGGCCGAGTTCTGGGCCCGCCGCGCGATGGGAAACGGGGCGTTTATCACGCGCGCTGAGATCCAGAAGCGCAATCCGTATCGCATGAGCGATATGCTCCGGATGCTCTCCGGCGTTCGCGTCTCGACGAACGGCTCCGACATCGATCGCCCGGTAATTACTATGGGACGCACGCCGATCGGCCCGCGCAGCTTCCGCAACGTCCAGACGCTCGCCGGGGAGTGCAAGGTCAGCTACTACCTCGACGGTAATTGGGTGTCGCCGGGCTTTTTCCATCCGGACGATCTCACGCCGGGGACGATCGAAGCGATGGAAGTCTTTCGCGGACCGGCGGAGATTCCGGCGAAGTTCCGGCAGCGTGAGACGGCGTGCGGATTGATCGTGATCTGGACG
>JAYVPN010000206.1:0-3408 GCA_043757365.1 Gemmatimonadota bacterium | reverse complement strand
CGAAGAGTTGGCTGGCGATCGGTGGAGTACGGCTCGGACAACCGTCGGAGATTGCGAAGATCGCCGTCGTGCTGATGCTCGCGAAGGTACTCGCCTCGCGGCGCGAGGCCCCGAAATCGCTGCTGGACCTCTGGCAGCCGGCGCTCGTCGTCGGGATTCCGTGGCTGTTGATCATGCTGCAGCCGGATCTCGGGACGGGCATCGTCTTCATCGGCATCTTCTTCGCGATGCTCTTCTGGAGCGGTGTGAGCTGGCAGTTGTTGGTGCTGTGCGCGAGTCCCGGCGTGAGTCTCGTGCTGGCGTTCAGCACCGGCGTCTGGGGCGCGTGGTTTCTCCTCCTGCTCGCGCTGGTGCTCTGGTACCGACCGTACATCGCCGAAGGCGTTTTTGTCGTCGTGATGAACATCGTGATGGGCGTCGTCGCGCCGACACTGTGGGATAAGCTCAGCCCGTATCAGCAGAATCGATTGCTGGTGTTCCTCGATCCGAGCCGAGATCCTCAGCGGTCGGGATATCACGTGATTCAATCGCAGGTGGCGATCGGGTCGGGCGGCTGGTTGGGGAAGGGATTTACGCTTGGCACACAAAAGCGACTCGCCTTTCTGCCGGCGCAGCACACGGATTTCATATTCCCCGTCGTCGGTGAAGAGCTCGGCTTTCTGGGCGTGACGCTTGCGCTCATTCTGTTCATGTTTCTATTTTTGCGCTGCGTGCGTGTCGCGGCGCGGGCGACGGATTCGTTCTCGAGTCTACTGGCATACGGCTTGGTGTCGATCTGGCTCGTGCATGTCATCGTGAATGTCGGGATGACGCTGAATTTGATGCCGATTACGGGGATTCCGTTGCCGTTTTTCAGTTATGGCGGATCGTTTATGCTGGCCTGTTGGATTGCGGTTGGGATTCAAGTACGATTGTCATCGGAAGGGCGGGGGCGGGCGGATTCGTTTGTGATTTAGTGAGAGTGCGAGAGCAGTGAGAGTGCGAGACCAGTGGGAGCGCTAGTGCGAGCGGCGAGTAGTAGACTGAGTGCGAGAACAAGCAAATGTGTGCGCGACGGGCCCGAAGGCCCGTCGCGCTTTCCGTTGCGGTCCGCTCGCACTCGATCTACTACTCGCTGCTCGCACTAGCGCTCCCACTGGTCTCGCACTCCCACTGCCCTCGCACCCTCACTGCCCTCCCACTCCCACTCCCACTCTTCAAATAGACCCTAGTGCATTTGCCCCCGATCGACCATTTTTACCGTATGGCATGGTTCCGCAAAGAAAAAAAACCCCGCGTTTCAAGGGGCGAGCGCCTCGAAATCCCCCCGGACGTCTGGGAGAAATGCGAGGCCTGCGGGCATACGGATATTCGGGAGAAGTTCATCCGGAATATGAACGTCTGCCCCAATTGCGATTATCATCGCCGGCTTCGGGCGATCGACTATACGAACATCCTGCTTGACGATGGCTCCGTTGAAGAGCTCGAGACCGATCTCCGTTCGAACGATCCGCTCGGCTTCCCGGATTATCCGGCGCGCCTCAAGAAGGCGATGACGAATGCCGGTGACACCGACGCGCTGCTCGCGACCACCGGAACGATGGAGAAGATGCCCGTCAATCTCGCCGTCATGGACTTCGCGTTCATGGGCGGGTCGATGGGCTCGGTCGTCGGTGAGAAGATCGCGCGCATGGGACAGCGGTCGCTCGAAAAGAAATTTCCGCTCATCATCATCTCGGCCTCCGGCGGCGCGCGCATGCAGGAAGGCGTGCTCTCCCTGATGCAGATGGCGAAAACATCGGCCGTGCTCTCGCAGTTGGCGGAACGCCGCATTCCGTACGTCTCGATTCTCACGAACCCGACGACCGGCGGCGTCAGCGCGAGCTACGCGATGCTCGGCGATGCCATCCTCGCCGAACCCGGCGCGGTGATCGGTTTCGCCGGCCCGCGCGTCATCAAGCAGACGCTCGGTCAAGATCTCCCTGAGGGATTTCAGACCTCGGAGTTTCTGCTCGAGAAGGGGATGGTCGACAGCGTCGTTCATCGTCACCAGCTCAAGCAGACGGTCGGTCAGTTGCTCCGCCACATGAGCGGAAAACCCGCAGCGACGGGTTGGGCGTCGGCCTGAAGACCTACAGCGACGCGCTCGATTTTCTCTACGCGCGTACGACCGGTGTTTGGAAACTCGGCCTCGAACGCGTCGAAGGATTTCTCGGCGCGCTCGGCGATCCCCATCGCCGGATTAAGACGATCCACGTCGCCGGCACCAACGGCAAGGGAAGCGTCTGTGCAACGCTCGAGGCGACGCTCCGCGCGAAAGGTCTGCGCGTCGCCAAGTACACGTCACCGCACCTCGTCGATTTTCGTGAACGATTTATCATCGACGGTGCGGCCGTCGATCCTGATCGCATCGTCCGATTCGTCGAGCAGTGGACGCCGGAAGTCGAGCGGCTCGGCGCAACGTTCTTCGAAGCAACCACGGCGATGGCATTTTCGTTCTTCGACGAAGCCGCCGTTGATATCGCGGTCATTGAAACGGGATTAGGTGGCCGCCTCGATGCGACGAACGTGATCACACCCCTCGTTGCCGGGGTGGCGACGATTGGCATCGATCATGTGGAATATCTCGGTGCCACTCGCGAAGAGATCGCATTCGAGAAGGCGGGTATCTTCAAGCCGGCCGTTCCGGCAGTTGTGGGCGACGCGGATCCGCAGATCCGCGCGCTGCTCGCGCGGTACGCGCGGGAGCGCGGCGCATCGCCGATTCGGGTGGTCTACGATGAGGGCGGCCCCACGAACGTCTCCGTTGAGGCGAGCGGGACAACGTTTTCGCTCGCCGGAACACTGTATACGACTCCGCTACTAGGCGCCCATCAGGCCGTGAATGCGGCATTGGCGCTGGCGATGCTCGCTGAGCTGCCGGCGCGCCTCCGACCCTCGGCGAGCGAGATCGTGGCGGGCTTGGCGAACGTGGAGCTCCCGGGTCGCTTCCAGCAACGGGGGAAGTACCTGTTCGACGTCGCGCACAATCCTGACGGAGCGGCAGTGCTGGCGACCACGTTGCGCTCAGTACAGCCGGCCCGTCCGGTGGTCGCGCTATTCAGCGTCCTCGCCGACAAGGACTGGCGCGGGATGATGCAGGCGCTCGCGCCTCTCGTCGACCATTTTGTGATCACCAACGCTCCAACCGCGCCTGCCAGCCGGGCCTGGAACCTCCCGGATCCCCTCGGCTACGCGCTGGAGCACGGGTGGAGCGCCGAAGCCCTCCGGGACTTCGATCGCGCCCTTGTGAAGGCCTCGGAACAGGGGGCGACGGTGCTCGTGACCGGATCTTTCCACACGGTCGGAGATGCGATGGCGCGACTGGAGGTAAGTCCAACCGGCGGCTAGTTTTATCGGATGGCCGACGGCGCATTACCCGGGTTCCGG
>JAYVPN010000205.1:0-3440 GCA_043757365.1 Gemmatimonadota bacterium | reverse complement strand
GAAGCATCGCCATTACGAGAAGCCGAGCGAGAAGCGCAAGCGGAAAATGAACGCCGCGACCCGCAAGAATCGCCGGACCCGGACCGCGTAAATGGCATTAATGCGGGACCGGCTTCGCGACGACATGAATGTGTCGCGAAAGGCCCAGCAGAAGGCGCTCACGCTGGTGCTGGGGTCGGTTCTGTCTGACATCGAGAACGCGTCGATTGCGCTCAAGCGGGAGGTCACCGACGATGATATCGTCGATGTCATCCGCAAAGGCATCAAGCGGCGGCGGGAATCGGTGGATGCGTTCGACAACGCTGGTCGCGTGGAGCTTGCGGCGCAGGAACGGGCCGAAGCCGAAGCGCTCGAAAAGTATCTCCCCGCTCAAGCGAGCGACGACGATCTCCGCGCGGCAATCCGCGCGGCGATCGCCGGGGGCGCCACGAACATTGGCGCCGTGATGGGGAAGGTCACGCCGCAGTTCAAAGGCAAAGCCGAGGGCGGAACGATCAACCGGATCGCCCGAGAGGAGCTGGGCACGAAGGCGTGATGTCCGCATCGCCGCAGGTGGAACAAGCCCGAACGAGCGATTCCGATCGCCCGCTCGGGCTTTTTCGCCAGACTGCTTCCAATCTGGCCGACGGTGAACCACGCCCCGAAGGGCATGCGATTGCGGTGCTGGAGTTTGCTCGTGTGCTGGATGTGGTCGCCGGTTATGCCGCCTCATCGGCCGGAGCGGCCCGCGTGCGCGAGCTCGCGCCATCCACGAATCGGCCGGCGATCATCGGCGAGCACGCCCGAGTCGAAGCGATGCGCGCGCTCGTCACGAGCGAAGGCGGGTGGACGCCCGAAGCAATCCCCGATCTCTCGGCGCCGCTCGTACGCTTGCAGGTGCCAGGAACATCGTGGACCGGCCACGAACTGCGCGAGGCGGTGACGCTCCTGTCGTCGTCGCGACGCACGCTCACCGCGCTCACCGATAAAGACCGCGATGCGGCCGCACTCGAACCGCTGCAGACGCTCGCACTCTCGCTCGTCTCCGATCAGGCGACCGAGCGCGAGATCGATAAGGTCGTGAACGACGAAGGGATCGTGCGCGACGACGCATCGCCGGCGCTCCGTCGTTTGCGCCGCGAGTTGCGCGGCGCCGAAGGCGATCTCGTGCGACTGCTCGAACGGTTGATGGCGAAGCTCGACGATCATCATCGCGTCGATGACGGCTCGGTGACGCTGCGCAACGGGCGCTATGTGATTCCCGTGCGGCGCGAAGCGCGCAGCGCCGTCGGCGGGATCGTCCACGATACCTCATCGAGTGGCGCGACCGTCTTCGTCGAGCCGCCGGCGGCGGTGGAAGCGGGGAATCGCATTCGCGAACTCGAGTACGAGGAGCTGCGCGAAACCGAACGCATTCTCCTCGAAGCGACCGAACGGCTGCGTCCGCACCGCGAGCGGCTCTCGGAGACGCTCGAAGCGCTCGTCGAACTCGACGCGCTGTACGCGCGGGCGCGGTACGCGCTCGCCGCCGAATGCACGCCGGCCGAGCTCGCCGCGCTGGGCGAGGGATTCGCTGTTCTGAACGGGCGGCATCCGTTGCTGCTCGCGCGTGATCGTTCGCGCGTCGTGCCGTTCGATCTGACGATGCTCGCGAACGAGCACACACTGCTCGTCTCGGGACCGAATACCGGCGGCAAAACCGTCCTCCTGAAAGCACTCGCCCTCATTTCGCTGATGGTCCAGGCGGGAATTCCAGCGCCGGTCGGCTACGGCTCGAAGCTCGCCGTCTTCGATCACTTCTTCGCCGACATCGGCGACGAGCAATCGATCGAAGCCTCGCTCTCGACGTTCAGCGCGCACCTCAAGAACCTCACCGAAATCATCAATTCGGCGACCGGCGAATCGCTCGTCTTGATCGACGAACTCGGTTCCGGCACCGATCCCCTCGAAGGCGCCGCGCTCGGCGGCGCGATTCTCGAGGAACTCACGGGGCGCGGAACGACGACGGTTGCGACGACACATCTCGGCGCGCTGAAGGAACTCGCACAGGAAGTGCCCGGCGTGGTCAATGCGTCATTGCAGTTCGACGCCGTCGCGCTCGCGCCGACGTACCGGCTCGTGAAGGGAATTCCGGGACGGTCGTACGGCCTCAGTATCGCGCGCCGGCTCGAAATGCCGGAGCGTGTGCTCCAGCGCGCCGAAGCGCGCGTGCCGCTCAGCGAACGCAACGTGACGGCGCTGCTCGAAGATCTCGAGCGTCGTCAGGAAATTCTCGCGGTGCGCGAGGCGGATGTCATCGAGCGCGATCAAGACGCGCGGGTCCGCGCCGAGCGCGTCGCCGAACGCGAAATGGCCGCGAAAGAAAAAGAGCGTGAGCTCGAGCGCGCCGCGCGTCAGGATTCGCGGCGTTACTTGCTCGATGCTCGACATGAGATCGACAAGACGATCAAGGCGCTCAAGGCAGCCGGAGCTGAGGAAATCGAAAAACTCGGCGCCGATGCGAGGCGCATGGCCGAGCGTCGCGCCGCCGAAGAAGCCGACGTGCTCGATCGGTTGAACGCCGAGGCGCGCGCCGATGTCGAGAAGCGGGCGTCATCGGGACAGACGCCGGAGTCCGGCGCGATCGAGGTCGGCGTGACGGTCGCTGTGGTGTCGCTCGGTGGAAAGGCCGGCACGGTCCTCGAACTGCGCGGCAGCGACGCGGTCGTCGCGGTCGGCGCGATGAAGTTGACGGTTCCGCTGAAAACGCTACGCCGCGTTTCGAAGAAGAAGATCGAGCCGCTCGAGCGCGCGGTGCCGCTGATGGGCGACCAGCCCGAGCTCGACATCACGCGGGAAGTCGACGTGCGCGGGATGCGTGTCGGCGAAGTGGACGACGCCGTCATTCAGGCGCTCGACGCAATCGTCAGCGCCGATCTCGGCGCCCTGACGATCATCCACGGAAAGGGAACCGGCGCACTGCGCGAACGCGTGACGCAGTTGCTCAAGAAAGACAAGCGCGTGAAGACGTTCCGTCTCGGCCTATGGAATGAAGGCGGCGCCGGCGTGACGATCGTGGAGATCGCGTGATTCCCGACGAAGTCGTCGAGCAGGTTTCGGCAGCGGCGGATATCGTCGCGATCATCGGCGAGCACGTGCGGCTCAAGAAGATGGGCGGCGTCTACCGTGGCCCGTGTCCCTTTCATCAGGGAACGAACAACAATTTCTCGGTGATGCCGAAGGGCGGCTATACCTGCTTCGTCTGCGGTGAGAAGGGATCAGTCTTCACCTTCGTGCAGAAACGGCTCGGGCTGTCGTTCGTCGAGGCGGTGAAATACGTCGGTGAGAAGTCCGGCATCGAGGTGAAGGAAACGGAACGGAAGCGTGAAGGTCCCGATCCGCGCGAGCCGCTGTGGGAGCTCAACGCCACGGTTGCTGCGTGGTTCAAGGAAATGTTGTGGGACAACGCGCTCGGCCAGCCG
>JAYVPN010000204.1:0-3449 GCA_043757365.1 Gemmatimonadota bacterium | reverse complement strand
CGCTACGAGACTCGATCCTTTGGCGGCGCGTCCTCCTCGTCGTCGCGGCCGGTCTTGGCGGACTCGTCGTCAATTCGTATCCCGTAATGCTCGTCGGCGGCGTCTTCTTGGCGATCGGCCAGGCGCTGGCGCTGGCAAGCGCGATCGCGATGGGACCCATCGCCGGTGTCGTGTCGGCCGGCATTGCTGCGGGTGCGCTGCTGAAGTTCGGTCAGCCGACGACGTGGCTACTGTTCGTGCTCGAGGCGCTCGTCGTCGGTTTCCTCAGCCGGCGCCGCCGGCCGATCGTTTCCGATCTCGTCTATTGGGTGCTGATTGGCGGGCCGATCATCCTGATCGTGTACGCAGGCGTTCGCTCGATGCCCACTGCGACGGTCGCGCTCATTCTCGCAAAGAACGTGCTGGGCGGCGCGTTTAACACGGTGCTTGCGACGCTCCTCAGTGAGGCACCGCCATTCGAGAACGCGCACCGGCGGCGTGGATCCGAGCGTCATTCGCTCGAGGCAATGATGGCCGGCCGGCTGTCGATCGTGGTCCTGGTTCCGGTGCTCCTCACGCTACTTGGTCTGTCGGAAGTGATACAGCTGTCGGAAATGCGGGTGTCCCGCGACCGTCTGCGGCTGGAGGCGTCGCATGGCGCGTCGGTGGTCAGGGAGTTCGTGCGCGCGCGCATTCGCATAACCGAGACGACGGCGGCGCAGCTCGTCGCGAGCCGGTCGCAGGGCCTCGACGTCGCGCAAGACTTCCTCACCTTGGTGCACCGGAACAATCCCGACTTCATCTCGATGGTCATCACCGACAGCACGGGGAAGGTCGTCGCCGCATCGCTCGGCGGCGGCGCGGCCAGGAAACCTGATGTGGTCGCGACGTCGGTAGCCGACCGCCCCTACTACGCGAACGTGATGCGCACGGGCAGGCCGTTCGTCTCCGGTGTCTTCCGCGGACGCACGCTCGGCAGCGATATCATCGCCGCGATCAGCGCGCCGTTGTTGCGGAACGGGGCGACACCCACCGGAATCGTCGAAGGATCGATCAACCTCAAGGACTTCGGGCTCTTTCTGATCGCATCGCCCGACGTGCACATCACGGTCATCGATCAGAACGGCACGGTCGTGTTTACATCGGCGCCGGCGAACTGGCCGATTCTCTCGCATGTTCCGACGGACGCAATGATGCGCGACAATGCCGAGGGAACCCGCTGGCGTACCGAAGCGCACCTGCTCACGTCGGAACGCGAGATGCTCTATGCGGTTGCCGCCGCCGGAAACGGGTGGTTCGTCGTGGCCGATACACCGCGATCGAGCGCACTGCACCGCGCCGCGATTATGGGGACAACGCTCTTCGCCGTCAGCGTCGCGATGATGGTGCTCTCGCTACTCGCGGTGCGCCTCGTCAGCCGCAAAATCGGGCGTCCGCTGCGCGGTCTCGAAGAACGGATCACGAAGTTCGACTGGACGTTGCCGACGGCAGAGATGATCGCCTTCGACGCCCACCTGAGCGGGCCACGTGAAGTGGCGGCCGTCGCCGACGTACTCGCGGTGGCGTCGAAGCGCATCCGCGAATACTTCGACGAAACGAGGCGGGCCATCGGAGAGCGCGACACAGCGCTGCGTGAGCGCGATCGCCTTCTGCACAATCTTGACGCGGTCGTTGCCGAGCGCACCCGCGATCTCTCCTCCGAGCGCGATCGCGCCGAATCGGTGAGCCGCGCCAAGTCCGCGTTCCTCGCGAACATGAGCCACGAACTCCGGTCGCCGCTTAACATCATTCTCGGCGTGACGGAGATCATGGCCGAAGGGATGCGTGGACCGATCACACCCGAGCAACTCGATTCACTGGGCGAGACGGAACGCCAGAGCCAGCACCTGCTCCGCCTGGTCAACGAGATTCTCGATCTCGCGCGCATCGAGAGCGGGCACCTCGCAATCCAGTTACAGGACGTGGACATCGCCGCGGTTCTCGATGACGTCGTGTCGGCATTCGCGGTGAAAGCTGACCAAAAGCGTATTCAGTTGTCGCTCGTCGGCGCCGACGGCCAGGCCGTGGTGACCGGAGACGATCTGCGGCTGCGGCAGATCGTCATCAACCTGATCGGCAATGCCGTCAAGTTCACGCCCGATGACGGCCGGGTCGTTGTGACACTGCACCGTGCGGAGGGTGACGCGCGCCTGCTTGCCGTCTCGGTGCGCGACAACGGCATCGGAATCCCGGGCGACTCCCTTGATCGGATCTTCGAAGCGTTCGAACAGGTCGATATGAGCACGACGCGGAGTTACGACGGAACGGGCCTCGGGCTCACGCTCTCGCGCCGGATGGCCGACGGAATGGGGATGAAGCTCGAGGCGGAGAGTGTGCCCGGGGTGGGTTCGACCTTCTGGCTGCGTTTCCCCGATCGCGCAACGATCCCGACGAGCGCACTCGACAAATCGTGAGAAATACCGCGTCGGACAAATAGTTCGCAGATAGGACAGAATGTTCGTTCGATTTTTAAAAGACGGACATAAAGTTCCATCGTGACCCGGCTATCGTGCTACCGCTCCGCAGTTGTGCGGCCAGCGCGTCCCGTTGGGCGCGAAATGTTCTCATAACAGACGCTAGTCGATCAGGGCACGTTTATTGCAGTTTAAAAGTCTTCAGTACGCTTGATCGAGACGCCTATTCGGGCGGCCTGTCACCCCACGCCTCACGCGCCGAGCGCACTCCGTGAACGCACTTCACTCGCATCGCATCCTCTGCGTCGACGACGACGCGCCGATGACACGCGGCCTGCTCGCCGCCATCGAGCAGATGGGTGCGACCGGGCGCGCCGCCAACTCCGCACAGGAAGCCCTCGCGGTGCTGCGGACCGAAGCGATCGATCTCGTCATCACCGACCAGCAAATGCCGGGGCTTCAGGGACTCGACCTGCTGCGGATGATGCGCGAAGAAGGGTTCGACGTTCCGGTCATCCTGCTCACGGGGTTCGGCAGCATTCCCGGCGCCGTCGATGCTCTTCATGCGGGCGCGGCTCACTACCTCACGAAGCCCGTCGATCCGGGGGTGCTCGAAACGCTCATGGCCGATGTGCTCGAGTTCCAGCGGATGCGGCAGGCGCTTTCCGAGGATCATCGCGCCGCGCTGCAGAACGACGGTGCGCGCCGGCTGATCGGATCGGGGCCCGCGATGCAGCGCCTGCTCCGATCCGTGGCGCAAGTCGCGTCGACGCGCGCCACGGTACTGATCGAAGGCGAATCTGGAACCGGCAAGGAGCTCGTGGCGCGCGCGATTCGCGATTTGAGCGATCGCGCCGACCAGCCGTTCGTCGCGGTGAACTGCGCCGCACTCCCCGAGGGACTCATCGAGAGTACGCTGTTCGGGCACGAGCGCGGCGCCTTCACCGGCGCGCTGAACCGTGCCGAGGGGGCGTTTGAACGCGCCGACGGCGGAACGCTGCTGCTCGACGAAATTTC
>JAYVPN010000203.1:0-12894 GCA_043757365.1 Gemmatimonadota bacterium | reverse complement strand
GGGAAGATGTCCAGCTCGCCCGCAGAGTATTCGATAGCGCCGCAAGCGGCGCGTGACCCGTTCCGCGATCGGCGCCCTCCCTACAGTGAGGACGCCGAACAAGCGGTGCTGGGCGCCATGTTGCTCGATGGAGATGCGGTAACTCTCGCGCTGGAAATGGTCGATGAGACTATGTTCTATCGCGAAGGGCACCGGAAGCTTTTCCACGCCATGCTGACGCTTCACCAGAACGGGCAGGTCATCGACCCGCTCACGCTGGCGAACGATCTCGAGCGCACCGGCGCGCTGCAGGCGGCCGGCGGCAAAGACTACATCGGTGTGCTGCTCTACGTCGTCCCGACGGCAGCGAACATCGAGTACCATCTCAAGATCGTCAAAGAAAAGGCACTGCGCCGGCGGCTTATCGAAGTCGCGCAGGGGCTCGTCGCAGAGGCGTACGAATCGCCGTCCGACGCCACCGAGCTGATCGACCTCGCCGAGCATCGCATCTTTCAGGTGTCGCAGCAGCGCGGCACCGACGGCTTCATGCGCATCAAAGAGCTCCTCTGGCCGGCGATGGAGCGTATCGAATCGCTGCGCGAGGGCGGACCGCTCACCGGCGTGCCGAGCGGCTTCACCGATCTCGACACGATGACGCTTGGCTTCCAGCCGGCGGACATGGTGGTCATTGCGGCGCGTCCATCGATGGGCAAAACCGCCTTCGTACTGAACATCGCGCAACACGCCGCTGTCGAAGGCAATATTCCGACTGCGATCTTCTCGCTCGAAATGAGTAAAGAGTCTCTCGTGATGCGTATGCTCGCTTCCGAGGGATACATCGACGCCCAGCGTCTGCGTAACGGCAAGCTGTCGAGCCAGGATCATTCGAATCTGGCGAAGGCCGCGGCATTGCTCGGACAGGCGCCGATTTGGATCGACGATTCGCCGGGCCTCAGCATGCTCGAAATCCGATCGCGAGCGCGCCGTCTCGCGTCGACATCGGGCGTGAAAATGATCATCGTCGACTACCTGCAGCTCCTCTCGGGGCCGCCGGGTAGCGAAAACCGTCAGCAGGAAATCTCGCAAATTTCGCGGTCGCTCAAGATTCTCGCCAAAGAACTCAACGTTCCCGTGCTCGCGCTGTCGCAGCTTTCGCGCGCACCGGAAGGACGTACCGGCGACAACAAGCGCCCACAGCTTTCCGACCTTCGTGAGTCGGGCGCGATCGAGCAGGACGCCGATGTCGTGATGGCGATCTACCGTCCGGAAATGTACGAGCGTCCGGTTGACGACCAGGGGAACCCGACCAAAGCGCCCGACGGCACGCCGCTTGAGGGGCTCGCCGAGATCGTCGTGCTGAAGCAGCGGAACGGCCCGACGGGTATGGTGCGACTCAACTTCCGGAAACAGTTCACGCGCTTCGAGAACTGGACCGCCCGGCAGCCGGGCTGACCGCGCGCGTGGCAACGAAAACGAAGTCAGTCCATCGCTGCACCGAGTGCGGCACCGAGTATCCGCGGTGGGCGGGGAAGTGCGAGGCCTGCGGCGAGTGGAATACGCTCGTCGAGGAAATGGCCGCTCCCAAAGCGGCATCGAGCGGAGCGGCACGTCGCAAAGCCGGTGTCGCCTCGCTCGGGAGCGGTGGGCGGATCGCCGAGACGCCGCGTATTCGGGATGTCGTCGGCTCCGAGAATCAGCGCATCAGCACCGGCCTCAACGAATTCGATTTCGTGCTCGGTGGAGGCGTTGTTCCTGGATCGATGGTGCTCGTCGGCGGTGAGCCCGGCATCGGCAAGTCGACGATCCTTCTGCAGATGGCGGCGCAGCTCGAAGGCGCGGGCGTGCGGACGCTCTATTGCTCGGGCGAAGAGTCGCCCCTGCAAGTGAAGCTGCGCGCCGATCGTCTGGGCGGAAACGCCGGGGACGTCGAACTTTTCGGCGAAACGCTCCTTGAAACGATTCTTGCGACCGGTGCGGAACGCGCGCCGCACGTGATGATCGTCGATTCGATTCAAACGGTCTTCACCGGCGACCTCGAAGGCGCGCCGGG
Organism: Gemmatimonadota bacterium; assembly: GCA_043757365.1. Lineage (GTDB taxonomy): Bacteria > Gemmatimonadota > Gemmatimonadetes > Gemmatimonadales > Gemmatimonadaceae > Fen-1231. The sequence goes on along the minus strand of JAYVPN010000203.1, from coordinate 10,865 downwards.
CAATGTCGGTCAGGTGCGCGAGTGCGCGGCCCGCCTGATGCGTTTCGCGAAAGAGAGCGGCACCGCGGTCTTCGTCGTGGGACACGTGACGAAAGGCGGCGGTATCGCCGGACCGAAAACGCTCGAGCACATCGTCGACACCGTGCTCTACTTCGAAGGCGAAGGCGCGCTCGATCATCGAATTCTCCGCGCGACGAAGAACCGGTTTGGTTCGGTCGACGAGATTGGTGTGTTCCGGATGACCGAACTCGGACTCATCCCAGTCGAGAATCCGTCAGCGCTCTTCCTCGGCGATCGCGAAAAGCACCACGCCTCAGGCAGCGCTGTTACGGCGACGCTCGAAGGCTCGCGTCCCGTGTTGCTCGAAGTGCAGGCGCTTGCCGCGAAGGCCGGCTTCGGCACACCGCAGCGCGTCGCGACCGGCTTCGACTCGAAGCGGCTCGCGCTCTTGCTCGCCGTTCTCGATAAGCGCGCCGGACTCTCGTTTGCACAGCTCGACGTCTTTCTCAACGTTGTCGGTGGTGTGCGGATGCAGGAACCGGCCGGTGATCTCGCGGTCGCGGCGGCGCTCGCGTCGAGCGTGTACGACAAACTTCTCCCCGCCGATGCGGTTTTCATCGGCGAGCTCGGACTCGGCGGCGAGATTCGCGCCGTCAGTCAGATCGAACGCCGCGTCGCCGAAGCCGAGAAGATGGGGATGCGCATCGCTTACGTCGGCGAGCGCAGTGTCCCGAAGCGCCCGCCCAAGAACATAAAAGTCGAAGGTGTTGCCGATATCACGGCGCTCTTTCGCGGACTCTTCCGATGAGCGACGCGCCGATCGTACGCGATGTCGGCGTCGTGATCGTCGCCGGCGGCAGCAGCTCGCGCACCGGCGGCAGCGAACTCAAGCAGCTGCGCTGGGTCGCCGGCAAACCGATGTTGCTGCACTCGCTGCAACTCTTTCAGTCGCGCCCCGATGTGGCAATGGTCGTCTGCGTCCTCCCGAACCGCTACGCCGGCGATCCGCCGCCGTGGCTCTTCCAGTGCGATATCGAGCGCATGCTGATTTCGGTCGGCGGCAAAGTGCGCGGCGAATCGGTGCGCAACGGACTCGAAGATCTTCCTGACGAATGCAAGATCGTCCTCATCCACGACGCGGCGCGTCCGCTGGCGACGCCGGAGATGATCGAGCGCGTCGTCGTTGAGGCGCGGGGCGGTCGCGGCGCGATCGCCGCACTGCCGGTCGTCGACACGCTGAAGCGCGTCGATGAACACGGACGCATCATCGGCACCGTCGATCGAGCGAACCTCTGGCGGGCGCAAACGCCTCAGGGCTTTCCGCGCGAGATGATCCTGCGCGCCCATCGGGACGCGCAGGATGCCGGCGTCGAGGCAACCGACGACGCCGCGCTTTGCGAGCGCATCGGCGAGCCGGTCGTCGTCGTGCGCGGCAGCGAGCGGGCCATGAAAGTCACCGACGACGGAGACTTCGCGCGTGCTGAAGCATTCCTCTCGCTCACGGACTGACGGCGTGCGGACCGATCTGCGCGGCGTTCCGTTCTGGTCATCACCGGAAATCGAAGCCTCGATTTCCGCGACGATCGCGCACCTCGAGAACAAGGGCGTACTCGCCTATCCCACAGAGACGGTCTATGGCTTTGGCGGCGCGATCGATCGCGCGAGCGTCGCCAATCTCGTCGCAATGAAACAGCGCCCCGATGGCAAACCGTTCCTGCTCCTCATCTCCGACAGTGCGATGATCGAGCGGATGGGACTCCAGCTCACGCGCGCCGCCTCGCTGCTCGCCGCCCGCTTCTGGCCGGGACCGCTCACGCTGGTCCTCAGTGGCGGCGAAGGGCGCGTGCCACCGCGGCTGCGCGGCCCTGAAGGAGGGATCGCCGTCCGCTGGACGTCGCATCCGGGATTGCAGCGGCTGATCACGGCGATGGGGGATCCACTCACGTCGACGAGCGCCAATCGTCCGGGCACACCGCCGGCGATGAAAGCGGCCGAAATCATCACGCAGTGGGCCGACGAACTGACGCGCGGCAAGATTCGCCTGCTCGACGGTGGCACGCTCACGCCGTCGGCGCCCTCGACAGTGGTCGATTGCACGAACCGCGTGCCACGCGTCATTCGCCCCGGTGCCATCCCGGCATCCGCGCTCCGCGACAGTGTCCCCGACCTCATCGGAGATCAGTAGCGTGCACGTGCTCTTCGTCTGCACGGGCAACACCTGCCGGAGCCCGCTCGCTGCAGCGATCGCCCGCAAGGCCGCGCTCGACCGCGGACGCACCGACATCGCCGTCTCGAGCGCCGGCACGAGCGCCTGGGATGGTGCGCCCGCATCGGACGGTGCGCTGCTCGTTGGCATCGAGCGCGCGCTCGATCTCAACGCGCACCGCTCGCGGATGCTCAGTCCCGAAATCGTCGAGACCGCAACGCTCATTCTCGCGATGGGGCCTCATCACATCGAGCGCCTCGCCGCCCTCGGCGGCGCAACACACGCGCATCTGCTTACGGACTACGCCGACCGCTCGAACGCCGGCCGCGCGATTTCCGATCCGTTCGGCGGTGATCTCGACGCGTACCGCGCGACAGCCGATGAACTCGACGCGCTTATCGGGCGAGTCTTCGATCGCCTCATGAACGATCGCCCGATGAGCGCACCCTGATGCCGCTGCCGGGGCGCCTCGTCATTCTCGGGCACCCCGTGGCCCACGCGCTCTCGCCGACGTTCCAAAGCGCCGCACTGAAGAGCGCTGGAATCCCGCTTAAGTACGAAACGTTGGACGTCACCCCGGCGCGTCTGGCGACCGTCGTCGGCCTTCTGCGCGACGCCCGCGGCGCCGGCAACGTGACAGTGCCGCACAAGGAGGCCTTCGCAAAACTCTGCGGACGACTCAGCCCGGTGGCCGAGCGCACCGGCGCCGTGAACACCTTCTGGACCGAAGACGGCGTGCTCGTCGGCGACAACACCGACGTCGGCGGTTTCGATACCGCAATCAATTACCACTTCGGCGCGCCGCGCGATCGGCTCAAAGTCGCCGTGCTGGGAGCCGGCGGCGCGGCCGCCGCGGTACTCGCCGCCGTCGAGCGCTGGGCCGGTGCTACCGTCAAAATCCACGGACGCTCCCGCGCCCGCGCCAACGCGCTCGCGGCGCGCTTCGACCGGATCGCGACGGCCGTTGGAACAGTCGCTGAGGCGATCGACGGCGCGCAGCTCGTCGTGAATACGACACCCGTGGGACTTCACGGCGACGAACTCCCGTGCGACCCCGCACTCTTGGGCGAGAAGACCGACGCCTTCGATCTGACCTATCGGCTCATCGAGACGCCGTGGGTGCTCGCCTGTCGGGCCCGTAGTCTGCGCGCCGCCGACGGCCTCACGATGGTCGTCGAGCAAGGCGCCCTTGCCTTCGAACGCTGGTTCGAAATGCCGGCCGATCGCGCGGTGATGTACCGCGCCGTGGGCCGCCGCCGATGATCGCCGCGGTCTCACCGACCGCGCGGGCCCTGATCGACCTGTTCTTGCCGCGCGTCTGCGCGGCGTGCGATGCATTGATGCCGTCGGCAGAGCAGGGGACCATCTGCAGCCTCTGTTGGGTGCGCCTGCCGCTGCTCCCGCATCCCCAGTGCGCGCGGTGCGGCCACCCGACCGACGGACGCGACTGTCGCATCTGCGAGACACTCCCGCCCTTCATTCGTGCCGCGCGCTCGGTCTGCTGGGTGCCGCATCCCACCGCCAGTGGCGTCGTCCATGCCCTCAAGTATCACGGATGGCAGCGCACAGCGATTGGCATCGGCGAACGGATGGCTCGCCTCTCCTGGCCGGACGACGTGCGCAACGAACGGACGGCGATCATCCCGATCCCGCTCGCTCCGGTCCGCGAGCGGGAACGCGGGTTCAATCAGGCGGAACGGATCGCCGAAAGTGTCGCGACGCACTGGCGGATTCCCGTGTGGACGAGTGTCGTCACGCGACGGCGTGCGACGGCGACGCAAACGCGGTTGACTCCCGGAGAGCGTTCCGCGAACGTTCACGGCGCGTTCGCCGTGTTGCCGGAGATGCGTTCGCGCCTGACTGGCGCGCATCTGATTTTGGTGGACGATGTGATGACCACTGGTGCCACGTTGAGTGCCTGCGCCGCCGCGCTCTTTGCGGCGGGCGCGCGCACCCTGAGTTACGCGACATTCGGCCGGGCCCGCGCGAGCGGTGACCGTTAAACCTCCGACGTTTCCACCGAGCATACCATGGCACTTAAGGTTGGCATCAACGGATTCGGCCGCATTGGCCGCCAGGTCATTCGCGCCGCCAAGGAACAGGGTGCGGCCCTCGACTTCGTCGCGGTGAACGACCTCACCGATACGAAAACGCTCGCCCATTTGTTCAAGTACGATTCGGTACACGGCACGTACGGCGGCACCGTGACGCACGATGCAGACTCGATCACGATCGACGGCGACCGCCTCCGCGTCTTCAAGGAAAAAGATCCCTCAGCGCTCCCGTGGAAATCGCTCGGCGTCGACGTCGTACTCGAATCGACCGGCCACTTCACGAAGGCCGAGGACGCGCGCAAGCACATTGAAGGCGGCGCCAAGAAGGTCATCATTTCCGCGCCGGCCACCAACGAAGACATCACGATCGTCCTCGGCGTGAACCACGAAAAGTACGACGCGGCGACGCACCACATTATCTCGAACGCGTCGTGCACGACGAACTGCCTCGTGCCCGTCGTGAAAGTGATCCGCGACAACTTCGGTTTCAAGCACGGCTCGATGACGACGATCCATTCGTACACCAACGACCAGAACGTCCTCGACCTTCCGCATAAGGATCTGCGCCGCGCCCGAGCGGCCGGACTCTCGATGATTCCGACGACGACCGGTGCCGCCAAGGCGACGGCGCTCGTGATCCCCGAGGTCAAGGGAAAGATCGACGGCATCTCGATTCGCGTTCCGACCCCCGATGTCTCAATCGTCGAGCTGACCGTCGAGGTCGAGAAGGCGACGACGATCGCCGACGTCAACGCGGCGTTCAAGGCCGCCGCGACGAGCGGCCCGCTCAAGGGGATCCTCGGCTACAGCGAGGAAGAGCTCGTCTCCGTCGATTACGTCGGCAATCCGCACTCGTCGATCATCGACGCGAAATGCACGAACGTCATCGACAGCACGCTGGTCAAGGTCTCGAGCTGGTACGACAACGAGTGGGGCTACGCGTCGCGCTGCGTCGATCTTCTCATGTACGTCGGCGCGCGGCTCTGAGCCGCGACTCGCGATGAGCAAACGTACCGTTCTCGATCTTCGTCCGGCGGAGATGAATGAGAAGCGCGCCGTCGTGCGTGTGGACTTCAACGTCCCGCTCGACGGCGATCGCATCACCGATGATTCGCGCATCCGGGCCGTCATCCCGACGCTCGAGGCGCTGATCAACGGCGGCGCGAAGATCGTCTTGCTCTCGCATCTCGGACGGCCAAACGGCAAGCCCGCGGCGGAGTTCTCGCTCGCGCCGTGTGCCGTACGGCTTGGCGAGCTCATGAAGAAACCGGTCAAGTTCTTCGGCGAAACCGACACCGCCGCCGCTGTCGCTGAAACGCACAGCCTTGGCGAGGGCGAGATTCTTCTCCTCGAGAACACGCGCTTTCTGCCCGGCGAAGAGACGAACGACGAAGCACTCGCCAAGTCGTTTGCGCGCCTCGGCGATTTCTACGTGAACGACGCCTTCGGCACCGCCCATCGCGCCCACTCGAGCACGGCCGGCATTGCGACCTTCCTCGCGCCGGCTGTCGCCGGTCTGCTGATGGACAAGGAGCTGCAGTTCCTTGGCCACGCGCTGGGGAAGCCGAAGCGCCCGTTCATCGCGATTCTCGGCGGTTCGAAAATCTCCGGAAAGATCGACGTCATCGACGCGCTCCTGCCGAAGTGCGATGGTCTCCTCATCGGCGGCGCGATGGCTTGCACCTTCTTCGAGGCGATGGATCTCGAAACCGGCGAATCACTCGTCGAGGATGATCGCGTCGAGATGGCGCACGATCTCATCGAGCGCGCCGGCTTTCGTCTCACGCTCCCGCACGATGCGATGGTCGCGCCGAGCATCGACGAACCGCACGAGGCGCACGCGGTAAAGCGTGACGCAATTCCCGAAGACGAAGCGATGTTCGACATCGGTCCTGAGTCGGCGCAGTCGTTCGCGCGGGCGATTCTCGCCGCGAAAACGATTCTCTGGAACGGCCCGATGGGCGTCTTTGAAAAGCCGCCGTTCGATGCGGGCACGCGCGCCGTCGCCACTGCGATGGCGCAGGCGACGGCGAAGGGCGCGATCACGATCGTCGGCGGTGGCGACTCCGCAGCGGCCGTCGTGGCAGCGGGTCTCGCCGATCAAATGACGCACGTCTCCACCGGAGGCGGCGCCTCGCTCGAATTTCTCGAGGGAAAGGTGCTCCCCGGTGTCGCCGCGCTCGACGACAAGGGCAAAAAGTGAAGCATCCGATTTTCGCGGCGAACTGGAAGATGAACCAGGCGCCGGCCGACGCGACGGCCTTCCTCCGTCAGTTCCTCGCGGTCTTTCCGCGACAGCAGGACCGGAAAGTGCTCTTCTTTCCGTCGGCGCTTGCGCTGCACGCGGTCACGCAGGCGCTCGAAGACCGCTCCGACATCCAGATCGGCGTGCAAAATATTCACTGGGAAGACGCCGGCGCTTTCACCGGCGAGAACTCGGCGCCGATCGCCCGTTCCGCTGGCGCGCGGTATGTGCTCATCGGACACTCGGAGCGCCGACACGTATTCGGAGAGACCGAAGCACAGACTGGACTGAAGGCCGCAGCAGCTGAGCGCGCCGGCTTGACGCCGATGATCTGCGTCGGCGAAACGCTCGCCGAGCGTGAAGCGGGGGAGACGGCCGAGGTCGTGATTCGACAGCTGCGCGCTGCGGTGGCGCTCATGAAGCCGAATGAAATTACCGGCTCGCTGCTCGCCTACGAACCAGTATGGGCGATCGGCACCGGCAAGACGGCGACGCCGAACGACGCGAGCGTCGTGCATCAGGCGATTCGCGCCGAACTGCGTGAGCTCACGGGCGAGCGCGGTGAAGCGGTGCCGATTCTGTACGGCGGCAGCGTGACTCGCGGCAACGCATCGCAATTGCTCGCAGCGCCTGACGTGGACGGCCTGCTCGTTGGTGGGGCGAGTCTCGATCCGGAAGGCTGGGCGTCGATCGTGCGGGCATAGCCAGCCCGGCGGCCCCCCAGCTCCCGCTAAACCCTTGATCCTCCACAACATCCCTGCTATTCTTATAGAACTAACCAGTTCCGAACGTCCCCAGCCGAACCTGCGATGTTATACAAGTTCCTGCTCGTGCTCCTCATCATCGATGCCCTTATCCTCGTCGCCGCAATCCTGCTGCAGAGCGGGAAGGGTGGCGGTCTGGCCGCGAGCTTCGGCGGCGCATCGTCGAGCGATCAGCTCCTCGGATCGCGTCAGGCCGGTAACCTGCTCACGTCGGCGAGCTGGTGGTGCGGCGGAATCTTCATTGGTCTCGCCTTCGTCCTGCAGCTGAGCGGAACGCGCAACCGCATTCCGACCTCGGTGCTCGACAAGTCGTTCGCGCCCGCCAAGGCCGCGACGGCCCCAGCCACGAACAACGCCGCGCCCGCTCCGGCCGGCAACGGTGTGCTCCAGTCGGTTCCGGACGCCAAGGCTCCCGCCAACGCTCCCGCCAACGCTCCCGCCAAGGCTTCGGCGACCGCGCCCGCGAAGCCCTGACGCCGCAGTGACCACGTTCGACGCAGTACCGGGGTTCCTCCTCCTCGAGGATGGAACCCTTTTTCACGGAAGCTTGCGTGCGTCCCCGCAGCTGCCGGCCGTCGCCGAGGTCGTTTTCACGACCGGCATGAGCGGCTATCAGGAGACGTTCACCGACCCCTCGTTCCGCGGCCAAATCGTCGTCATGACCGCGCCGATGATCGGCAATTACGGCGTCAACGCCGAAGACCCCGAGTCGACGCAACCGCAGGTCAGCGGCGTGATCGTCCGTGAGCTTTCGAAGACGTTTTCCAACTGGCGCGCGTCGGGTGACCTCGGCTCATATCTCGACCGGGCGCAAATCCCTGTCTTGTTTGATGTTGATACCCGTCGCCTCACGCGGCACTTGAGGACCGTCGGCGTTCTCCGCGGCGTCATTGGCGCCGGTGATGCGCCGAACGAAGCTGCCAAGGCCGCGCTTGACGCCTGTCCGTCAATGTCCGGCCTCGACCTCGCCTCGCGCGTCACCACCGACAGGCGATACGAGTGGGGAAAGCCGACGGCGGCGCGCCACATCGTCGCCTTCGATTTCGGCATCAAACACAATATCCTGCGCCTCTTCGCCGATCTCGATTGCCGCATAACCGTCGTACCGGCGGCGACGTCGGCGGCCGATGTGCTCGCGATGAAGCCTGACGGCGTATTCCTCTCGAACGGACCAGGCGATCCGGAAGCCGTTGACTACGCGCTCGAAACGATCCGCACGATCGCGAATGCCAAGATTCCGATGTTTGGCATTTGTCTCGGACATCAGCTCCTTGCGCTCGCCTTTGGCGGCCGCACGTTCAAGCTTCCGTACGGCCATCGCGGAGGAAACCACCCCGTGAAGGAGCTCGCTACGGGTAAGGTGTTCATCACGTCGCAGAATCACGGCTTTGCGGTCGAGGGAAGCGGCGCTGGGATCGCCGGCGCCCCGGATCTCGAGGTGACGCACCTCAATCTCAACGACGGCTCGCTCGAAGGGCTGCGCCATAAACGCTTGCCAGTCTTCGCAGTACAGTATCATCCCGAAGCGGCACCCGGCCCCCATGACGCTCGGCCGCTCTTCGATGACTTCCTGAAAGCCATCGAAAGTCGCTAAAAACGACTCAATCGCCCGAAAAGACCGCCTTCGCTTGCTCGAAGGCGGTCTTTTTCGTCCCCAACCGCTTGACACCCGATCAGGTAACATCCTAAACTAGATGCACTTACGGTGCTTCTGCCGGTGTCCCCCCGTCGAGGGTAGCATGACGAAAGCCGATCTGGTCGAACGCGTCACGGAGTCGATGGCCCTGACTTCGGGACCGATGATTTCCAAGAAGGACTGCGCGCGAGTCGTAGACTCCTTTCTGGACGCCATCAAGGACGCGTTGAAGGATCAGAAGAACATCGAAGTCCGCGGATTCGGCACCTTCAAGATCCGCCAGCGCAAAACCCGCATGGCCCGCAACCCGCGCACCGGTGCCCCGGTCGAAGTCTCGGCCCGCCCGGTTCCGGTGTTCAAGCCGTCGAAGGAACTGCGCGCGATGGTCGCCGATGTCGATATCTCGGAAATCACTGACGACGAATGAGATAGCGTTCCCGCCGCGCATTCCAAGACGCTCCGCGCCCCAACGGGACGCGGAGCGTTTTATACTTAAAGCGTGAAAACGAAAGTTCTGCTCTTCGCGTCGTACGCTGACGCCTTCGGTGCTCCGTCGCTCGACGTCGAACTTCCGGTCGGGTCGACGGCGCGTGAGCTGCTCGCGCACGTGCGATCGCTCTCCGCAGGTAAACCGCTGCCACCCGTTCCGCTGATCGCGGTCAATCAGGCGTACGCGTCGGGCGATACGATCATCGCCGTCGGCGATGAAGTCGCGCTCATCCCGCCGGTGGCCGGCGGCTGATGCCCCGAACAGCGATCGTCACCCGGCCGATCGACTGCGCGGCGCTGCTCGCGGAAGTCGCGTCGCCGGCGTTCGGTGCGACGTCGATGTTCGTCGGCACGGTGCGCGAAGTGAACGAAGGGCGCGCCGTGAGCGGTATGGAGTACGCGTCGTACGAGTCGATGGCCGCGGCCGAACTGTCGCGCATCGCCGACGAAGCCGCCGCCACCTTCGGCACGACGGCGCTCGTCATCGAGCATCGCATCGGCACGCTCGAGCTCGGAGAGGCGAGTGTGGTGATTGCCGTCTCCCATGCGCATCGAGGGCCGGCACTCGAGGCAACGCGGTATGCGATCGAGCAACTCAAGCAACGCGTGCCCATCTGGAAGCGTGAGTACTACACCGACGGCACGCGCGAATGGATTGACCCGACGAAATCGCTCAGCGGGGCGCCCGTATGAACGAGAGGCTGAGCGAGAGCATGAGCGACACCGTGATGCCCGCGCTGCGCGATCAGTACGGCCGCGCGATCGAGTATCTCCGTATCAGCGTCACCGACCGCTGCAACTTCCGCTGCGTGTACTGCATGCCGGAGCAGGGACTCGACTGGCTGCCAAAGGCCGACATCCTCTCGTACGAAGAGATCACCGAGGTCGTGCGTCAGCTCGCGCCGCTCGGGCTGCGGCGGTTGCGCATTACCGGTGGCGAGCCGACGATCCGTCCCGATCTCGCAACGCTCATTCGGATGCTGAAGGCCGTGCCGCAGATCGAGGACATCGCGCTCTCGACGAACGGCGTGAAACTCCCGCAGATGGCCGCCGAGTTGAAGGACGCCGGCCTCGACCGCGTGAACATCAGCGCGGATTCGTTGCGCGCGGAGCGCATCGCGGCGATTGCGCGTCGCAGTTTTCCGTTCGATCCCGTCGCCGCGGCGGCGGCCGCCACTGCCGCGGGACTCGAGCCCGTGAAACTGAACGTGGTGGTGATGCGCGGCATCAACGACGACGAGATCGAGGATTTCGCGCGCCTCACGCTCGATCATCCGTGGCACGTGCGGTTCATCGAGTTGATGCCGGTAGGCGAGATGGCACATCTCACCTTCGAGCACGTCGTGCCGAGCGATGAGTTGCTGAAGCGCATTTCGGTGATCGCCCCGCTCGTGCCAAGCGCCGGTCCGGCGCGTGGTAATGGCCCGGCGGCCTACCACCGCTTTGATGGCGCGCCCGGTTCAGTTGGCGT
>JAYVPN010000202.1:0-13007 GCA_043757365.1 Gemmatimonadota bacterium | reverse complement strand
TGCGTGTCTCGAAGGTACCGTCGTCGACCTTCTTCACCTTCTCGACGCGAATCGACGTCTGAATCTCGGCGCCGAACTTGACGGCGTGATTGTTGAATTTCTCGGCGAGCTCAAAGCCGAGGATGTGTTCGAAGCCGATGTAGTCTTCGATGACTTCGGTGTTCAGCAGTTCCCCGCCCGGGAACCCCTGCTCGAGCACCACGGACTTCAGCATCGAGCGGCCCGCGTACATACCGGCGCACATGCCGGCGGGTCCCGCTCCGATGATCACGACTTCATAGTCGAACGTCGCCACGTCTCGTTGCCCCTGTTCTTTTTGGATGCTTCAATTTCACCCGTTCGGGGCCGGATTGGTACCCTCGCTGCATTCGGTACCCGTTGTCGCCGGGCGGACCGCGTCGCTTCAGCCGACTGCGACGATCCCGAGTGCGCCGTGACAGTGCGACACGGTTCCCACGAGCAACTCGGCCGGACCGTGGGCTCCGGCCGCTTCCATTGATCGATCGGCATCGAGGATGTCACCGACGTCGATCATCCCCACCCCGTACGCCCGATGTGTGCACGCGAGGATCGCCGCCCCCGGCTTCTCCAATGAATCCGCGAGGCTCCACGTCCGTTCCCCGCGCGTGTGCGGGCATCGTTTGGGCTCGACGCAGTTGATCGGGCACATCCACTCGGCGAAGCTCACATACCGTGGACCGCCATCACTCGCCTGCTGCCACGGAATGCCGTCGATCGCCGACGGCGTGCGAATTTCGATCGTGCGCTCCGGCCATCGCTCGCGCGCCCGGCGCTCGACCCACTGCAGAAAGAGGTGCGGCATCAAGGGCGACGGCACGACGGCGTCATCGCGCGATGCGTTGCTCGCGAGGTAGCCGTAGAACCACTCGGCCCAGTCGGCGGTGTCGACGCGCACGTCGGTGGCGCGATCGCGCTGCGCGGCGACGGCTACCGCGCACGCCGGATCGCGGTCGACGACGACGAGCTGCGCGAAAACGATCGCTTGACGTTCACGGGCGCGGCGTAGCTGCTGCACGTAGTACGAGCCATAGCATCCGCCACCGACGACGACGATCGTGCCGTAGCGGCGGACCGCTTCGTTGACTTGGTTTTCTTCGCTACCGGGCACCGCGTCGCCCGCCATCGACGAACAGCGTTTCACCGGTGACGTACGTGGCCGTCGCGAGATAGCGCACGGCGTGCACGACATCGTCCGGTGTACCGAGGCGCGCGAGCGGCGTGTCGTCGATGAATCGTTGCTGATCGGCGTCGGCCCACCCATCTGGGGCGAGTACGGCACCAGGGGCGATCGCATTCACGCGCACCCGCGGCGCGAGCGCAGCGGCGAGGGCGTGCGTCATCGCCGCGACTCCCGCCTTCGCGATCCCGTGCGGCACGAACGCCGGCCACGATTCGAAACCCATGTGGTCGGAGAGATTGATGATCGCACCGCCCGCGGCTGGCATCACGCGCGAAGCCGCCAACGCGATGAAAAACGGCGCCTTGAGATTGAGCGCGAAAATTTCATCCCATTGCGCCGGCGTTACCGTGTCCAGCGGCGTGCGCAGCATCGAGGCCGCCGAGTTGACGAGCAGATCGAGCCGCCCGAATCGCCCGACGACGTCGCGCACGAGCGGATCCGGCGCGAGTGGATCCGAGAGATCGGCGCGCACCGCGCGCGCGACGCCGCCGCCCTGTTCAATCAATGCAACCGTTTCGGCGGCTCCGGCTTCCGATTCATTGTAATGCACCGCGACCTGCGCGCCGTCTTCCGCAAGCGCGAGGGCGATCGCGCGTCCGACACGACGGCCGGCGCCGGTCACGAGCGCAACCTTTCCGCCGAGCGGCGTCGCGCTGCGCCCGGGCGCCGTCATCACCCGACCGCGACGGAGCCGAAGAGTGTCCGCCGACCGCTCCGCCATTCTTCGACGCGCGCATCTTGGCGCTCGAGCCACTCGGGCGGCACCTGCATCACGCCGAGCACGCGCGGACCGCTCGTCGCGCCGTGCCAATCGGATCCGCCGCTCGTGACGAGGCCGAAGTGATCGGCGAGCGCCTGGATGCGGCGCATGTCTTCGTTCGAGTGACTCGGGTGCTTCACTTCGAGTCCATCGACGCCCGCGGCGACGAGTGATTCAACGCGTTCCCTCGTTCCATCCGACGACGGATGCGCGAAGACCGCGATGCCGCCGGCGTCGTGGATCAGGCGAATGCCATCGACCGCCGAGAGTTTGAACTTCTCGACATTCGCCGGCTTGCCGCCGCCGAGATACCGATCGAACGCCTCACGCTGATCGCGCACCCAACCGCCGGCGATGATCGCCTTGGCAATGTGGGGACGGCCGACCGCACCGTCGCCCGACTGGGCGAAGACGGCTTCGATCGTCACCGGTACGCCAAGACTATTCAACTTCGCGACAATTTCCTCGGCGCGAGTGCGCCGTGTGTCGCGCACGCCGATGAGCTGGTGCTCGAGCTCGGCGACCATTTGGATGTGGAGGCCGAGCATGTGCACTTCGCGGTCGCCGTCAAAGAGACTGAGCTCGACGCCAGGGACGACGCGCAGCCCTTCCGACGCCGACGCGATAGCCGCGGGGACGCCGGCGAGCGTGTCGTGATCGGTGAGCGCGATGGCCGAAAGCTTGGCTTTGACCGCAGCCGCGATCACTCCCTCGGGCGGGACGGCGCCGTCGGAGGCGGTGGAATGCGAGTGCAGATCGACGTAACGAGCGGCGGCGGCAGCGCCCGTCACGCTCACGAGGTGTATCCGGCCTCGGGCGACGTCGCGCCCGGCTGCGAGACGGCGAACAATTCGTGCAACTGCGCGTCAGTCATCTCGGCGAGTGAGGCGACGCGCGAGCGCGTGCCCTGCGGCGAGTAGCGCGTGACGCGCACCTCACGCTCGGCGCCAGCGCCACGTACGAAGAGCAACGAGTACTCGTCGGCGTCGTACTGCGTCACGGTGCCGGACGGCTGCACGGTCCAGCGCGCTCCCTGAATTTCGATCGTGCGGACGGGCATATCAGGACAACTCCAGTTCGGTATAAATGCGCGCCGGATCGAGCACATGCTCCGGCGACGACACATGCGCCGCCTCGAGCACGGCAGCGTCGGTGGATTCGGTGAATTCGATGAACGCGCCGGCGAGCGACGTTTCCTCGAAGACCCAGAACTTGCAGTTCGACTTCTCGTAATGCGCCTTCCGCACCTTCAACCGCTCGATGTACTTCGCGCGCTCGCCGGCCGGCACGATGGCGCGCTTGATACTAAGGGCGCGTGGCATTCGACGGCGCTCCCTAGAAACCGCGCTCGGGAATATTCTCGAGCGTTTTCTTGAGGTCGGCCATGAACCGGTCGGCGTCGGCGCCGTCGATCACGCGATGGTCGAACGAGAACGAGAAGTACGCGCACGTGCGAATCGCGATGGTGTCTTCACCATCGGCGCCCGTGATGACCTTCGGACGCTTTTCGATCGCACCAAGGCAGAGGATCGACGTCGTGCCGACGGGAATGATCGGCGTGCCGGTCAGCGAACCGAAGACGCCGGGGTTCGTGATCGTGAACGTCGCGTCCTGCGCGTCGGCCGGTCCGAGCTTCTTCGTGCGCGCACGGAGCGCGAGATCGTTCGCCGCTTTGGCGATGCCGGAGAGCGAGAGATCCTCGGCGTGCTTGATCACCGGCACGATGAGGCCGGACGGTTCGAGCGCGACGGCAAGACCGATATTGTAGCGCTTGCGAAGAATGATCTCGTTGCCGTTGACGGCCGAGTTGATCATCGGATGGCGCTTGAGCGTCTGGATCGTCGCCTGAATGATGAACGGCAGGAAGGTGAGCTTTTGCCCCGCCTGCGCCTCGAACTCGCCGCGCATCGCGGCGCGGACGCGGGCGACGCGCGTGAGATCGAATTCAAAGAAGGTGGTGACGTGCGCCGCGACCTGGCGCGCGAGCGCCATGTGATCGCTCGTGAGCTTGCGCAGCTTCGACATCGGTTCGACGACGTCACCCGGCCACGCCGTGGCCGTGGGCGTCGCGAAGCTGTGCGCGCCGGCGGGCACGACAACCGACGACGGCAGTCCGGCCGGCATCGACGGGGCGGGGATCGCGGCGCCGCTCTCGAGGAAGCCGATCAGATCTTTCTTCGTGACGCGACCGGCGATGCCGGTGCCGGTGAGCGCCGAGATCTCGACACCTTTGTCCGCGGCAATGCGGCGGACGAGCGGCGAGCTCTTGGTGCGCACGCGATCTTCGAATGAGCCGTTGCCGCTGCCGACGTGGACTGGCGCGGCGGCGACTGCTTTGGGGGAAGCCGCCGGAGTTGCCGCCGGAGTTGCCGCCGGCGTGGGCGCGGCTGCGGCCGGCGCCGGAGCCGACGCCGATGGAGCAAGTGATGCCCCCTGCTCCGTTTCGATGCGCGCGACGACCGTCTGAATCTCGACCGTTGTTCCTTCGGTGACGAGGATCTCGGCGAGAACGCCGGCGGTCGGCGACGGGATCTCGGCGTCCACCTTGTCGGTGGAAATCTCGAAGATCGGTTCGTCGCGCTTCACTTCATCGCCCACTTTCTTGAGCCAGCGCGACACCGTTCCTTCGGCAATCGACTCGCCCATCTGGGGCATGATTACGTCTACTCGAGCCACCTTACAGTCCTCGGTCTGAATTATCGTCCTTCGGCGGCTTGCCGAGGACCCAGAGCACAAGGAGGGGGAGCGACACGGCGCCCAAACCGCCTCCGACCAATGCATAGATGTGCCAGTTGCAGGCGGGAATCCCGTCGCAAGCCGGCGCCTTCGTGACATATGCCACGAACTTCGAAATTAGCACAGCCACCATCGCGCCGCTGACGAAGCCGAGCCACGTGGTAAAGCAACCTATCGCCGTTCGGCGAATGACGGACACGGACGGTGCCACTTAGTAGGCGGCCGTCGTCGCGTGACGCGCGTCATCGTGACGGTGCAGCAGTACGAAATACTTCTTGATATTACGGTCGAGCCGGCTCTCGCCGGGGGCGTCCGAGTGCGCCTCGACGAAGGTGTAGTGCCCGCCTTCCATCTTTACAGAGAGGGTCAACTTCACCGGGATGTCCGGTTCGCCGACGACGCCTTCGAAGGTGCGCGTCCGCGCGCCGGTGGCCGTCTGCCGGAGGCCGATCGTCGGGAAAAAGGCGTCGGCCTCGGCGAGGACGACATCGGGATTCGAATGGCAGCGATGGAAGTGTTTCATGGTTTCGTCGTGGGTTCGCCCGGCTCAACCGAGGCGCGGATCATCTGCCGCCAGTCCAACGTGCGCTGCAACTCTTTCGTCGAGTCGGCGCGGAACTGCACGCCCATCGCCCACTCGCCGGCAGTGAGAAACATCAACGTGGCGTGATAGACGCCAACTTCGGGCCCATAAGTAAACCCTTCGTCGATCGTCTTGCGATCGGCGTTCGTCGCGAAGATGCGCCCCTGCCCGTTGACGACCGGCTGGCGCGACTTCTTGTCGCGCACGGTGATCGTGTAGTGCGTCGGCTCGGCGGCGCGCGGCGGAACGACGTCGGCCGAGATGCGGATCTCGAAGTCGTCGGTCCAGCCGCGTTGGTCGGTGTTCGGCTTCTCCGGCGTGCAAGCCGCGACGAGCGTCACCGCGCAGACGGCGACGGCAACGCGAGCGGTACGGATGATGGACATCATGCGTAGTACTCCAGCCCGAGGTGAGTGATCTGATCCTCTCCCATCAAATGGCGAAGCGTGTTCTTCAGCTTTGTCTGTTGGATGAAAAGATCATGCTCAGGCTGCAGCCCCGCAGCGGCCATCGGGGATTTGTAATAGAAGCTTAACCATTCCTGAATCCCCTTCATCCCGGCGCGATGCGCGAAGTCGCTGAAGAGCGCGAGATCGAGAACGATCGGCGCCGCGAGAATCGAATCGCGGCAGAGGAAGTTGATCTTGATCTGCATCGGATAGTTCATCCATCCGACGATATCGATGTTGTCCCACCCTTCCTTGTTGTCGCCGCGCGGCGGGTAGTAGTTGATGCGCACGACGTGCGAAAAATCCTTGTACAAATCAGGATAGGTCTCGGGCTGCAGAATGTTATGCAACACGGAGAGCTTCGACTCTTCCTTCGTCTTGAACGACGCCGGGTCGTCGAGCACTTCGCCGTCGCGATTGCCAAGAATGTTCGTCGAGTACCAGCCCTTGAGACCGAGCATGCGCGCCTTGATACCCGGCGCGATGACGGTTTTCATCCACGTCTGGCCGGTCTTGAAATCTTTGCCGGAGATCGGCACGCCCTGCGTGCTCGCGAGCTCGAGGAGCGCCGGAATGTCCACCGTGAGATTCGGCGCGCCGTTGCAGAACGGGACCTTCTCCATCAGTGCTGCGTACGCATAGAGCATCGACGGAGCGATCGCTTCGTCGTTCGCATCCATTGCCGCTTCGAACGCCGCGAGCGTCGCGTGCTGCGGTCCGGCCTTGATGAAAATCTCCGTACTTGCACACCACACGATGACGAGGCGGTCGAGCTTGTGCTCGGCCTTGAAGTTCCGCATGTCGGCGCGCAACTGCTCGGCGAGATCACGCTTTGTCTTCCCGGACTTCACGTTCGTGCCGTGGATCCGCGTCACGTAGTGGTTGTCGAAGACCGCCGGCATCGGCTTGATCGCCGAGAGAAAGTCGGCGATCGGCGCGAGATCGCGGTCTTCGAGGACGCCGGCTTTGCGCGCCGCGGTCAGCGCGTCGTCGGGAATTGGATCCCACGCCCCGAAGACGAGATCATCGAGCGCCGCCAGTGGCACGAAGTCGCGAATGCGCGGCGCGCGATTGTCGGTGCGCTTGCCGAGCCGGATCGTCGCCATCTGGGTGAGCGAACCGATCGGCGTCGAATGTCCGCGGCGCACGCTCTCGACGCCGGCCATGAAGGTTGTCGCGACCGCGCCGAGCCCCGGCGTGAGAATGCCGAGGCGGCCGGTGGCGGGACGGATATCGGAAGGCTTGGCGGGCTTCACGCCCGAACCGAATGACGACACGTTCAAGTTCCGGAGGTCAGAGTGCCTGTGACGACGGCTGGCGGCGCGGCCGGCGGGGCGACCGGCGGGGCGGGCTGCGTCGCCGCGTGAACGAAGGCGATCCGCTGAATCGCCGTAATCCACGACGTCACGGCGAGCAGCGTGACGATGCCGGCGAGTACCCAGCCGTCGAACGCGAGACCGAAGAACGCCTGCGGCGCCGACAGCAGCACGACGCGCTCGGGGCGCTGGATCATGCCGACCTTCGCGTCGATGCCGAGCCCTTCGGCGCGGGCCCGCGTGTAGGACGTGAGAAACGTTCCGATGATCGCGGCAAGCGAGATGATGACCATCGGCGTGCTGTGACGGGCACCGTCGACCGCGTAGAACACGAGCAGGCCGCCGAGCACCACGCCGTCGGCGATTCGATCGAGCGTCGAATCGTAGAATGCGCCGAAGGTCGACTCGCGCCCGGTGCGACGGGCGATGGTGCCGTCGAGGACGTCGAAGATCGCGGTCAGGCCGAGCACCCAGCCGGCGGTTTTGATGTGGCCCGTGGCGAAGATCACCGCCGCGATGATCCAGCACGCGGTGCCAAGCGTGGTAATGGCGTTCGGATTCACGCGGCGGCGAACGAGAAAATCCGCCACGGGTTCGATCAGGCGAAGATATCCGGCTTTGATCGAGTCCCAGAAATTGGACATTCGGCTGGGCTGACGGAATCGGCGCGGAATACGCCTAGAAGCGAAAGTTACCCGAGGGTTTCCGGTGGGGCAACGGGCGGCGTAAACACCTAGTGATACAGGAGATACGGCTTTACCATTTCGCGAAAAACGGCGACCGACGGGAGCTCGCGGTCCATAACCGTGTCCGGATCTTCGCCACGCACCAACGCTTCGCGAAGGCGGGCGGCCCCGAACAGATCGTCAAATCGCTGTACTCGGAAGGTGAGTTCGGACGGCGACGTCTTCGCGATCGCCCAAAGGAGCGCCGCGCCGACGCGCGCCGGATTGAATCGTTCCCGATCCGTCACCACGACGCGCACGCCGTTCACACGCTGGCCGGGAAACTTGTTGTCCGTCGGATGATCGGGAGTGAACGACTCCGCTTCGAACTTCACTCCGGGCATCAGACGATCGTTGAGCAGATCAGCGACTTCGCGGCTCTTGAGCCACGGCGCGCCGAGCCGTTGAAAGGCGACATCAGTGCCGCGACCGACGGAGAGGTTGGTCGCCTCGAACGCGACGAGCCCCGGATAGACGAGCATGCTCGTCAGTGACGGCAGGTTCGGCGACGGTCGCACGAACGGCAGTTTCGTTTCGTCGAACCACATCGTGCGATGCCAACCGGCGACGGGCACGACAGTGAGGTCGGCGCCGATTGCAAGTGTTGCATTGAACATCAACGCCATCTCACCCATCGTCATGCCGTGACGGAGCGGCACTGGGTAGAGCGCCGTCGCCTTGCCGGGCTTTCCCGGCCGCGGATTGTCGGGATTCGCGAGCGCCGAATCGAGCAACGCGCCGTCGGCGCGGGCGCCGGTGAGCGGATTCGGCCGGTCGAGCACGAGAATCGGAATGTGCCGGCGCGCCGCGGCGCGCATCGCGTAGAGCATCACGCCGACATACGTCCAAGTGCGCGTGCCGCTGTCCTGGAGATCGACGACCAGCGTCTCGACGCCGACGAGCAGCGAGTCTGGCGGCGCGATGGTTCCGGCACCATACAACGAGTGTGCGATCAGTCCCGTGCGCGGATCTTTCTCCCCGTCGACGAAGTCGTGGTCCTCGGTACCGCGCAATCCATGCTCCGGCGAAAAGAGGGCGACGAGCTTCACCCGTGCCTTTTGCGCGCGCGCGCCAGTGGCGAGAAGGTCGATATCGGAGTCACCTTTCTCGTTGACTCCGGTTTGATTCGTGATCAGGCCCAGCCGTCGTCCCGTAATGAGACCAATGCGATCTTCGAGCAGCACCGATATTCCGGGCCGTACCTTCTCCGGCGCTCGTCCGTCGCGCGGCGCGCTGGCACAGGCGTTCGCGAACGTGCCCGCAAGGGCGAGCGTCGCCACCAACACCGCACTCTTGACCCGACTGTTACCATGAATCGTCATCGCGCCTTTCCCCGGTTGGTGGCTGCTGTCGCCGGACTATCGATCGCCTGCTCGGCGCCCCGTCCGGCGACGAATATCGCGCCCTCCGGCGTGCCGTCGCTCACCGTGCCTCTGAATCGTGCACAGCGGGAGTGGATCGAAGCAACTCTCGCCTCGATGTCGGTCCGCGAGCGCGTCGGACAAATGGTCACCGTCTGGGTGATGGGTGATTACACCAGCACGTCGGATGCGGCCTACCTCGAAGCGAAGCGATGGATCGTCGAAGACGGCGTCGGCGGCGTCATCATGTCGCTTGGCTCGCCGATCGAGGTGGCGGCGAAGGTGAATGATTTTCAGCGGCTGGCGAAGGTTCCGTTGCTGATCTCGAGCGACGTCGAGCCCGGGCTCGGCCGACTCGAAGGCGGCGCGTTTCTGCCGTCGGGACTGACGGCCGGCAGCGCGACGATTCTGCCGAGTGAGATGGCGATCGGTGCGACCGGTCGCGTCGAGAATGCCGAAGAGGTCGGACGGATCACAGCGCAGGAATCGAAAGCGATCGGCATTCGCCTCGCCTTCGCTCCGGTGGTGGACGTGAACAACAATCCGGCGAACCCGGTGATCAACACGCGGTCGTTCGGCGAAGACGCGACGGCGGTCGGAGCGATGAGCGCGGCGATGGTGCGCGGCATCCAGAGCGAGGGCGTCGCGGCAACGGCGAAGCATTTCCCCGGGCACGGCGACACCGACACCGACTCGCATCTCGCGATGCCGATCGTCGGCAGCAATCGCGCGCGACTCGACGCGGTGGAGCTCGTGCCGTTCCGCGCGTCAATCGCGGCGGGCATCGCCGGTATTATGACGGCGCACGTCGCGCTTCCCGCGGTGAGTCACGATTCGGTGCCATCGACGCTCTCGGCATCGATCGTCACCGGATTGCTGCGCGACACGCTCGGCTTCAAGGGGCTCACGATTACCGATGCGCTCTCGATGGAAGGGATCGGCGGTGGTTACTCGATCGAGAAGAGCTCCGTGCTCGCGGTACGATCCGGCGCCGACATCCTGCTGAAGCCAACGGACACGCGGCGCGCGATCGACGCCGTCATCGCGGCGGTCGGCGACGGCACGATCGCCCTCTCCCGCATCGATGCGTCGGTGCGGCGCATCCTCGAACTCAAGCTCCGCACCGGGACGATCGCGCAGCCGTATGCGGACCTCGCGGCGCTGCGGACGATCGTCGGATCGGTGGAGCATCGCCGCGCGGCGGAGCGCATCGCCGCGGAAGCGATCACGCTGCTTCGCGATGAGAAGTCGCTCGTCCCCGCGCCGGTCGGCCCGTCGACGCTCGTCGTGTCGTACACCTCCGAGGGTGACCTCGACGCCGGCCGCACCTTCGCGCTGGCGATTCGCGAAACGATCAAGAGCGCGCGCGTCGTGCGGGTGAATCCGCGCTGGTCGCGCGCCGCGCTCGATTCAATCGTGCGGCCCAACGAACGCGTGATCGTCAGCACGCACGTGCGGACGATCGAAGGCGAAGGGCGCTTCGCGGTGGCCGAGCATGTGGCGCGGTGGATCGACGAACTCGCGGCGACGCATCCACTGATCGTCGCGGCGCACGGCAATCCGTACGTGCTGCGGGAGTTCCCGCACGTGACGAGCTACCTCGTGACGTACGGCCGCGGGCCGGCGCTCGAGTTCGCGGCCGCACGGGCGATCACGGGACGCGCGGCGATTGGCGGCCGCGCGCCGATCTCGCTGCCGGGCTTTTTCACTCGCGGTGACGGTCTGAAGCGTCCGTTCGTCGGCGGGGCGAATGATGACGACGCCGGCGATGAAGCGCTGTTCGCCGACACACTGGCGAGGACGATCCAGGATAGCCTGCGTGCCGTGCTCGACCGCGCGATCGCTGACAGCGCTTTTCCTGGCGGCTACGCGATCATCGGTCGCAAAGATCGCATTCTCGCGCGCTACGGCGCCGGCCATCTCGACGGCGCCGGAACACCGGTGCCGACCGACCGCACGCTCTGGGACTTGGCGTCGCTCACCAAAGTGACGGCCCTCGAGCCGGCGATCATGCAGCTCGTCGAGCAGGGCAAGCTCGACATCGACGCACCGGTGCAGAAGTATCTGCCAACATGGACGGGACCGAACAAGGAGAAGGTGCTCATCCGTCACCTGCTCACGCATGCGTCCGGACTGCCGGCGTGGAGACCTCTATATAAGGAGGCCGACTCGCAGGACTCGGCGCTGAAACTCGTCTACGCGACCGGTCTCGACACGCTCCCCGGCGTGAAGATGCTCTACTCCGATCTCAACGCGATTCTTCTCGGCGAAGTACTGAAAGCGATTACTGGCCAGCGGATTGATGCGTACGACACGACGAACATCTTCGGTCCTTTGCAGATGACCGACACGCAGTTCCTCCCGCCATCGTCGCTGCTGCCTCGCATCGCACCGACCGAAATCGACCCGTGGCGCCAACGGCACCTGCGCGGCGAAGTGCACGATGAAAATGCGGCGATCCTTGGCGGCGTCTCTCCGCACGCTGGGTTGTTCAGCACCGCCCACGACATGGCCCGCTACGCACAGATGTACCTGAACGGCGGCGTACTCGACGGCAAACGGATCGTTTCAGCGGCGACGATCAAGAAGTTCACCACCGCCTACGACACGACGTTCTCGAATCGCGCGCTCCTCTGGGAGACGCCGACCGGCAACAACTCCGCCGGCCACTTGATGAAACGTCCGGCCTTCGGCCACAGCGGTTTCACCGGCGGCTCGCTCTGGATCGATCCGGAGCATAATGTTTTCATTCTGCTGCTCACCAACCGCGTGAACCCGACGCGCACGAACGTAAAAATCGGTGGCGTACGCCAGAAGCTTGCTGATGCCGTGATGCAGGTAATCCTCGCCGGTTCCTCCAACGCCACACCGAAATGACCCTCTCCCCCATCGATTGGGCGATCGTCGCCGGGTACTTTCTTCTCTCGACGACGATCGGGCTCTACTTCACGAAGAAGGGAGGCGAGAGCCTCGACCAGTACTTCCTCTCGGGCCGTCAGGTACCGTGGTGGCTCGCCGGCGCGGCGATGGTCGCGACAACGTTTGCGGCCGACACGCCGCTCGTCGTCACCGGACTCGTGGCGACGAAGGGCGTCGCCGGCAACTGGCTCTGGTGGAACTTCGTGATGAGCGGGATGCTCACCGTGTTTTTCTTTGCGCGGCTCTGGCGCCGCGCCGCGGTGATGACCGACGTCGAACTCGCCGAGGTTCGCTATAGCGGAACGCCGGCGGCATTCCTGCGCGGTTTCCGCGCGCTCTACCTCGCGATTCCGATCAACTTGATCATTCTCGGCTGGGTGACGCGGGCGATGATCAAGATTCTCACGATTTCGCTCGGACTCCACGAAGTCTCGTTCGCCGGGATGACGGTGAGCGGTGAAGTCGTCGCCGTCGGCATTTGTTTTGTGATTACGGTGGCCTACTCAGTCGCGGCCGGCATGTGGGCGGTGCTCTGGACCGACCTCGTGCAGTTCGTGATCAAGATGAGCGCCGTGATCATTCTCGCGATCTACTCGGTGCGCGCCGTCGGTGGCATCGACGTGATGAAAGTGAAACTCGCCGCGCACTTCGGCAGCGAACGGGCCGCGCTCTCCGTGCTCCCGGTGAGCTACAGCGACGGTTCGTTCCACGCCTACGCGTGGATGCCGCTACTGACGCTGTGTACGTATCTCAGTGTGCAGTGGTGGGCGGCGTGGTATCCCGGCGCCGAGCCCGGCGGCGGCGGCTATGTGGCGCAGCGCATTTTCAGCGCCAAGACCGAGCGCGATGGCGTCCTCGCGACCCTGTTCTTTCAAATCGCGCACTATGCCTTGCGCCCGTGGCCGTGGATCGTCACCGGCCTCGCGACCGTGATTCTTTATCCGAACCTGCAGGACA
>JAYVPN010000201.1:0-3477 GCA_043757365.1 Gemmatimonadota bacterium | reverse complement strand
TGGCGAGTGCGGCCGAGCGCTCCACCCAGTAGGCGCACATGTCTTCGTTCGCCTCGATGCCGCGCACGCAGTGCTCGTCGAGAGCCCGCATCGCATTCGTAAGAATCTGCATCGAAAAGAGCACGTTGTGGGCGACGACGGGCATCATGACGTTGAGCTCGAGCTGTCCGTGCTCGGCGGCGATCGCCACGGTCGTGTCGTTGCCGATCACCTGGAAGCAGACCTGGTTCACCATCTCGGGAATCGAGGGGTTCACCTTCCCCGGCATGATCGACGAGCCGGGCTGAACCGTCGGGAGGATCAGCTCGTCGAGCCCCGTGCGCGGACCGCTCGCGAGCAGCCGGAGATCGCTGCAGATCTTCGAGAGATCGAGCGCGAGCGTCCGAAGCGCGCCGCTGAAGGCGGCGATATCGCCGAGCGACTGCATGAGCTGCACGCGGTCGGTGCCGACGCGAAGCAGGAGCTGCGTTTCGTCGCGCAAATGTGCGACCATTTTCGCCGGATATTCCGGCTCGGCGTTGACGCCCGTGCCGACGGCGGTGCCGCCG
The DNA here is from genome assembly GCA_043757365.1 of Gemmatimonadota bacterium. Taxonomy (GTDB): domain Bacteria; phylum Gemmatimonadota; class Gemmatimonadetes; order Gemmatimonadales; family Gemmatimonadaceae; genus Fen-1231. The sequence continues at coordinate 2,929 of JAYVPN010000201.1, read as the reverse complement.
ATCCCGAGGTCGCGAAGGTAGTCGGCATTGTCGAGGAGGCGGCGCAGCGATCGCTCGATCGTACCGCCCCACGCGCGGAACTCCTGCCCGAGGCGGATCGGCATCGCGTCCTGCAAATGCGTTCGGCCGGCTTTGACGATGCCGTCGAACGTCTCGGCCTTGATGTTCAACGATTCGCGGAGCGCGTGCATCGCATTCGCGAGCGGCGCGAGTTCCTTGAGCATGGCGAGGCGGATCGCAGTCGGAATCACGTCGTTGGTGGACTGCGCCATGTTGACGTGATCGTTCGGATGCACCGGCGCATACGTGCCGCGCGCCGCGCCGAGTAGTTCGTTGGCGCGGTTGGCGAGCACCTCATTCACGTTCATGTTGTGCGACGTGCCGGCGCCGGCCTGGTAGACATCGACAACGAAGTGCTCGCGGTGTGTGCCGGCGAGCACTTCGTCGGCCGCGGCGACGATCGCGTCGGCGCGCGGTGCGTCGAGGCGTCCGGTTTCCTTGTGTGTCAACGCCGCCGCACGCTTGATGCGGACGACGGCGTCAATGAATGCCGGTAGCGGCTTGAGCCCGCTGATCGGGAAGTTGCGGACCGCGCGGAGCGTCTGGACGCCGTAGAGCACGTCGTCCGGGACCTCGAGCGCGCCGAGTGGATCGCGCTCGGTGCGGGTCACGGCGAAACCGGCGTCGGCCGATCGAAAGTCGAGATCAGATTGAAGTAGACGTTCGTGCCGCTCGGCTGCGCGACGATGGTGCGGAGTCGTTGCGTGAAGAAGGTGCGCGTTGTCGAGGCGGCCCAGAACGCGGCGAGCGCGGCGGGGACGGTTGCCGTGCCGTCGTCGGCGAAGTCGCAGAAGATTTGTGTATCGAGCGTGCCGTTGTTCGTCGAGGCGTAGCGCAGCATCACGAGCATCGCGGAGTTGAGATCGGCGGCGCCCGACCAGGTGAGCGGCATCGCCGCTCCGACGGTCGGCACGGTGATCGCGCCGAATGTGTACGGCTCGGCGGTGCGCGCGGTGAAGGTGGTGCGCGGATAGCCAGCGAGATCGCCGGGAATGCTCAGCGTGATCGAATCGCCCGGGGTAAAGCTCATCCCGGCGGTCGCGTTGAGCGTGTAGGTCGGATTGGTCGCGGACAGCTTGCGGAGTGTGTCGGAGCGCCCCGACAGGTTGATCGCGAGGGCGATACCTGCGCTGATCTGGGTGACACCGACGTTGGGATCGGTCGAGTTCGGCGCGTACGTCGTTTTGCTGCATGTGTCGGTGCGCGACTGCGCAGCCGTGAAGACTGCGGTCCGGGCGGAATAGAAATTCAGCACCGGGTAGGTCGTGTAGCCGGTTCCCGTGGTTCGCGCATTCATCGACATGATGCCGATCGGCGTTCCGGAGCTGCTGTCGGTGCCCTTGAGGCAGGACGTCAGCGACAGCGCCAAAGCGGCGGCGGCGAAGGCAGAAGCGAGTGGGCGTGCAGGCATGTCGGAATCCGGTCGAGTGAAACGAGCGTGAGACGCGAGCGTCAGTCGCGAGCCCGCAGCGCAAAAAGCAGATAGCCCAGCGCGACGGCGGCGGCAATCATCGCCACCCCCAGTCCTGCAATGCTATACCCGTGAAGCAGGCCGAACGCCACACGGCGGGCGTCGTCCGTAGGCAGCGCGTCGATCGGACCGCCGATGTCTTCGCGCATCCGGGCAATCCGCGGATTGATCACGAACTGGGCGACCGCGCAGGCGATCGCGGCGAGGGCGGCGGCGATCGCGGCGCCGCGGGAGCCGGCGGAAAGCGCAAGCGCGGTGACGCTCGCGCCGACGACGACGCCCGAAATGAAGAGCGCTGGCAGGACGCGACCGACGAGCGATCCGGCGAGCGTGCGAGTTGGCAGCACGGCGAAAGCCGCGGGCGTGACGATCGCAATCGTGAGAAGCGCCGCCCCGCCCCAGAAGGCGATGAGCAGCGCCGCGGTGAGAAAACGGGTCGCCGGTGTCATCGGCGCGCGATCCTCGCGACGCCGTTCAGGAACGGATTACTGCGCAGTTCTTCACCGATCGATGTAACCGGACCATGGCCCGAGTAGACGATGGTTTCGGGCGGAAGCTCGGCGAGGCGCGCCAGCGATGCCTCGAGTTGCGCGGCGTTCGCCCCGGGGAGATCGGTGCGGCCGATCGAACCGGCGAAAAGCACGTCGCCACCGAAGACGGCGCCATTTCCGTGAAAGACGACATGCCCCGGCGCGTGTCCCGGCAGATGCATGACAGTGAACGACAGAGCGCCGACGGTCATCGCGTCACCTTCGGCGAGCTCGCGATCGGCGGCCGGCGGCGGCTCGAACGGAACACCGTAATAGGCGGCCTGCCGGGCGCCGGCGACGTACAGCGGCGCATCGAGCATATGCAGGTAGATCGGCACCGGCCATTTGCGATGGACGGCGGCGATGCCCCCGATGTGATCCAGATGCGCGTGCGTCAGCCAGATGGCGGTCAGCGTCGCGCCGTGCGACTCAACATTCGCGATGAGGCGATCGCCTTCATCGCCCGGGTCGACGAGGATCGCGTCGCGCGAGGCCTCGTCGACCACGAGATAACTGTTTTCCTGAAACGGTCCGACGACGAGCGACGAGACGATCATACCGCGCGGCTACGCGCGTGCTATGGTGAGCGACGGCACGGCGTCGGCCATCGGATGTCCATTCTTGCGCGCCGTGAGATACTTCTCGACGGCGATCGCCGCGGTCGTCGCGTCCCCGACAGCCGTCGTGACCTGCCGAGTGAGCTGCACACGGACATCGCCGGCGGCGAAGAGGCCCGGGATCGATGTCTGCATGTTCGTGTCGGTCAGCAGATAGCCGGCGGCATCGTGTTCGATGTGTCCGTCGATCACGCCGGTGTTCGGTTTGAAGCCGACAAAAATGAAAATACCGGTCGCGGCCAGCGTGCGCG
>JAYVPN010000200.1:0-3488 GCA_043757365.1 Gemmatimonadota bacterium | reverse complement strand
CTTACACAACCACGCTGAGCGCCGCGAATGCGGCATGCGACGCGATTCTCAGTCTGAAGAGCCGTTCCTCGAGCGTGATGTCGATCCAGGAATGGCAGGAGATGATCCGGTGAGCCAGCCGTTCATTCACGAGTCGGCCTATGTCGACGACGGCGCGCAGATCGGCGCCGGAACCAAGATCTGGCATTTCTGCCACGTCATGCCCGGCGCGGTGATCGGAGCGCGCTGCTCGATCGGCCAGAACGTCGTCGTGATGAACGGCACGAAGATCGGCAACAACGTGAAGATCCAAAACAACGTGTCGATCTACGAAGGTGTGGAGCTCGAGGACGATGTGTTCTGCGGGCCGTCGATGGTCTTCACGAACGTGATCAATCCGCGCAGCGCGGTATCGCGGAAAGATGAGTATCGCCGGACGCTCGTGAAGCGCGGTGCGAGCATCGGTGCGAACGCGACGGTGGTCTGCGGCGCGACGCTCGGCGAGTACTGCTTCGTCGGCGCCGGCGCTGTCGTGACAAAGGATGTGCCACCGCACGCGCTCGTCGTCGGCGTTCCCGCGACGATCGCCGGCTGGATGTGCGAGTGCGGCGTGAAACTCGAAGACGGACTGATGGAACTGAGCTGTCCCGCCTGCGGCAAGCGTTATTCGCGACGCGGCGACAAAGTCACCCGCATCTCCGACGAATCCGAATGACCTCCCGAAAAGAATTCCGCGTCGCCCTCGTCGGCTGTGGGCGCATTGCCCGCAACCACTTCGACGCGATCGCAAAGATCGACGGGCTTTCGCTCACTGCGGTGTGCGACGAGATCTCGTCGCGCGCTGAGGACGCCGGGCGCGAGAACGACGTGCCGTGGTTCACGGACTACGCGACGATGCTCAAAGAGGCCTTGTGCGATGTGGTCGTGATTGCGACGCCGAGCGGGCTGCATCCGGATCACGGTATTCTCGCGGCGCGGGCGGGGAAGCACGTCATCAGTGAAAAGCCGATGGCGATCAAGCTCTCGGCTGCCGACGCCCTCGTGAAAGCCTGCGACGATGCCCACGTGCAACTCTTTGTCGTCAAGCAGAACCGGCTGAATCCCTCGATCCAGCTGCTGCGCAAGGCGATCGACAAGGGGCGGTTCGGCAAGATCTACGTGGCCAATACGACCGTGCGCTGGCAGCGCCCGCAGGAGTATTACGACCAGGCGCCGTGGCGCGGCACGTGGGAATTCGACGGCGGCGCGTTCATGAATCAGGCGTCGCACTACGTCGATCTGATGCAGTGGCTCGTCGGCCCCGTCGAGAGCGTGATGGCCAAGACGGCGACGCTGGCGCGGAAGATCGAAGCCGAGGACACCGGCGTTGCGGTGCTGAAGTTCCGCAACGGCGCGCTCGGCTGCATCGAGGTCACGATGCTGACGTTCCCGAAGAATCTCGAGGGATCGATCACGATCCTCGGTGAGAAGGGAACCGTAAAGATCGGCGGTACGGCGGTGAACAAGGTCGAGCAGTGGCAGTTCGCCGATTACGATGACGACGATAAGCTGATCGAGTCCGCGAGCACGGCGCCGCCGAACGTCTACGGCTTCGGTCACGAGGGCTATTACCGGAACGTGCTTTCCGTGTTGCGTGGCGAGGCGAAAGCCGATACCGACGGTCGCGGCGGTCGGAAGTCGCTCGAGTTGATTCTCGGCATTTACGAGTCGGCGCGGACGGGAACGGAAGTTTCATTGCCGTTGAAGGCCTAAAAGACGCTGCGGTTTGGCGGGGCTCAACGACGCCTCGGATCGGCGCCGATACAGCAACGGCAAAAGCAAACGCCATAACGGACACGGATTTCACAGAAAACAGGGATTTCACGGATCGAAATCAGGGGAACAGCACTATCACAGAGCGCTGTTCCCCTTTGTTTGTTTGTGCCGTATCCGTCGAATCTGTGCAATCCGTGTCCGCAGTAGCTGTGGCTGTTGCAGTTGCAGTTGCCGTATCCGCGTGCACCCGAGGCGTAGTTCAAGTCCGCCGAGCACAGAAGCCGGAATCGCGACGACTCCAACTGCATACGTCGCTGATTTAGCTTGATTTAGCCGCTCCACAAGGCGATTTTTCACTCGTCTGATTGCGCACGCTCAACCGCCGCATATCACAAATCTGATAATTATGGCCGTCCCGCTGCTCGACCTCAAGGCACAGCACGCCAACATCAAGGACGCCGTCGTCAACGCGATGATGTCCGTCGTCGACGATCAGGCCTTCATTCTCGGCAAGCCGGTCGGCGCGCTCGAGTGCGAAGTCGCCGGATTGTCGCATACGAAATACGCGATCGGCTGCGCCAACGGCACCGACGCCATCCTCCTCGCGATGCGCGCCCTCGATATCGGCCGCGGCGACGAAGTCGTCACGACCCCGTTCACCTTCTTTGCCACCGCCGGCACGATTCACAACGTCGGCGCGACGCCGGTCTTCGTGGATATCGACCCGAAGAGCTACAACATTCGCCCCGATCTCGCCGCCGCCGCAGTGACGTCGAAGACGAAGGCCGTTATTCCGGTCGATCTCTTCGGCCAGATCGCCGAGATCGAAAAAATCCGCGCGCTGCTGCCACAGATGCCGATCATCGAAGACGCCGCCCAGAGCATCGGCGCGCGCCGCAAGATCAATGGCGAGTGGACGATGGCCGGCGAGACCGCGACGATCGGTACCTTCTCGTTCTTCCCGTCGAAGAATCTCGGTGGCTACGGTGACGGCGGCATGATGGTCACGCAGGATGACGCGCTGTATAACCGGCTCATGCGCCTTCGGACGCACGGCAGCGTGAAGACGTATTTCCACGAGGAAGTCGGCTTCAACTCGCGCCTCGATGCGCTGCAGGCCGTCGTCCTCTCGGCGAAGCTCCCGCATCTCGCCGGTTGGAGCGCCAAGCGGCGCGAGAACGCGGCGTACTACAACGCCGCCTTCGCCGACCTCGCCGACATCACGACGCCGTATGTCGATCCCGCCAACGAAAGCATTTTCAACCAGTACACGATCCGCGTCGCGCAGCGCGACAAATTCAAGGAGCATCTCGCGGCGAAGGGGATCGGACACTCGGTCTACTATCCGCTCCCGCTGCACCTGCAGCCGTGCTTCGAATATCTCGGCTACAAGCAGGGCGCATTCCCGGAGTCGGAGAAGGCCGCGAACGAAGTGGTCTCCCTCCCGATCTTCCCCGAACTCTCACGCGCCCAGCTCGACGAAGTCGTCGTCGCCGTGCGCGGCTTCTTTGGCCGCTGAGCATCGCCTCATGACCGCAACGCCGACTTTGAAGTCCCGTCTCCTCGCGAAAATCGCCGACCGCTCCGCCGTCACCGGCGTGATCGGCCTCGGCTACGTCGGCCTGCCGCTCGCGATGGAGTTCTGCGAGGCCGGCTTCCAAGTGCTGGGCTACGATATCAGCGAGCGCGTCGTCGACTTACTGATGCGCGGCCAGTCGCACATCCAGGACGTCCCCGCCGCGCAGGTCGCGAAG
>JAYVPN010000199.1:0-3495 GCA_043757365.1 Gemmatimonadota bacterium | reverse complement strand
ACGCGCGCCCTCGCGACGCGCTTCGGGTTGCAGCACGCGCTCGAGAGTGTCGACGACAACAATCCGTGGCTCGCCAAGTTCTACGATGGCGTCGACGGGATGCGCTCGTACGGGATGCACCTCCAGCTGCACTTCCTCGCGACGCGCTTTGCCTCGATGCGCCGGATGCGCGCGATGGGCGGGAGCTGGGTACTCGACCGCACCTGGTACGAAGACGCCGAAATTTTCGCGCGCGGCTTGTTCGAGCAGGGCTACATGAATGCCGACGACTGGGCACTCTACCAGAGCTTGTACAAGGAGCTTCTGTACGCCCCGGCAGCGCGCCCGCCGCGGTTGCTGGTGTACCTGCACGGCCCGCTCGACACCATCCTCGAACGCATCGCGACGCGCGGCCGGCCGGGGGAGCGCGATACCGATCCGGAGTACTTCTCGGCGTTGCACGCGCGCTATGAAAATTGGATCGGCGGCTTTCGAAAATGTCCGGTGCTCAAGATCGACGTGCGCGAGTACGATCTCTTCGCGCATCCGGACGCGGCCGACGAGATCGCGATGCGAGTGCGGAAGGAGCTCGAGAAGGAGATACCGCAGACGGAGTTGTTTCCGGCGCGTGCGAGGATCTGACCGGCGCGGGCTCAACGACGCCTCGGAGGTGCGCGGATACGGCAACGGCAACGGCAACAGCAGCCGCGGATTTCGCGGTAACTCGCGGATAAAGAAAAAAAACGACTAAGGGAACTCTCTCGCCGAGCAAGTACTTCCCTTAGTATTTTTTCGTTTGCTGATGCGGTATCCGCGCGTTACCGCGAAATCCGCGGCCGCCGTTGTATTTACCGTTGCCGTATCCGCGAAACTCCGAGGCGTCGTTGAGCCCGCGCCGCTACGCACCCACCGCCACGCCAATCCCGCTCGCACTCATCCACGACGCCAAATCCCGCAGCGCGCGTTCGGCGTACAGCTCGCGCTTCCGCGCCTTGTCCCGCGGCACCGGATTCAACTCCTCGAGCAATCCAAAATTCGCGTTCATCGGCTGAAAATGCTTCGGATCGGCATCGCGCAGATAGCGATAGAGCGCACCAAGCATCGTCGTCGGCGGCGGAACAACGGCGGCGAGCCCGCGCAGCATCCGATCGAGATTGATCGCCGCGAGCAATCCGGTCGCCGTGCTCTCGGTATACCCCTCGACGCCCGTGAGCTGGCCGGCGAAGAGCGACATCGGATCATCGCGCAGCGACAAATGCGGCGTCAGTGACGCCGGCGAATTGATATAACTGTTGCGGTGAATACTCCCGAACCGCAAAAACTCGGCATTCGCGAGCCCCGGAATCATCCGGATCACGCGCTGCTGCTCGGGAATCCGCATCCGCGTCTGGAAACCGACGAGGTTCCACATCCGGCCGGCCTTGTCCTCGCGTCGCAACTGCACGACGGCGTACGCCCAGCGGCCCGTCTTCGGATCGTCGATCCCCACCGGCTTCATCGGTCCGAAACGCAACGATTCACGCCCGCGACGCGCCATCTCTTCGATCGGCATGCACCCTTCGAAGTACGGCACCTTGTCGAACTCGTGCGCCGTGAACTGGTCGGCGGTCGTTAGCGCGTCGATGAACGCATAATACTGCTCCTTGTTCATCGCGCAATTCAAATACGCGCCCTCGTCGCCTTCGCCGGCCATCGTCTCTTTGTTGTATCGCGACGCCTTGAATACGACCTCATGATCCAGCGACTCTTCGGCGAGGATCGGCGCGATCGCATCGTAGAACGCGAGCGAATCGATACCGAGCCGCGCGCGTACCGTCTCGGCGAGCGCGTCACTCGTCAACGGACCGGTCGCGATGATTCCCGGTGACGGAATCGCACTCACCTCGCCGCGCTCGATCGTGATCCGCGGATGCGCCTCGATGCGATCGTGCACGCCGGCCGAAAACAGATCGCGATCGACCGCGAGCGCCGACCCCGCCGGAACGCGCGCTTCGTCGGCGGCCTGCAGAATCATCGAACCGAGCGCCCGCATCTCGGCCTTCAACAGGCCGTGCGCGTTCGTGACCTCGGTACTCTTGAAGGTGTTCGAGCACACGAGCTCGGCGAGACGATCGGTCTTGTGCGCCTCGGTTGCGCGCAGTGGCCGCATCTCGTGCACCGTCACATCATGGCCGCGCTCGGCGAGTTGCCAGGCGGCCTCGCTTCCCGCGAGGCCGCCACCGACAATATGAATCACGTGCCGACCGGCTCGGCCTCGACGTTCTCCGGCTCCGCCACCGCCCATTCGTTCTGGCACTTCAGGCACTTCCGGTAACTGCCGCGCGTCTTGTTCGACTTCGCCTCGGCGCCGACGAAGCCGCATTCCGGGCACGTCTCGAGCACCGGCTTGTCCCAGCAGACGAAATCGCAATTCGGATAATTTTCGCAGCCATAGAATGCCTTGCCGCGCTTCTTGCTGCGACGTGCCGCGATATCGCCGCCGTCCTTCGGGCACTTCACGCCCGTCGGCATTGACTTGGTCCCGCGGCACTTCGGAAAAGTGCTGCAGCCGAGGAACTCACCGCTACGGCCGCGACGCACGACCATCATCTTCGTGCAAATCGGGCACGGATACGCGGTCAGCACGGGCGGTACTTTCTCGCCCTTGAGTGGACGCGTGTACTTGCACGTCTTCGGATGATTCTCGCACGCCACGAACGGGCCGAAGAAGCCGCCCTTCGCGATCAGCTTGCCGCCGTCGAGCGGGCAACGTTCGTTCTCGAGCGCCGAGAGATCGTGCGCTTCGTGAATGAGCCCTTCGTAATCGACCGAGCTCAGCGCTTTATCAAACGGTCCCCAGAAATCCTTGAGAACGCTCTGCCACGGAAGCTTGCCATCGGCGACCTTGTCGAGCTCGTGCTCCATCGCCGCCGTGAAGCCGACGTTGAACTCATCCGGGAACTGCTTCACCATCACTTTCTCGACGCTTTCGCCAAGCGACGTCGGGAAGAACCGGCGCTGCTCGAGCTCGGCGTAATGCCGCTCGGTAAGCGTCGAGATGATGCTCGCGTACGTCGACGGGCGGCCGATGCCGAGCCGCTCGAGTTCCTTCACGAGACTCGCTTCCGAGAAACGCGGCGGCGGTTCGGTGAAATGCTGCGTCGGCTTCACTTCACTGACCGGCACCTTCTCGCCTGCTTCGATCGCCGGGAGCGCCTGCTCGTCTTCGAGCGCCTTCGAGTCGCCCTCTTCGCGCGTTTCTTTATACAGCGAGAGGAAACCCGAAAACTTGATCACCGAGCCGGTGGCGCGGAACAAGTACTGGTGCTTCGCCCCCGACATATCGAAATCGACCGTCGTCGTATCGAAGACGGCGGGCGCCATCTGGCTCGCCATGAAACGCTGCCAGATGAGCTGATAGAGCTTGAACTGTTCCGGCGTCAGATACTTATGCACCGTGTCCGGCGCGCGCGTCGGATCGGTCGGACGGATGCCTTCGTGCGCGTCCTGCGCATTCGTGTCGCCAGCCGCGCCGTA
>JAYVPN010000198.1:0-3505 GCA_043757365.1 Gemmatimonadota bacterium | reverse complement strand
CTCGTCGACGATCGGCGCCGCAGCCGCGCAGGCAAAGCTCATCGAATCACTCGGCGATGTCGACCGGCGCATTCAGACTGAAGCGACGCGCGCGCTCGGCAGGCACACGGATCTCTCGTCGCTCATTCAGTTGACGCTACTGCTCGACGAAAAGGATGTGTGGGTCGCAGCGAGCGCCGCCGAGGCGCTCGGAGGGCGCGGCGACGGCGCGCGCGGCGCGATCGCGCAACTCACCGCGGTGACGACGACCGGTCATCCGGTGGCGTTGCGCGCGACCGCGATCGCGGCGCTGACGGATATCTCGCTCGCCGCGGCGATCAAGCCAGCGCTGGCGATGGTCAACGACACGTCGCTCACCGTGCGGCTCGCGGCGACAAATGCGCTCGCGAAGCTCGGCGTCAGCGCGCGAGGCGCGCTTGTGAAGTTGCGTACGGACGCGAACATCGACGTTCGTACGATCGCCAATGCCGCGTGGCTGACACTCGCCGACACCATCGAAGATCCGGTGGTGCGCCGTGCCGCGCGCAAGGCAGCGTTTGCTTCGCCCGACATTGCGCTCCGTGTCGCCGCCGCGCGGTCAATGCACGAGTGGGCGGACAGCACGGACATCCCGACACTGCTCGCCGCGTTCGCCGTCGCGGCAAAGGATGTCTCCCCGAATGCCGTCGAGGCAACGATCGCGACGATCAGCGCAATCGACAAGCGCGGCGGTGGTGCGACGAGTGCGTTTTTCAAGAAGTTCCCCGCATCGCCGAGTGATCAGGCGTGGATGATCGCCGGCCGCGCGTTCGGCGACCGTGTGGTTCGCGAATGGGGAACCGGACGCCCCGTGCGCACCGTGCGCACCGATGCCGACTACAAGCGGATCGTCGAGACGCTCGTCGTGCCAGCGTACAATGGCGCGGTGAATCCGCGGCTCAAGTGGGAGACATCGCGCGGTGCGATCGAGACCGAACTCAATCCGCTCGACGCACCGCTGGCCACCGACTATCTGTTGAATCTGACGACACTCAACAAGATCGCCGGAGTGCGATTCGAGCGGGTCGTGCCGAACTTTGTCGATCAGATGAAAGAGGCGCTGCCGAGCCAGGAATTGCAGCGGGACGAGATCAGCCGCGGCCGGCTTGTCCGCGGGAATCTGAGCTGGGGGTCGGAGATCGGCGCCCGCGGGCCGGGATCATCGTACGACACCGGGCCCGCTGTTTATACGTTCGGGATTACACCGCAGCCACACAATGAAGGCGACTTCACCGCGCTCGGCCGCGTGACGGCCGGGATGGACGTCGTAGATCAGATGGAGCTCGGTGATGTCGTGCGGCGCGTCACGCGGATTGCCGCCGGAAGCAGGAAGTAGCCGATGCCCAAGATCAAGCCGAAAGAATTCCGCGTTCGCACCGGCCAAAAGTTCAGTCTGAAGGACTGGCCGACCGATGGCGAGCCGTTCTACGCGTCGAAGTCTGACTACCGCAAGATCCTCGGCGGGCAGACGGAGGCGTTGAGCGAGCTGCAGTCGCGGCTCTATGCCGACAACCGCTACTCGCTGCTCCTGATCTTTCAGGGGATGGACGCGTCGGGGAAAGACGGCGCGATCAAGGCCGTGATGTCCGGGGTCAATCCGCAAGGGTGCGAGGTTTTCAGTTTCAAGACGCCGAGCACCGAGGAACTGGCCCACGATTTTCTCTGGCGCGAGACGGTACGACTTCCCCGCAGCGGCCGCATCGGCATTCACAATCGTTCGTATTACGAGGAAGTACTCGTCGCGCGGGTGCATCCGCAAATCCTGCACGGCGAGGGGCTCCCTGACGAGACGCTGAGCCGCGCAACATTGTGGGCCGATCGCTATCGCTCGATCCGCGAGCTCGAGGCGCATCTCTCACGAAACGGCACACGCATCATCAAGTTTTTTCTCCACATGTCGCTCGAAGAACAGCGCAAACGGTTTCTCGAGCGGATCGACGATCCGCGCAAACAATGGAAGTTCGTCGCGTCCGATCTCGAAGAGCGGAAGTACTGGAAACAGTACATGAGCGCCTACGAGGCCTGCATCCACGCGACGAGCACGGACAACGCGCCATGGTACATCGTGCCGGCGGACGACAAGAAGAGCGCGCGGCTCCTCATCTCGGAGATCATCGTTGAGACGATGCGGGGAATGAAGCTCAGTTATCCCGAGACAACGGACGCGCATCGCAAGGAGCTGCAGGCCATGCGAAAGCAGCTTATAAGAAAATAGCGTCTGTGCAAGTACCGTCCAACCACTACGATGGTGTTCATGGCGGCGGCGTTCGGCGAACCTGCGAGCGGTATACGGCCACTCCACGACGCCCAGTGTCTCGGATCGTGCGTGTCGACGACGATACTCAGCTTTTCAAAGCGCCGACCCGATCTGACGCCACCGATCGCGGAGCGAAGAAACTCATATCAGCGAACGTACGCTCCCTGATCATTCCCTGCCAACGGTAAGCAGTAGCGAATTCAGGACGCGAGCAGCGGGATCGCGAAGAACACGAGCCCGACGGTGCCGAGCGCCACCGAACCGAACCAAACGAGCCTCACCCGCGTAAGGGCGGCGACGGCTCCGAGCGCGATGGATACCTGAAAAAACGCGACGGCAGCCGCGAAATGATGGTGCTTTTCAAGCAGCGCATCGGCTTCGTGCTCCTTGACGTCTCGCTCGTGTTCCAGCTCCTTCGCCTTACTTTGAATTGCCTTCTGCTCGTCGTCATAGCGCGTTGCGCTCGCTTCGGCCTCTGAAGGCGCCGGTTTTCCGACCGCCTTCCACGTGCTCGCGGTGGCACGCGCCACCGCACCCTTGATGCCCTTCGCCTGATAGAACGCCCACTGGTCCGACGCCTGGCCCTGCAGGCGCGTTGCCTCTGTCTTGAGCACAAGCGCTTCATTTACCGAATCGCCCGCTTTGAGTGAGGCGACCGCCGCGATCGCCGCGAGCAGCGCCGTGGTCAAGGAGATGGCCCTGAGCAAACCGCTGCCTTTCCTCTCGATCTCCTCGTCGATCGTCTGACGCAAGTTCTCGGTTTCGATCTCGATTTCTTCGGGCATGTTTCGCTCATGAGGTCGGAGGTAGCCGTCCACCCGCAATTATCGTAACATAGCGTGGTCGAGTCTCGCTCCCAACAGCTCGGTGAGGTGGAATTTATGATCGAACGACTGGCTCGAGCGACGGCAATTCTCTGCGTGGCATCCGCCGCGTGCACGTCCACGGCGACCGCGCAGGGACATCAGCACGTCGCGACCTCGGTTCAACGGCTTGGCAACGTGCATTTCCGCACATCGTGCAGCCCGGCCGCGCAACCGAAATTCGATCACGCGATGGCACTACTCCACTCCTTCGAGTTCGCCCGCGCCATCGAGGCGTTTAACGTCGTGCTCGCAAGCGATCCCACATGCGCAATGGCCGAGTGGGGGATCGCGCTGAGCGACTGGACGAATCCGATGACGGCAAACGCCAAGCCGGCGGTTCTGATGCTGAAGGGACGTGCGGCGG
>JAYVPN010000197.1:0-3517 GCA_043757365.1 Gemmatimonadota bacterium | reverse complement strand
GAACCTCGAGCGTTTCACGGACGATCTTCAAGCACTCTCCGGGCTGTCGTCAGGCGGTGGAAAGGCGAGCGTGACCGTCGTTCCCGCACCGAGCCGGCTGCTGATCTCGCACGTTCCACCGGCCGCAAGCGCGATGCGATTCACCATCCAAAGGCCCAGCCCTGTCCCTTGGCCCTCGGGCTTCGTAGTGAAAAACGGCTCGCGCAGTCGGCGCTGCGTCGTGTCGTCCATGCCGCTGCCGCTGTCGGTCACGCTGAGTTCCCACCAACCGGCACGCACCGCAGAGAGCGCCAGACGCACCGACAGCGCACCGCCCTCCGGCATCGCGTCGCGCGCGTTCGTCGCGAGATTGACGAGCACCTGCTCGAGCTCGTGCGCCGCGACACCGACGCGCACGGGCCCATCGGGGGCGGCGACAGATACCGCGATCGTTCTCGGCATGAGGTGCGCGAGCATGCGTTGCATGCGTCCCACGACGAGCGCCCCGTCGCAGAACTTCAGGCCGCGCTCGGGCGGCTGCCGGCAAAACGCGAGGAGATCTTTCGTCAGCAGTCCACCGCGCTTCAGTGCGCGATCGATCTCTTCGATCGCGACCCGCGCCCGGTCCGTTGCCGTTTGCTGGCCGAGAACGTGAAGCTGTAGCGACGCAACCTGTAACACGGTGTTGAAATCGTGCGCGACCGACGCGGCGAGCCGTCCGGTCGACTCGAGCCGCTCCTGCTGCTGGAAGCGGCGTTCGACGGCGATGATTGCCGTGACGTCAGTCAGCACGACCTGAAGGGCGTCGTCCCCGTGCCACCGCACGGCGCCGACCGAGACGTCATATGCCGAGTTCGCGTGGCCGAGCGACCAGCGCGCGGTCTTCGCTTCGGTCTTCGAAAGGGCCGGTGCAAGCGCGCGCCAGTCGCGCAACAGCTCCGCGTCCCGTGCGTCGAGCGCGGCGGCGAGATCGACGCCGATCATCGGGGTGCCGAAATACATCGCGGCCCGCTCGTTGGCGAATTTCACGATTCCATCCGCCACACCGACGACGAGCACGGCGATCGGTGACAGGGTGATCAGCGATTCCACGCGCTGACGTTCTTCGAGCTGGCGCCGGAAGCGTCCGATCCGAAGCGCGCTCGTCACCCGGGCGCGCAGCTCGATGCGGTCGACGGGCTTGGCGAGGAAATCGTCCACGCCGGCGGCGAGCGCGACGATTCGCTGCTCGCGCTCGGCGAACGCCGTCACCATCAGCACGACGATATCGCGGCACGATTCGTCGGCCCGCAGGTCGCGGCAGAACGCGATGCCGTCGACGACCGGCATCATCTGATCCAGCAGAATGACGTCGGGCGGGGTGGCACGAACCGCCGTCCACGCGGACTCCGCCGAATCGCACTCCGCCACGTCGGCGTCGATCGGCGCGAGCGCGCCGAGCAACACCCGACGGCTGGTCCGGTCGTCGTCGACGATGAGAATTCTCGCTCGCGTCGTCACGCGGAGCGACCAGAGGCTGGGGCCGCCGCGCCGATGCGCCGCATGAGCGCCTCGTAAACCGACTTGAGGCTTACCGGTTTGGCAAAATATTCGTCGACTCCAGCGGCTTCGCACCGCTCCCGGTCGCCGGGCATCGCGAGCGCCGTCAGCGCAATGATCGGCGTCGTGGCGAAACGCGCGTCGTCGCGCAGCGCGCGGGTCGCGGCGAGTCCGTCCATTCGGGGCATCTGCACGTCCATGAGAATGGCGCACGGTCCGAGGGCGCGCGCTAATTCGAGCGCTTCGATTCCGTCGCGCGCGCGAACCACGGAAAAACCCTTCGCCCGGAGATACTCGGTGAACATCCGCGCGTTGCTGTCGTTGTCGTCGGCGAGCAGCACGGGGCCGCGCACCGCGTGTGTTGGAGGAGTCTCGGGTACGACGTGCAGTGCATCGGACGTCCGCGCGGCGCGCGGCGCCGTGCACGGCAGGCGCACAGTGAACGTGCTCCCCTCGCCCAGCGTGCTGCTCACGCGTACGCCGCCGCCGAGAAACTCGGCAAGCCGGCCGACCAGCGCGAGACCAAGCCCCGTGCCGCCCTGTTGACGGTCGATCCCGGCGTCAATCTGCACGAACGGAAGAAAGATCCGCTGCATATCACTTTCGGCGATGCCAATCCCCGTGTCGCGCACGGAGAACTCGATGAAATCGGGATCGTCCGACCTGGCAACGCACAGCGTCACGGTGCCGCCCGACGCGGTGAACTTCACCGCGTTGCTCAGCAGGTTAAGAAGAATTTGCCGGAGCCAGCGTCCGTCGGTCGCAATCGTCGCTGGTGCGCCGGCGAAATCACGTTCGATACGAATCTGTTTTGCCACGGCATCCTGCTGCAGCATACTCAGTGCCGCCTCGCACGTGCCGGTGACCTCGACGTCCACGATGTCCGGCGTGAGGCGTCCGGTCGATATACGCGACAGATCGAGAATGTCGTTGATCAGCGAGAGCAGATGCTGTCCGCTCGCGTAGATGTCGTCGAGCGCCTCGGTCTGTTCCGCGCTCAGCGGTCCGAACAGCTCTTCCTGCAACGACTCGGTCGTGCCGAGAATCGCGTTCAACGGCGTTCGGAGTTCGTGACTCATGCTGGCGGTGAAGTCGTGCGTGACGCGAGCCTCCCGCGCGACCTCGACGCTTGCGGCGTCGAGGTCGCGGGCCCGTTCGGCGACGAGCGCGTTGAATCGCCGTGCGGCGGTGGAACTCTCGCGCGACGAATCCTCGGCTGTGATCATGACGTAGAACGGATTTCGCTCGTCGCCGCTGTCGAGTCGGGTGGCGCCGATCACCATCCACTGGAGCAGGCCAGCGTCGTCGCGAATACCGACGACACGCCCCCCGATGCGTGGGCTGCCCCGAACGATCTCGGCGACCGGTCGCGCGTCGGGTTCCAGCGGGTCAAGGTTCACGTCCAGCAGTTCGGTCAATGGAACTGTCGTGCCGAGTGCGCGAAGCTCCGGCCGTTCCGCTCCGGCGGCATTGGTGCCGACGAGCGCGCCGGAGACGTCGAACACGGCCACCGCGATCGGCAGCGCGTCGATCATCGCGCGGAGGAACTCGCTGCGATCCGTGAATCCGGCATCGAACGCCGGCACCGTCCCGCTAGCGATCGGATGCATCGTCAGCGGCCGAGTCTTCACCCATCTTTCGCAGCTTCCGGCGCAACGTCCGCGCGTGCATTCCGAGCAGCGCCGCCGCAGCGGTGCGATTGTTGCGCGTTCGCACGAGCGCCTTCCGGATGAGCTGCCGCTCGGCGTCCAAGACGTCGAGACCCGGCAGTATCAGGACCTCGTGTCCCGGGGGAGCGAACGATTCGACGCGCGACGCCGACGTCGCTTCCACCGCAGCGGCCAGCGCACGATCGGACGGCGACCGCAACCCGTGGCGGAAATCCTCGACGCGGATCTGCGGACCGCCGCTGAACACCACGGCGCGTTCGATCGCGTGCTGAAACTCGCGGACGTTGCCCGGCCAGTTCTCCGAGCGTAGCATCGCGAAAACCTCGGAA
>JAYVPN010000196.1:0-3524 GCA_043757365.1 Gemmatimonadota bacterium | reverse complement strand
GTGAACCTCGAGCCGAAGACGGAAATCTTCGAAACCGGCATCAAGGTCGTCGACCTCATCGCCCCGTTCGTGAAGGGTGGAAAGATCGGGCTCTTCGGTGGCGCTGGCGTCGGCAAGACGGTCGTCATTCAGGAGCTCATCAACAACGTCGCCAAAGGCCACGGCGGCAAGTCCGTGTTCTGCGGCGTCGGCGAGCGCACGCGCGAAGGGAATGACCTCTATCTCGAGTTCAAGGAAGCGGGCATTCTTGACAAGGTCGCGCTGATTTACGGGCAGATGAACGAGCCACCGGGAGCGCGTCTGCGCGTCGGCCTCGCAGGTCTGACGGTCGCCGAGTATTTCCGCGACAAGGAAAACTCCGACGTACTCGTCTTTATCGATAATATTTTCCGCTTCACGCAAGCCGGCTCCGAAGTGTCGGCGCTCCTCGGCCGCATGCCGAGCGCGGTCGGTTACCAGCCGACCCTCGCCACTGAAATGGGCGACCTGCAAGAGCGCATCACGTCGACGCGCAACGGCTCGATCACGTCGGTGCAGGCGATCTACGTTCCGGCCGACGACTTGACCGACCCGGCGCCGGCGACGGCCTTTGCCCACCTCGACGCCACCGTCGTTCTGAATCGTAAGATCACCGAACTCGGCATCTATCCCGCCGTTGATCCGCTCGACTCGTCATCGCGTATTCTCGATCCGCAGTTCGTCGGCGCGCGTCATTACGCCGCGGCGACAGCGGTGCAACGCATTCTGCAGCGCTACAAGGAACTGCAGGACATCATCGCGATTCTCGGTATGGACGAGCTTTCGGAAGAAGACAAGAAGATCGTCGGCCGGGCGCGCCGTCTGCAGCGCTTCATGTCGCAGCCGTTCGCGGTCGCCGAGCAGTTTACGGGTATCCCGGGCAAGTACGTGAAGCTCGAAGAGACGATCTCGAGCTTCGAGCGCCTCGTCGCTGGCGAGTTCGATCACCTGCCGGAGCAGGCGTTCTTCATGGCCGGTGGTATCGACGACGTCGTCGAGAACGCCAAGAAGTTCGTCTGAGCATGACGCTTCACGTCTCGGTCATCTCACCGGAAGCGACGCTGTTCGAGGGCGATGCCCCGAGCCTCGTTGCACCGGCGTTCGACGGTGAAGTCGGTATTCTCTCCGGCCACGCGCCAATGGTCACCGTGCTCGGCACAGGCAACCTGCGCATTGGCGGCGGGCCGTCGTTCAGTGTGTCGGGCGGATTTCTTCAGGTTGTCGATAACAAGGTTCGTGTCGTCACGGAGAAGGCGTCGAAGCTGTAGGGCTCAACGACGCCTCGGATCGACGCGGATGATGCAACGGCAACGGCGGCCGCGGATTTCGCGGTAACGCGCGGAAATAGCAACAGAAAAAGGAAACTGGGGAAACTACTCTCTTGGCGAGTGTAGTTTCCCCATGTGCTATTGCTTGATCCGCGCGTTACCGCGAAATCCGCGGCCGCCGTTGGCGTTGCCGTATCCGCGAATATCCGAGGCGTCGTTCAACTTGTGATCTCGCTCACAAGTATGGAACTACACGACGCTACACGACGTACGATGACGTGCAGTGCGAAATGATCGTCTGTAGCACAGAGCCGTTCCACTCAGCCCATCGCACACTACTCATGAAGAAAATCGCATTTGCCCTCCTGCTCGTCACGGCGTCCTCTGCTGGCGCCCAGGCCTACAACTACCCGGCGATGCAAACGCCGCGGATCGTCGATCGCGAATACAACTTTCTCGCCGCGAGCGGATCGCACGCCGGCACGTCGCTGCTCTTTCAATGGCGAGAAGGAATGAGCGACGGCTTTCAGTTCACACTGCAGGGCGGGCTCGCCGCTCCCGAAGGTCGCGCCGATACGAGGCTCCTCCTCGGCGGCGGACTCGCCTGGCAGGCGGCGCGCGCGAGTGTCGACTTTCCGTTCGATGTTGCGCTCACCGGCGAAGCCGGACTCTCGAGCGGCAACAACAACACCGTGGTGCGCATTCCGTTCGGCGCATCGGTCGGACACACGTTCACGCTCGACAACGGTAATCAGCTGACACCGTTCGTCCATCCGCGACTCTCGATCGATAACTGCAGCAGTTGCGCGTTCGGTGGAAAGTCCGACAGCAAAGTGAACGTCGACGTCGATCTCGGGCTGAACTACGAAGTCACGCCGCAGGTCGCGCTGCGCTTTGCCGCGATGCTTGGCGGCACGAGCTTCGTCGGCGGCACGAACGCGATCGGCTTCAGCGTCGCGTGGACGCCAAAGGGGCTCAGGAAGTAGTCAAACTCCGAGCAGCCGCTCGACGAGCGCCGCCGATTTTTCGGCGGCGCCTAGCCCCTGCTCGACGACTGCGCGCGCCCGGCTTCCCGCTGCGGCGCGCGCGTCGCTTTCTGTGAGAAGCTCGAGCAGGCGCACGGCGAGCTCCTCCGACGAATGCGCACCGAAGCCGCCGCCGGCCGCGAGCAGCAACCCGGCGTCGCGGCTCGCCGTGTGACGCGGTCCGAACAGTACCGGCGAGCCGAATGCCGCCGGCTCGAGCACCGAGTGCAGTCCCGCCGAGTGAAAGCCGCCGCCGACGTACGACACACTTGCAACGGCATAGAGATCGCCGAGTACTCCGACGCGATCGACGAGAACGATCTCGGCGTCGCCCTCACCGGCCGCCCCGAGGCGGGCGATCCTGATAGCGTGTGACGATGCGTACCGCTCGACCGACGCGAGATGCGATGACATTGGCTCGTGGGGAGCGATGATCAGGCGCGCGCCGGGAATTCTGCTTCGCACCGTGCGCCACGCCTCGAGCAACACGGATTCGTCGGCGGGCCATGTCGAGCCCGCCACGACCGTCGGGCGCCCGTGGGCGAACGGAAACAACAGCGCCGACGACCGGTCGGCGCTCTGCGCTCTCGCCCACACCTGATCATATCGCGTATCGCCAGTGACGGTGACGCAGTCGGAGCGCACGCCGAGCGCCGCGAGCCGCGCGCCATCGCGCTCATCGATCGTGCCGACGGAATCGAGCGCACGGTACGCATCGCCGAGTAGCATCGACGCGAGCCACGACGAGCGTCCGGACTCGGCGGCAAGCGTCGCCGAGATTATTCCCAGCGGGACGTGTCGCGCGGCGGCGGCCGCCGCGAGCGTCGGCCAGACGTCGAGTTTGCTGAAGACGAGCGCCGTCGGCTGCAGTGCATCGAGGGTCGCCGCCGCGTCGCCGTGCGTATCGAACGGGAGATAGTCGGTAAAATCCGCGCCGATCCCCGCCGCGAACTTCTCGGCGCTCGGGGAAAAGAACGTATATGCGATTTGCAGGGCGGGGTGTCGCGCTCTCAGAAGCGCGATCACAGGCTTCGCCTGCAACCCCTCGCCGACCGATGGCGCGTGTATCCAGAGGAGCGGTCGCGAGCGGTCGCGATGCGACGCGCCCCACGCCGCGTAGCGGGCGCGAATACCACGCCGCGCACGCAGCGATCGCGCGACCTTTCCTCCCGTGACCAGCGCGAGCGCCGCACCGAACCGGGCGAGTTGGCCG
>JAYVPN010000195.1:0-3567 GCA_043757365.1 Gemmatimonadota bacterium | reverse complement strand
CCGAGAACACGCAGCGTTTTCCGGCCGGTGCGCCGCGCACGATCGAATACCTCGCAACGCAGGGCTATGCCGTCGCAAACTTCGATCCGCCGATCATCGGTGAGACGGGACGGATGAACGACAACTACATCTCCGACCTGCAGATGATTCTGATCTCCGTCATCGACGAACTCGACAAGCAGGGCTTCGTCGATCGCAACAAGCTCGGCATCGGCGGTCACAGCTACGGCGCCTTCACCACCGCCAACGCGATGACGCACTTCCCGTACTTCAAGGCGGGGATCGCCGGTGACGGCATGTATAACCGCACGCTCACGCCGACGGGCTTCCAGAGCGAGCGCCGCGATCTCTGGTCGGGACAGAAAACCTACCTCGACATGAGCCCGATGCTCGCCGCCGACAAGTTGCAGGGCGCGTTGCTCATGTACCACTCGATGGAGGACCAGAACGTCGGCACGGATCCGGTCAGCTCGATCCGCATGATGCAGGCGCTCCGCGCCAACGGAAAGACGGCGTCGCTCTTCATGTATCCGTATGAAGATCACGGCCCGCTCACGAAAGAGACGGTGCTCGACCAGTGGGCCCGGTGGACGGCGTGGCTCGATCTCTACGTAAAGCACGCCGGTGAAATGCCAGCCAAGAAGGCGGCCGCGGCGCCGGCGACGACGGTCGTGCCGTAAACCGGATTCGCGCCGTGGCGAGTCAAATAACGCCTCGGATATACGCGGATACTGCTTAGAGCAGGGGGAACTACTCTCGTGGCGAGAGCAGTTTCCCCTGTTCTTTTGTAGCTGGCGTATCCGCGCAAATCCGAGTCGTTGTTCAACCCAAGGCGCACCGTTCACTCATCAATCGGCAACAGTTTCACCACCGATTTCGGCGCCACGAACCGCCGCCATATCTCGTCTCCGTCGTTTGTCCCGTTGCCGACCACCGGCGCCACAGACAACTTCAATAGATTCGATTCCCGCTCCGCTGTAAAGCGAACTCAGAGGCCTCCGTGATCAAGCTCGTCGCCACCCTCGCGCTCATCGCTGTCGCCACACTCGGCGCTCAACAGCCCCGTATGTACACCGCCGCCGACTACGCGCGCGCCGAGCAGTTCCTCGGCTACAAGGCAAACGCCCTCGTGACAAGCGGCCCCGTGCGCCCCACGTGGCTTGCCGACGGTCGATTCTGGTATCGCAACGCGACGGCTGCCGGTGCGGAAGTGATTCTCGTCGATCCGGCGAAAAAGACGCGAGAGCTCTGCGCTGCCCCGGGAGCTACCTGCGCCGCGGCGAGCAGTGCTGCGGCCTCCGGCGGCCGTGGTGGTCGCACTGGAAGAGGCGCGACGCCGGTCGTGAATTCGCCCGACGGCAAACTGGCCGCATATCGCAAAGACAACAATCTCTGGGTTCGAGAAATCGCGACCGGCACGGAACGCCCGATCACGACCGATGGCGTAAAAGACTTCGGTTACGCCACCGACAATGCCGGCTGGACGACGAGCGCGCGCGCCGTCCTCGTCTGGTCACCCGATTCGAAGAAGATCGCCACCTTCCAGCAGGACGAACGCGGCGTCGGTGAGATGTACCTCGCGACGACGAACGTCGGTCATCCGACACTCAGCGCGTGGAAGTATCCGCTCCCGGGTGACAGTATCATCACGACGATCCAGCGCGTCGTCATCGACGTCGACGCGCCGAACGTGATCCGCTTCAGGATGCCCGCCGATCAGCACCGCTCGACGCTTTGCGACGACATCTCGTGCCGGGGCGACGACTTTACCGACACGCAGTGGAGCCCCGACGGTTCCAAGGTCGCCTTTGTCTCGACTTCCCGCGATCACAAGGTCGCGCAGCTTCGCGTAGCCGACGCCGCGACAGGCGAGATTCGCGACGTGATGGAAGAGCGCGTCGCCACGCAGTACGAATCCGGCAATGGTGCCGCCAATTGGCAGATCCTCTGGGCGACGAACGAAGTCGTCTGGTTCTCCGAGCGCAGCAACTGGGGTCAGCTCTATCTCTACGATCTTACCACCGGCAAGATCAAGCACGCGATCACCGCAGGCGAAGGGAGCGTCGCCGCGATCGTCACGCTCGACGAGAAGAGCCGCTCCGTCTGGTTTACCGCCACCGGCCGCGAGAAAGGGCGCGATCCCTATTTTCGCCATCTCTACAGAGCGACGCTCGACGGCAAGAAAACCACGCTCCTCACCCCCGACGACGGCGATCACGACATCGCCCTCGCGCCGTCGGGTAAGTATTTCATCGACAACTATTCCAAGCCAGACGTTCCGGTAACATCGGTGCTGCGCGATGCGAACGACGGCAAGTTCGTCGTTTCACTCGAGAAGCAAGACGTCTCACGACTCGCCGCGGCGATCGGATGGAAACCGCCGATGCCGATCACGGTGAAGGCGCGCGATGGCAAGACGGATCTGTACGGTCTCCTCTATCGTCCGGTGAACTTCGACGCGACGAAGAAGTATCCGATCGTCAATCATGTCTATCCGGGCCCGCAGACGGGGAGTGTTGCCGGTCGTACGTTCAACGCAGCACGGGGCGATGCGCAGGCACTCGCCGAACTCGGCTTCGTCGTTGTTGAGATCGACGGCATGGGAACGCCGTGGCGTTCGAAGAGTTTCCACGACGCGTACGACGGCGACATGGGCGACAACACGCTGCCCGATCAGGTCGCGGCGATGAAGGAGCTCGCGCAGCGCTTTTCGTGGATCGACATCGAGCGTGCCGGCGTCTATGGCCACTCGGGCGGCGGCTATGCAACCGCCGCCGCGATGTTCCGCTATCCGGAGTTCTTCAAGGTCGGTATCTCCGAAGCGGGCAACCACGACAACCGCAACTACGAAGACGACTGGGCGGAACGCTATGTCGGGCTGCTCACGAAGAACGCGAACGGTACGAGCAACTACGACAGTCAGGCGAATCAGTCGCTCGCCAAGAACCTCAAGGGCAGACTGCTGCTCGCGCACGGCACGATGGACAACAATGTACCGCCGTACAACACGCTGCTCGTGGTAAACGAACTGATCAAGGCGAACAAAGACTTTGACTTGCTGCTGTTGCCGAACCGCAACCACGGCTTCGGCAACGAACCCTACATGATTCGTCGTCGTTGGGACTATTTCGTGAAGTATCTCCTCGGCGGCGAGCCGCCAAAGGAATTCGAATTGAGACCGCCGACTCCGGGTGCGGTGCCGCCGCGGTAACAACCAACGCCGGTTCCCGACGACGCGTCCCGGCCGCCTTCTGTTCGACTGACAGCTTCTCCTGCCGGGAGGTTAGTTTACCTGTCGGAGGATTACGTGACGCCTTGGGTTCAGCGCCTGCTTTTCGCCAATATCATCGCCTTTTTCGTTCAGCAGGCCCTCCCGGGACTGGACGTAAATCTGGCGTTCGTCCCCGTACTGATTCTCGTTCGTCCCTGGACGATCATCACGTACATGTTCCTGCACGGCGGCCTCACGCACATCCTGTTCAACATGCTGGGACTCTATTTCTTCGGTCCCCGCGTCGAGATGCGACTGGGATCGTCGCGCTTCATCACGCTCTACTTCATCAGCGG
>JAYVPN010000194.1:0-13390 GCA_043757365.1 Gemmatimonadota bacterium | reverse complement strand
TTTCGCAGGGCGCGTGGAGCCTTGGACTCTGGGTGCGCGGACCGAAAGAGGTATACATCGGCTCGGCGTTTGGAGGTGTCGGCCGGTACGATGGCCGTTACGGGAACCAACTCACCAATTCGAATAACAATTTGCGCCGTCGGCTGTTGAGTATCTCGGGCGCGACGGGTGGCTGTGCACTCGCAGTTACCGAGTCACAGACTGGAGCTCAGACGCCGACGGTCCTGCGCGGCGTTGGCCCAACCGGCTGCTTCAGTACGCCGATGTCAGGCCCGGCGATCTGGCCGTAGTTCGCCGAACCGAACCGAAAAAAGCGCGCTCCCGGAGTCGGGAGCGCGCTTTTGTTTTCTGCTTCGACTACTTCGCGAGGTTGCGCAGCACGTACGGCAGAATGCCGCCGTGCTTGTAGTAGTTGAGTTCTTCCGGCGTATCGATGCGGCTGCGGACGCTGAATGTTTTCACCGTGCCGTCAGCGGCGACCGCTTTCACGGTGAGCGTGGAACGCGGGCTCATTGCATCGCTCATTCCTTCGATCGTGAGCGATTCGAAGCCGGTGAGCCCAATCGACTGACGCGACTCACCATTCGTGAACTCGCACGGGATCACGCCCATGCCAACGAGATTCGATCGATGAATGCGCTCGAAGCTCTCGGCAATCACCGCACGTACGCCGAGGAGCATCGTCCCCTTCGCCGCCCAGTCGCGCGACGAACCGGTGCCGTATTCCTTGCCGGCGATGACTACGAGTGACGTGCCGCTCGCCTTGTACGCTTCACTCGCCTCGAAGAACGACGTCGGTTCGGCGCCGTGCGCCGTGCGCGTCCACCAGCCTTCCATGCCGGGTGTGAGTTCGTTCTTGAGGCGAATATTCGCGAACGTTCCGCGCATCATCACTTCATGATTGCCACGACGAGCGCCGTACGAATTAAAATTCGTCTTCGCCACACCGAGCGACGTGAGCCACATACCTGCCGGCGACTTCTCGGCGATCGAACCGGCCGGCGAGATGTGGTCGGTGGTGATCGAATCGCCGAACATGCCAAGCACGCGCGCGTTCGTGATCGCCTTCACGCCGGGAGGCGTCATCGTCATCCCTTCGAAGTACGGCGGATGCTTCACGTACGTGCTCTGGTCGTTCCACGCGTAGCGGTCGCCTTCGGCAGTGCTGATCGCGCGCCACTCGGCGTCACCGGCGAAAACGTCGGCGTATTCCTTGGTGAACATCTCGCGCTTCACGCTCGAGAGGATCGTGTCTTCGACTTCCTTCGGACTCGGCCAAATGTCGCGCAGGAAGACCGGGCCGTCTGTGCCAATGCCGAGCGGCTCCGTTTCGAGATCGATGTCCATTCGGCCGGCGAGCGCGTAGGCGACGACGAGCGGCGGCGACGCGAGGTAGTTGAAGCGCGTCTGCGGATTGACGCGCCCTTCAAAGTTGCGATTGCCCGAGAGAATCGCCGCGACGGTAAGTCCACCCTCGTCGATTGCTTTGGAAATCACTTCGGGGAGCGGCCCCGAGTTGCCGATGCACGTTGTGCAGCCGTAGCCGACGACATTGAAGCCGAGGGCGTTGAGTGCCGGCTGTACGCCGGCCTTTGCGTAATACTCGGTAACCACTTTCGAGCCCGGCGCGAGCGACGTCTTCACCCACGGTTTCGTCATGAGGCCTTTGGCGACGGCCTTCTGCGCGAGCAGGCCGGCGGCGAGCATCACGCTCGGGTTGCTCGTGTTGGTGCAGCTCGTGATCGCGGCGATCACCACCGCGCCGTCTTTCAACGAGAACTTCGTGCCGTTGTGATCACAGTCGATGCTCGCCGGACCACCGGTCGGAGGCGCGCCCTCGGCGACCATCGCCGCTGAAGCTGAGCCGGCGGCCGCCGGCTTCGCCGATGCGGAAACACGTTCGCGCTCGGCCTTGTACGACGCATCGTAGTTCGCCTTCATCTCGGTGAGCGCGATTCGATCCTGCGGACGCTTCGGGCCGGCGAGGCTCGGCACCACGGTCGAGAGATCGAGTTCGATCGTATCGGTGAAGACCGGGTCGGGTGTTGCGTCGGTGCGGAAGAGTCCCTGCGCCTTCGTGTAGGCCTCGACGAGCTGCACCTGATGCTCACTGCGCCCGGAGAGGCGGAGGTACTTGAGCGTCTCGTCGTCGCACGGAAAGAAGCCCATCGTCGCGCCGTACTCAGGCGCCATGTTGGCGATCGTCGCGCGGTCGGCGAGCGAGAGCGAGCTGAGGCCGCTGCCGTAGTACTCGACGAACTTGCCGACGACTTTTTTCTTGCGGAGCATCTCGGTGCAGGTGAGCACGAGGTCGGTTGCCGTCGCACCGAGCGGGAGTTTGCCGTGCAGTTTGAAGCCGATGACTTCGGGAATAAGCATCGAGACCGGCTGCCCGAGCATCGCGGCCTCGGCTTCGATGCCGCCGACGCCCCAGCCGAGTACGCCGAGTCCGTTGATCATTGTCGTGTGCGAGTCGGTGCCGACAAGCGAATCGCAGTAGGCGGCCTTCTCGCCGTTTTCTTCGCCGGCGAAGACGACCTGGCCGAGGTATTCGAGATTCACCTGATGGCAGATGCCGGTGCCCGGCGGAACGACGCGGAAATTATTCAGCGCTTTCTGTCCCCAGCGCAGGAACTGATAGCGCTCGAGGTTGCGCTCGTATTCGAGATTTGTGTTGATGAGCATCGCCGCATCCGAGCCGTATTCGTCGACCTGCACCGAGTGGTCGATAACGAGATCGACCGGCTGGAGCGGGTTGATCTGACTGGGTGTCCCGCCGAGTGCGGCAATCGCGTCACGCATTGCGGCGAGATCGACGACGCAGGGGACGCCGGTGAAGTCCTGGAGAAGGACGCGTGCGGTGCGGAAGGCGATTTCTTTATCGACTGTCGCCTTCACATTCCAAGTGGCCATCGCTTTGACGTCGTCGGCTTTGACGAACGCACCGTCCTCGTTGCGCAGAAGATTCTCGAGGAGAACCTTGAGCGAGAAGGGGAGCGACTGCACCGTGTTACCGGCGAGACCGTGGAGGGCGTCGAGGCGGTAGACGACGTACGACTGTCCGTCCACCGTGAGGGACGCACGCGATTTGAAGCTGTTGCTCGTTGTCATGTCGATCTCGTGATCGTCGCCCGCAGATCGTTGAGAGAGCGGGCGTAAATGATCGCCTGAGCCACTAGATAGAGGGCCGGAGAACCGGGTCACCTAGGCTACACTTAATGTAGTACGGCGAAGGGGAGTCGGAACAGGGCAGTTGCCCGTCCCGGCTCCCCTTCGAGTATCGGTGTCCCGGCGGGAAACCGAAGCTGTTACACCGTTACACCCTCAGTTCAGGGCACGGGCGCGTTGGCTGCCCGGGTCCGCGGGTCATCGACCGTCTTGAGCAGGTCCTTCCATTCGAACTTCACATCCATCCCGCGGACGTACTTGTCCATCCACGCCATCTCGGCCATCGACTTTGTGTATTGGTCGCGCGGGTCGGGGATGCCGTGCGTGTTGCCGGGATAGACCATGAACTCCGTCGGCACGCCGAGCTTCTTGAGCGCCATGTGAAGCTCTTCGCTCTGCGGGCGCGGCACGCGCGGATCGCCCTGCACGACGTGGATCATCGTCGGCGTCTTGGCGTTCTTGATGTACGTGATCGGCGACTGTTTCATCCAATGATCGAAGTCGTCGTACGGGAGCTTGTCGCCCATGTACCACTGACGGACGCGCTGCATGTCGCTCTGCGCGTACATCGAGACCCAGTTCACCGTACCGGCGCCGGTGCTGATCGCCTTGAAGCGGTCGGTGTGCGTGAGGATCCAGTTCGACCAATGCCCGCCGGCGCTCCAGCCGAGGGCGCCCATCTTGGCCCCGTCGACAATGCCCTGCGCGATGAGATAGTCGACGCCGGTCATGATATCCTGATAGCCCTTGGTGAAGTAGTCACCCTGGGATTCGATCTTGAACTTCTGGCCGTAGTTCACGGAGTTACGGTAGTTTGGCATCAGCACCGCGTAGCCAGCTCCGGCGTAGCTCTGGGCGCCATAGCCGCCGTTGAAACCGAGCACGTCGGCCGCCGCAGGGCCGCCATGAATCGCGACGATGAGCGGATAGCGCGTGCCCTTCTGATAGCCGACCGGCTTGATGAGAATGCCGCTCGCCACAGTTCCATCGGTGCTTTTCCAGCTGATCTCTTCTTCTTCGCCGAGGGCGAAGTTGTCGACCTGCGGGTTGGCGTCGGTGAGGCGCGTCCACGCTGACGTGTTGCCGATCTGGGCGAGCGACGCGACGGTGTACGTCGACGGCGGCGTGTTCGGATCGGAATACGCGATCAGGATGGTGTTCGTCACGTCGTCGCGACTCACAGTGACCGACGCCTTGAGGTCGGTCATCTGTTTTACCGTGCCGCTCGCGATGTCGATCGAGAAGAGCTGGTTGGTGGCGCGCCAGCCTTCGTTGAAATACATGGTCTTGTTGTCGTCGCTCCACCAGCCGGTGTTCACGTCGCCGTCCCAGCCGGCGCCGAGCTTGCGCCACGCGCCGCCGGTCGTCGGACGAACGTAGAGCTTGTTCAAGTGCATGAATCTGAAATCGTCGGCGGCGCTGTAGGCAATGAGCGAGCCGTCGTTGGAGAAGCTCAACGCGCTCTCCGAGATGTCCTTGTTGTTCGTGAGGCGCTCGATCTTACCGGTGGCGACTTCGAGGAGATACAGATCGCCGTTATTGCCTTCCTCGGTGATGTTCCGCTCGTATCGGTCGTCGGGCGTGGCGTTGAAGCCGATCCACTTGCCGTCATCCGACACGGTGACGCGTGTGACGCTGTACGCGGCGTCGCTCGTCAGCCGCTTCTCGGCGCGCGAGACGAGGTCGAGCGCCCAGAGGTGCACACGCGGCACGATCTGGTTGCGGATCATCACGCCGAACTTCGCGGCGGTACGCCGCTGTTCGTCCATCACGACCGTGTCCGGCGCGAGGAAGTAAATCGTTTTGCTGTCTTTCGTAATTTGCCAGTTCTGGATCGGCGTCGCGTGACGTGACAGTGCGAGCGGCGTCGCCGCAACGAGCGCGCTTCCGGGGAGCGCAAAGAGCGCCTGCTGCTCGCCGCGACCGGCGCTATAGACGAGCCACTTGTGATCGCGCGTGAACTGGAACTGACCGACGGCGGCGCCGTCGGTGAGCTTCTGCGCTTCGCCGCCATCGGCGCGCATGTAGTACAGCTGATTGTTCGCGCCGCCCGCCGCGGCCGGGCCGCCGCCACCGCCGCGTCCACCCTGCGCCGCCGCGGCCGCGCCAGCGACTGTCGCCGGCGCCGCGTCGCGGTCCGAGGTGAAGACGAAACCGCCGTCGTTCGCCCAGCGCGCCGGGCCTTCGTTCTTGTCCTTCGTAAACGTCAACTGCTTCGAACCGGCAGCGCCGTCCGCGATCGGAACGAGATAGAGATCCGTCTGACGGCGGTCGGCTTTCCAGTCGGGCGTCGAGATCGTGTAGATGCCCCATTTGCCGTCAGGGCTTACCGTCGGCGCCGACGCCTGGTTGATGTTCTGGGCGTCGAGAAAGGTCATCGGACGCTTCGACTGCTGCGACTGCTGCGCCTGCTGCGCCTGCTGCGCGTACAGCGCTGGTGCGAGCGAGAGAGCGATCATCGATCGGGTCAGCAAATTCTGCATCTGTGCCTCCATCGGGTCAGACTTTCTGTGCGAACACGATCACGTGCCCGCCGGGATCTTTTACGCCGAACTCGTGCATGCCATAAAACGTCGTGCGCCGCGGTACGACGATCTCCGCGCCGTCGGTCGCGCGCGTGGCCTCGTCGAGGTCGTCGACTTCGACGAACAAGCAGCTGCCACCTACAAACAACGCATCAGCGCTCGCAGCGTTGTCATCCCGGACGCTGACGAGGCTCTGATACATCACCTCGCGCCCATCCCGCTCGACAATCACGAAGCCCAACGCATCGCCGTGCGGCACCTGCGCGGTGCGGGCGAAGCCGAGCCGTTCCCAGAACTGGGCGCAGGGTTCGACATCGTGCACGACGAGCACCGGGCTGATTTTTCGCACGTGCGGCATACAATGCTCCTCCGGATGGGCCGTCGCCACGCCGTCGCCACGCCGTCGCCGCGGCGCCAGGCGTCAGTCACGCTCGATCGCCATCTCCATCGTGTGCCGCCTCACTCCGTCTTCCAACACTGAGACCGAAATGGCGTCGGTCGGACACTGATGGACGAAATCGCCATCGGCGCGCGACCAATCGACCGGGGACGTCAGCACATCGGCTTTTCCTTCCTCATCCATCCGCATCACGTCGGGCGCCATCGTTGCGCAGAGGCGGCAGCCGGTGCACTTCGCACGGTCCACCGCGATATCGATCCGGCGCACGGGATACACGCCGCCGGTTGAGCAGAGCGAATCGCCGGCGCGGTCGAGTGCGTCGAGCGTTGCCTCGTACCCAGCGTCGATCGTCCGGCCAATGTGCGCAAAACTGAACCAATTGATATGCCAGACGGCCGGCCGCACCAGCAGGAGCGGCGGTCCGGCCCACGCCGCGAGTTGCGCGGTTTGCAGCGCCTTCATCATCGTCTGCGCGGCGCGCATATAAATCGCCGCGAATCCCTTCTCCTTGATCCGGCGCGCTGTGATCAGACTCGTGCTGCCGACGTCCACGCCGATGACCGCGTCCATTCCCTGAACGGCGATCCCGACGGGCAGGTTGTCCATCACCCCGCCGTCCACGCACGTGCGGCCGCCGAGCACGCGCGGCGGGAAAAAGCCCGGTAGCGCGCACGATGCATAGACGGCGTCCGCGACGGTCACGTCCTGCAAGCCCGGAAGTCCCCACACGAGTTGCGAGCCGCGCTCAAGATCGACAGTGCTGACGAGGAGCGGAATCTTGAGGTCGGCGAACGTTCCGCTCGGCACGATGTCGCGCACGAGCGCGTCGAGCGGCCCGGGAAGATACAGCGACGGCGACAGCATCCGTTTCGTGACCATATGCACATGGTCGATGCGAAAGAGGTCGCGCTTCGTGAGCGCGCGGGCGCGCCGCTCCATGTCCGCGATCGGCATCCCGCCGGCATACGCCGCGGCGATGAGCGAACCGATGCTCGATCCCGCGACGAGCGACGGACGCACCCCGCGCTCGTCGAGCGCCTTGAGGACGCCGATGTGGGCGAATCCCTTCAGTCCGCCGCCGCCGAAGACGAGGGCGATGCGGTCGGGAAACTGGGAGGTCAATGTCGAGTCGTGCTGTGGGAGAAATGGAGTAAACCAAAAATTGTTCTTCATCATACGGTATCGACACGCGCCCGGCGAGCATCAGTCTCCGGGCACGCCGCGATGCGCGCGTCATTCCTCAGGGATACTTTACCGCCTATGAATACACCAGCGATGGCGGGCACCGCGCCGCCGGACCGCGACGTCGAACACGGCTTGCAGCGATCGCTCGGCGTGCGCAGCCTCGCCGCCAGTATCGTCAACGTCACGATCGGCGGCGGCATTTTCCGCCTCCCGGCAGTCGTCGCGCTCGGTCTCGCCGCCGCCGCGCCGCTGGCCTACCTCGTCTGCGCGCTCGCGTTCGGACTGATCGTCCTCTGTTTCGCCGAAGCCGGAAGCCGAGTGTCGCTCACCGGCGGACCGTATGTGTACGTGGGCACGGTCTTCGGACCGTTCGCCGGTTATCTGAGCGGCGTTCTCCTGTACTTGCTCGCGATCGGCGCGCAGGCGGCGATCGCCTCGGCGTTCGTCGGGGCGCTCAATGCGCTCGTCCCCGGGGCGGGCGATCCGATCCCGCGCGCGATCATCATCGTGTCAGTCTTCGCTTTTCTCGTTTTTGTGAACACGCGCGGTGTCAGACAGGGGGCGCGCCTGATCGAAGTCGCGACCTTCGCCAAACTTGCCCCGCTCGCCATCTTCGTGCTCTTCGGAGCCTTCGCGATCAAGGGGGCGAATCTTGCGTGGCCGGGGATGCCGGCGATCGGCGACATCAGTCGCATGTCGATCGTCCTCGTCTTCGCCTTCTCCGGTGTCGAAAGCGCGCTGGTGCCGAGCGGGGAAGTGCGCGATCCGGCGCGGACCGTGCCGCGCGCCCTCGCGCTCGCGATGATCTCGATCACCGTGCTATACATCGTCGTGCAGATGGTTGCCCAAGGAGTGCTTGGCGCCGAGCTCGCACGGAACACGGACGCGCCACTCGCCGCCGCCGCGTCGCGCGCCTTCGGGCCGGCCGGCGGTCTCCTGCTGATCGTTGGCGCTGTCGTCTCCATGTTCGGCTACCTCTCAGGCATGATGCTCGCGATGCCGCGCACGCTCTTCGCGTTCGCCCGCGACGGCACGCTCCCGGCCGCGTTTGCCGCCGTCGATCCGGTGCGGCGGGTTCCGGTCAATGCAATCCTGCTCCACGGCGTATTGGTGACGGCGCTCGCGCTTTCCGGAACGTTCGAGACGCTCGCAATCCTCTCCAACATCTCGGCCCTACTCCTTTATCTGATGTGCAGCGTCGCGGCGTTCGAGCTGCGACGACGCAATATTCAGCAAGGCGGAATCCCGTTCCGGATTCCGGGCGGCGCCGTCATCCCGTGGCTTTCCGTCGCGGTCATCCTCTTTCTCCTCTCGGCGGCAAAGGCCGACGAGTTGAAAGCCGTCGCCATCGCGCTTGGAATCGGCGCGATCCTTTATCTGTTTCGGCGCAAACCTCTCGCAGCGTGACACCGATGACCGATCCGCTTCTCGCCTTCCGCGAAGAATTCCCGATTCTCGCGCGCCGCACCTATCTCGTCTCGAACTCGCTCGGCGCGATGCCGCGCACCGTCCCCGAGCGGCTCGCCGAGTACGCGCGTCAGTGGGCCGACTATGGCGTGACGGCGTGGGCGCGCGGCTGGTGGGAGATGCCGCTCAAGCTCGGCGATGAGATCGCGCCGTTGATCGGCGCGTCGGCCGGCGAGGTCGCGATGGTGCCCACCGTAAGCCAGGCGCAGGCGATGATTCTCTCGTCGCTCGATTTTTCGAAAGGCCGCGATACGATCGTCATGAGCGCGCTCGATTTTCCGAGCGTCCGCTACATGTTCGACGAACTGGCGCCGAAGCTCGGCGCTCGCATTGTCGTCGTGCCGAGCGACGACGGTCTCTCGATTGACGAGGAACGCCTCTGTGCGGCGATTGACGAGCGCACGGCGCTCGTCGCGATCTCGCACGTGTTGTTCCGCTCCGCATTCATCGTCGACGCTGCACGCGTGACCGCGCACGCGCACAAGCACGGCGCGTTGGTTGCACTCGACGCGTATCACTCCGTCGGCGTCGTGCCGGTGGACATAAAAGCGATCGGCGCCGATTTCCTCACCGGCGGCGTGCTCAAGTGGCTCTGCGGCGGCCCCGGCGGCTGTTTTATTTATGCCGCGCCATCGGCGAGCGAGCGTCTCGCGCCCGCGCTCACCGGCTGGCAGGCCCACGCGCGCCCGTTCGCCTTCGAGGACGGGATGGACTACGCCGACGGCGCCGCCCGCTGGCTTGGCGGGACGCCGGTCATTCCGGCGTTCTTCGCCAACGCCGAAGGGCTGCGGGTGATTGCGCGCGCCGGGATCGCGGCGATTCGGGAGAAGTCCGTTCGCCAAACCTCGCGACTCATCGCGCTCGCCGATGCACGCGGCTATACCGTCAGCGCGCCGCGAGCGGCCGAGCGTCGCGGGGGAACGGTCGCGTTCGACGTTCCGCACGGCAAGGAGGTCGCGCAGGCGCTGATCGCCCGCGACGTCATTATCGACTACCGTCCCGGCGCCGGCATCCGCGTGGCGCCGCATTTCTACACGACGGACGATGAAGTCGAACGCGTCACCGACGAGATTGATGACATCCTGCGCACCGAGGCGTGGCGTGCCTTCGAGGGAAACCGGCCGACCGTCACCTGAGCGCGTCGGCGTGCGCCAGCGGTGGGGGGTCGCCCTCTGGCCGCGACGACGCGGCATTGCTACCTTCTGCCCGTCCCCCTTCAGCCCGATACCCGATGCCGCAAGCTCCAGAGAAACTGCGCAAACAGTACGTGAACACGGAGTATCCGAACGTTGTCTTGCGGTTCGAGGACGGCCACGAGATCGTCGTGAAGCGCGGTGTCGGCAAGGCGTTCGACATCTACGCCGGCGAGACGGTGAAAGTGCTGGCGGTGTTCGATCCCGACGCGCGTGAGCGCGAGCTGGTCGCGACGAAAAAGGCTGAGGAGTTCGAGAACGCCTGAAGTCGTGCGAGGGTGCCCCGGAGGCGCCGAGAGCGGCGCCCCGCATTGATCGCTACGAAAGCACGTCGAAGAGATTCTTCACCGCGCCAACGAAGTCAGCGGGGGTGAACGGCTTCTGGATGAATGCCTCGTGCGATTGCAGTCCGCCGCGATCGCGCAGCACATCGGCGCTGTACCCCGACATGTAGAGCACGCGCATCTGCGGCCGCAGTATGCGCAGCCGCTTCGCCAGCTCGTTGCCCGTGATGTCCGACATCACAATGTCGGTGACCAACAGCTCGATCGAACCGCGATGTCGGTCGAGCGCGGTCAGCGCCTCGACGCCGCCGGCCGCATCGAGCACGTGGTAACCCTGCGACTCCAGCGCGCGCCGCACGACGGCGCGGAACGTGTGATCGTCCTCGACGAGCAGAATCGTCGGCGTTCCCTCGACGATCGGCTCCAAGGCGCGCGGTGCCGCCGCCCGCTCTGCCGACGGATCGCTCACCAGCGGTAGATACAGGCGCATCGTCGTCCCGATGCCGACCGCGCTCGACGCCGCGATCCCGCCGGCGCACTGACGTGCGATCGCGAACACCGTCGCGAGTCCGAGCCCGGGGTTCGACTGCTGCTGTTTCGTCGTGAAGTAGGGTGCAAAACAGTTCCCCAGTACTTCCGGTGACATCCCGACGCCGCTATCGCTGACGGCGACCATCGCGTAGTCCCCGGGCGCGAGTTGCGCCGTCGCGGCGTCGCCCTCCGGCAGCGTGACGCGCTGCGTCTCCACCGAGAGCGTGCCGCCGGTCGGCATCGCCTCGATCGCATTCGTGATCAGCCGCTGCACCGCCTCGCGCAGGTCGTCGGGATCGGCGATCACCTCGAGGCCGCCGGTCACACGTGCGAACGTCACGAGTACCTTCGGCGTCGCATCGCGCGTCGCTGGTTCGAGCGAGGCGACGAGATCGGGGAGTTCGAGGCGCATGGTCTGCGGCGACTTGCGGCGGGCGAGCGTCAGCAACCGACGAGTGAGTTCACTGGCGCGTCGAACCGCGCCGATGATCGCGGCGGCGTCCTCGTGCGCGTCGGTGCCGACCGGCAGCTCGTCGACGAGCACCCCGGCCGACGTCATAATCGTACCGAGCAGGTTGTTGAAATCATGCGCGATGCCGCCGGCGAGCCGTCCGGTCGTCTCGAACTGCTCGGACGCTCTGAGTTGCCGCTCCATCGCCTTCTGCACCGTGATGTCCGTCGCGATTTTGATCAGGCCGGCGACACTGCCGTTCCGCGCGCTGATCGGCGCGAGCGACACCTCGACGTCGATGATCCGCCCGTCGCGACGGACGCGGCGCGTCGCGTAGATCCGCGGGACGCGTGTTGTCTCGTGCAGTGTCGCGTGCATCCGCGCCGTTTCCTCGGGCGCGTCCGAGAGCATCGTCGGCAGT
Source organism: Gemmatimonadota bacterium (assembly GCA_043757365.1). Taxonomy (GTDB): domain Bacteria; phylum Gemmatimonadota; class Gemmatimonadetes; order Gemmatimonadales; family Gemmatimonadaceae; genus Fen-1231. Next base: position 1,765 of record JAYVPN010000194.1, on the reverse strand, counting down.
TGCCCGCCGACGACTTCCCGAGCCGACCATCCGAACAGCCGCTCGGCCGCCGCGTTCCACGACGTGATCACGAGGCTCGTATCGAGCGTGATGATCGCGGCCGGGCTCGATTCGACGAGCGCGCGCGACCAGTGAGACTGGTCGCGGAGCTGCGTTTCAACGCGATATCGCTCCCGGAGATCGCGCGCGTGTATGATGATCTGCGGAGCGGCCGCTTCGGGATCGCGGCGCGCTTTCACTTCGAGCGGAATCCACTCGCCGAGCGCCGAGCGCACGCGCACTTCGAGATACCAGAGCTGATTGCGCCCGTGCAGCTCGTCGTCGATCGCGGCAAGCGTCGCGGGGACATCGTCGGGATGCACCAATGCCGTGATCGACTGTCCGCCGATCGCGTCCGGTTGATAGCCGAGCAGCGCGACGATCGACGGGCTCACGTACTCCACCCGGCCGTCGGCGCTCAGCACCGCCGTCAGATCGGTGGAATACTCGACTAGGCGGCGGAAGAACGCGTCGCTCGTGTCGATCGGGGTCATGCGGAAGGCGACCGTGTCATAGTGAGCCCAAAAAACATACGGAATTATCGATGCCGCCGCTCGTCCGTTGTCCGGGAAGCGTCGGGAGAGTAACGTCCGCGAGTGAACGAGACTACCGGGCCGTCCGCCGTGTTGAGAATCCATGCGAAAGTGGCGCAGGCGCTCCGCGACGGCGTCCCAGTGGTTGCGCTCGAGAGTTCGGTGCTGGCGCAGGGGTTGCCGATCCCGGAGAATCGTGAAGCAGACGCTCGCACACAGTCGATCGTCGCGGCGCGGGGCGCTGTGCCGGCTATCACAGCGGTTGTTCGAGGCGTTCCGTCGATTGGACTCGAACCGGCCGATCTCGAGCGCTTTCTCGCCCGCGACGGTGTCCTAAAAGTGTCGGCGCGCGATCTTGCGCCGTGCGTCGCCGCCGGACGCGACGGCGCCACCACCGTCGCCGCCTCGCTGGCGCTCTGTACGCTCGCGGGACTGCCGGTCTTCGCGACCGGCGGTATCGGCGGCGTTCACCGCGACGCGTCGTTCGACGAATCGGCCGATCTGATCGAACTGGCGCGGTCGCCGGTTGTCACCGTCTGCGCCGGCGCGAAGTCGATCCTCGACTTGCCGGCAACGCTCGAACGGCTCGAAACGCTCGGCGTGACGGTTATCGGCTTCCGGACGACCGAGTTCCCGGGCTTCTTCACGCCGCGGACGGGACTGTCAGTACCGCATTCCGCCGAGACCGCCGCCGAGATCGCGGCGATTTACGCCGCGCACCGCGCCCTGCGGCGACCCGGAGCCATTCTCGTCGTCCAGCCGCCGCCGGCGGCGAGCGCGCTCGAGCCCGAGCTCGTCGAAGAGGCCGTCACCGCGGCGCTAGCCGACGCGAAACGCGCCGGCGTCAGTGGAGCTGCTTCAACGCCGTTCCTGCTCGCCGCCGTCGAGCGCGCGACCAGCGGGAAGTCGCTCGAAACCAACCTCGCCCTCCTCGAAGCGAACGCCGGGCTCGCCGCCGAGATCGCGGTCGCGATCGCCGTCACAATTTCCAGGCACTGATCACCGATTCGGCGGTCAGATACTGTCCAGTTCTTTCCGACCGCCGCTCTATTGATTAGTCGGCACCCCAAGCTTTAGCTTCACGAAACCACTCCCCCGAGCTTGGAGGTCAGTCGAACGATGACATCCCCGTTCCTGAGTTCCGAAGAGTACGACGAGCGGGCGCACCAGCTCTACAACGAGGGGAACTACGA
>JAYVPN010000193.1:0-3598 GCA_043757365.1 Gemmatimonadota bacterium | reverse complement strand
TTCCGATACAGCACGCGCGCCAGGAGCACGCCGCACGCCGCCGCGAAGAATCGTCCCGGCTCGACGATCAACTCGGCGCCGAGCGCCGTGATCGCCGGCACGACAATCCGTGCATAGCCGTCAAGATCGGGATCCGCCGCATCGCCATCGCCGTACGGCACCGGGAGTCCACCGCCGATGTCGACATACCGCAACGGCGCGCCGATCTCGCGCATCTTCGTTGTGAGCTCGGCAAGACGGTCGAGGCCGCTCTTGTACGGATCGAGCGTCGAGAGTTGCGACCCAACGTGCATGTCGAGCCCGAGCAGCGCTACGTGCTTCAAGCCGAGCGCGGTCTTTGCGACGGCGAGCGCTTCATCGTGCGGAATGCCGAATTTGTGCCCCTTCTCGCCTGTCGAGATGTAGTGATGCAAGTTCTCGACGGTGACTTCGGGATTGATGCGAAAACCAACTGGCGCAGTCACGCCGAGTTCACCGGCGATCTTGTCGAGCAACACCAGCTCGGCTTCCGACTCGACGTTGATCAACTTGATACCGGCGACGAGCGCCTCGCGTAACTCCTTCGCCGTCTTGCCGACGCCGCCGAAAATAATATCGCTACCGCCGAAACCGGCCCGTTGCGCGCGATACAGTTCGCCGCCGCTCACGACATCGACCGCCGAGCCTTCGGAACGCAGCACCGAGAGAAGTCCGCGGCTCGAATTCGCTTTGAGACTGTAGTGCACGCGATGCGGCACAGCCGAAAGCGCCGCCGTCAGTCGTCGATAGCGATCGCGGATCACTGCCGAGCTGTACACGAACGTTGGCGTTCCTGCCGCCGCGGCGATCTTCTCCGCCGCGACCCCTTCGCAGTACAGCGCGCCGTCGCGGCGCGAGAATCCGGAGATCAGTATGCCTTCGCCCACACGACCTCGTATTTCGCCGGCTGTCCCGTCACCATGCAGGTCTTGGGAGCCTCGGGTGACCGGAACTCGGCGTCCGGGATGACGCGGATCGTCGCCTTCGTCTCCTCTTTCACTTGCGCTTCAACAGCCGGATCGCCGTTCCAGCCAGCGTATACGAAGCCGCCGGGGCCGTCCATGATTTCTTTGAAGCGGTCGTAGGTGATGTCGCCGCGGTGGCTGTTCGCGTCGCGACGCTCCTTCGCGGCGTTGAACATGTCGCCCTGAATGTTCTCGAGCAGCTTGGCACACGCCTCGGCGACACCGGCCATCGGGATCGCTGCCTTCTCGCGCGTGTCGCGCCGCGCCGAAAATACCGACTGCTTCTCGAGATCTTTGGGGCCAAGTTCCAGCCGCAGCGGAATGCCGCGCAGCTCCCACTCGTAATACTTCGCGCCCGAGCGAATGCCTTCGCGGGCGTCGACGTGCACTCGCAGGCGTTCGCCCGCACCACGACCGGTCCATCCGGTAAGCTCGGCCTTCAGATGCATCGCCGCCTCGACAACGCGACTCCGCTCTTCATCCGTCTTCCAGATCGGAACGATCACGATCTCGATCGGCGCGAGCTTCGGCGGCGTGCGAAGGCCATTATCATCGCCATGCGTCATCACGAGGCCGCCGATCATGCGCGTGCTCACGCCCCAACTCGTGTTCCAGGCGAATTCTTCTTCACCCTTCTCGCTCTGAAACTTGAGGTCAAATGCCTTCGAAAAGTTCTGGCCGAGATTGTGCGACGTGCCAGCCTGCAGCGCCTTGTTGTCCTGCATCATCGCTTCGCAAGAATACGTGCGCAGCGCGCCGGCGAAGCGCTCGCTGTCGGTCTTTTGGCCGGTAATGATGGGCATCGCCATCCAGTTTTCCATAAAGTCGCGGTAGACGCCGAGCATGCGCATCGTCTCTTCCTGCGCTTCGTCGTGGGTCACGTGCGCAGTGTGCCCTTCCTGCCAGAGGAACTCGAGCGTGCGCAGGAACAGACGCGTGCGCATCTCCCAGCGGACGACGTTCGCCCACTGGTTCATCAGGATCGGCAGATCGCGATACGACTGCGTCCACTTCGCGAACATGTGGTAGATGATCGTCTCGCTCGTCGGACGAACGACGAGATTTTCCTCGAGCTTCTTGCCGCCACCGTGCGTCACGATCGCGAGTTCCGGCGCGAAGCCTTCGACGTGCTGCGCCTCCTTCTTCAGGAAGCTCTCGGGAATGAAGAGCGGGAAGTAAGCGTTGACGTGCCCGGTCTCCTTGAACTTGTCGTCGAGCGCGCGCTGCATGCGCTCCCAAATACCGTAGCCGTTCGGGCGGATGACCATCGACCCCTTTACGGGCGAGTAGTCGGCCAGTTCGGCGCGGAGTACGAGTTCGTTGTACCAGGCGCTGAAATCATCAGCGCGCGTCGTCAGCTTCTTATCGTCTGCCATCAGTCGATGTTGCGAGAGGAAATCGTACTGTCGAACCAGGAACGAAGAGCCGCGAGCGCATTCACGTCGCCGGCCAACAGCGGTGCCGCAGCAAACTCGCCCTTCGGGGCTTCGAGGATGCGCCCGGCCAAACCGAGCACCATTACGGTATCGGCGTTTTCGAAATAGATCGCGGCGCGGGCGCCGGACTTTTTTGCCGAATCCACCTGATTGCGCGATGACTGCGTCTGATACTTCTCGGCGTTCATCACGTGATCCACACTGAATCCGGCGCGGCGGAGCTGCCGTGCGAGCGTCAGTGCGTCGGCGATCGGGTGGTCGAGCACGCCGTCACCACCGACGACGAAGAGTTCGGCCGGCGTTCCGGCCTTGGCTGGCATCAGGCCGCGTTCCCTGAGCAGCTCACCGAGCACGACGTCGCCCATACCGAAACCGAGCGCCGGGAGATCGACATTGCCGAGCGACTGCAACAGCGTGTCGTAGCGCCCGCCGCCGCAGATCGCGCGCAACTCGCCTTTGGCATCGAACAGTTCGAAAACAATTCCAGTGTAGTACGCGAGACCCCTCACGATCGAGAGATCGAGATCGACCCAATCGCCGACTCCGAGCGCGTGCAGGTGGGCCAGATACCGTTCGAGTCGCTCCAGATGCGGCGCCACGCCAACCGACGCGCCAAACTCGCTGCGCAGGGTGGCGACGCCCTTGGCGGCCGCAAGCGCGATGATCCGGTCAATCGTCGCGTCCGGCAGGCCAGCCGCCGCGAGCTTCTCGTGCGATACATTGGCCGGCGTCCGCGCGATCTTGTCGAGCACGGCGTACACCGCGGCAAACTGCACCGCGTCGACGCCGAGACTTTCGAGAATCGCGTTCAGTAACCTTCGATCACTCACGCGCGCCCGCACATCCTCGCTCGACAGCCCGAGCTCGCGCATAATATCAATCGCCACGCTCAGCAGCTCGGCGTCCGCCAGCTCACTCGGCTCCCCGACGATATCGACGTTGAGCTGATAGTGCTCGCGCAGCCGCCCGCGCTGGGCCCGCTCGTAGCGAAAGAGCTGCGGAATCGAGAACCAGCGCACCGGCTTCCGGATGGCGTTCGCCTTCGCCGCGACCATTCGGGCGAAGGTCGGCGTCATCTCCGGGCGCAGCGCGACCTCGCGATCGCCTTTGTCAACGAAGTTGTAGAGCTGCCCGACGATTTCGTCGCCGCTCTTTTTCTTGTAGAGATCGAGCGGTTCG
>JAYVPN010000192.1:0-13556 GCA_043757365.1 Gemmatimonadota bacterium | reverse complement strand
TTCTTGAACGGCTCGGCGCCGTAGGTCGTTGCGATCCCTGCCGTATCCATCAAATCTTTCACGCCATACGGAATGCCGTGAAGCGGGCCGCGATATTTCCCGGCGGCGATTTCCTTGTCGGCGAGCGCGGCGCGTGCGAGCGCGTGTTCTTTCGTGAGTGTGATGATCGCGTTGATTTTCGGATTCAAACGCGCAATGCGCTCGAGATAGATGTTGGTGAGGCGCGTCGACGTCAGCGTTCGCGACTCGATCCATCGCGAGAGCTGGGTCACCGTGGCAAAAGCGATGTCGTCGTCGTTCGTCGGGAGCGGCGCGCGATTGGCGGCGCTGCGAACGAATCGATCCTTGGACGGCGCCGCCGGCATTCCTGGGAGCGTCGGGTTCCACAGTGAAGCCGGAGCGTCGGTGTCTTTTATCTCGACCTTGCGTGGTCCGGTGCGGCGCTCGAGATACGGCGCCATCGACGCGCGCCACGACTCGGCGGCGAGCACACGCTCGGAAGGAGTCATCGTGATCTGCAACAGCTTCTCCGCCGCTTCGAAAGTCGAGGCGTTGACCTGCGGTCCCGCTCCGCTCGCGGTCGCGAACGTCGTCGGTGCGCCCGGCGTCGCCTGCGACGCCGCTGGCGAAGCCGCCGCGCCATCCGTGCCGGGCGGCGAATTCGGGCGGCATCCCGCCGCGACCGTGAGCAGGGCGATCGGCGTCTTGATCAAGAACTCGCGGCGAGTATTCTGACTATTCATGGCGGATCTCGGCGAAGGGCACAGGGTGGAACCTCGTCACAAGGTACCGATAAACTACTATATCTGAGCGATGGTGTCCGTCGTCCAGCGCGCCTACTCTCAAAGCTGTCCAAACACATCGCCGTCTGGCTCGAACACACGCAAGCCCACGTTTTCACCGGACGCACGAACAGAAGGGGTTGAAGGACCATCCGGAAGTCGTTCCGAAATCCTTGCGCGAACTCCCGACGTCAGGTGACGACGTCTGCTCGGCGCGAATTGCCTTACGCTGAGACGTGGTGTGCGGTGCATCACGCGTTGAGTGTGATGCATGAACGTCCCGTATTTTCACTGTGAAAATACTCCGGCAAGCGACGGATCGGTGGGCGCCACTCCGTGTACCCTTACGTACGTCGCACCCCCAACGCATCGTCGCGCGACAGGACGAAGTCGTCCTTGGAGGCTGTCCGACCATCTCTCGAGGGGCTGACCATGACTGCACCCATTCATTCCTGCATCATCGCGCGCGCACCGAAGCGTACTGTGCTCACCCTTGGCCTGCTCGGCCTTACGATCGTCGGCGCCTGTTCGAGCTCCACTGCGCCGACTGCGAAGTATCCGATGAAGCTTTCCGTAAGCACGACCACACGCCTGGCAACGGGCTCGCTGGCGTCGATGTCTCTGGCGTCTGCCAGCTTGTTCGGCGGTGGATCATCGTACTCCCTTACCTTCGGAGCTGCCGGAGAGCTCGTGATCACCAAGGCGCAGATCGTGCTCGACGAGATCGAGCTGTCACCGACTGAAGGGAACAGCTGCAGTGGTACCGGTCACGACCAGTGCGAAGAGCTCCATCACGACGCGATGATCATCGATCTTCCCACTGGCACCGGGCTCAACACCGTCGTGCAACTGCCGATCGCGGCCGGTACATATAGCGCGATCGAAGCCGAAATCCAGGCACCCGAAAAGAGCCTCGCCGGGCATCCGGAATTCGACGGGCGCAGCGTCCGCATCGAGGGAACGTTTAAGGGGGTGCCGTTCGTGTACACCTCGAACGTGAAGGCATCGTTCGAAATGCGCCTGAGGCCCCCGGTAGTCGTGACGACGACGTCGAAAAACATTACGATGAACGTCGACATCTCGAAATGGTTTCTCACTGTCGGCGGCGCAGCGATCGATCCGGCGACGGCGCTCGCCGGTGGCGCGAACGAGGCGCTCGTCAAGGCAAACATCAAGGCGTCGTTCTCATCGTTCGGCGACGACGACGAAAAGGGCGGGAAGTAGAAGCACTTCCGTCGTTCTATCCGAAGGGCGCCCGTCCGGAAACGAACCGCCGGGCGGGCGCTCGCGAGATGTGGAAAATGGCGGCCACTTCGACGCCCCTCGCCGCGGGCGGGCGGAGAGGCGAGATTGTGGTGAGTCACCTCACCCCAATCTTCGGGTACGCCGAATGAAACGCCCCCTCCTCTTCGTGCCACTGCTGGCGACTCTCGCCGTTTGCGAAGCCAACAGCCAGACGACGCGCCCCGCCGGTGAGCAGGCGCTTGCCCGCGCGATTTATAGGGAGTTCGTTGAGATCAACTCGGGCTTCACGACGGGCGCGACAACGCCGGTCGTCGAGGTTGCGGTGAAGTATCTCAAGGCGGCGGGATTCGCCGATGCCGACATGCACGTCGACGGCGCCAAGCCGACGAAAATGAATGTCGTCGTGCGCTATCGCGGCTCGGGAGTGCTCAAGCCGCTGCTCCTCGTCGCACACACCGACGTCGTCGAAGCGAAGCGTGATGACTGGAGCATGGATCCATTCCAGTTCAACGAGAAGGATGGCTATTTCTATGGCCGCGGTGTCGGCGATGATAAGGCGCAGGCGGCGGTCTGGATCGCCAACCTCATTCAATACAAGAAAGAGGGATTCAAGCCCGATCGCGATCTCATTGTCGCGCTGACGGCCGACGAGGAAGGCGGCGGTCCGTACAACGGCGTCGACTGGCTCATCAAGAACCATCGTGACTGGATCGACGCCGAATATGCTCTAAATGAAGGCGGATGGGGCGAGTCGGAGAAGGGCAAGCGAATTGCCAACGACATCCAGGTGAGCGAGAAGTACGTCCTCGGCTTCCGCCTCGAAGTACGCAACAAGGGCGGTCACAGCTCGCTGCCGGTGGCCGACAACGCCATCTATCATCTCGCCCGTGCGCTCGACAAGGTCTCGCGGTTCGGCTTTCCGCTCAAGACGAATGAAGTCACCGCCGCTTACTTCAAGCAGATGGCGAAGACCGAGCGGGGCGTCGTGAAAACTGATCTCGAAAAAGTCGCGGCCGGATCGAAAGAGGCGATGCAGCGCATTTCGAAGGGCTCCACGAACTGGAACGCCACACTGCGCACGACGTGCGTTGCGACGATGCTCGAGGGCGGTCACGCGATGAACGCGCTCCCGCAACTCGCGGCGGCAACCATCAATTGTCGTGTGCTGCCGGAAGACGAACCCACGTACGTGAAAGAAACGCTACGTAAGATCATCGGAGACACGGCGGTCGCGATCACATCGGTCAACGATTTAGGCCGCGGGCCGGCGTCGCCGTTACGCCCTGATGTTATGAATACGGTTACCGAAATCACGAACAAAATGTGGCCCGGCGTGACGACGGTGCCGATGATGGTGATGGGGGCGACCGACGGGCGCTCTCTGCGCGGCGCGGGGATTCCGACGTACGGTGTGCAGGGATTCTTCTTTGATCGCGACGATATTCGCTTCCACGGCCGCGACGAGCGTATCCGCGTCGAGTCGTTCTTCGAGGGACACGCATTTTTGTACGATCTCGTCAAGCAGCTTTCGCGAGCGAAGCCGATCTCGTGAATACTCTCAACCATCTCGCGGACCCCGCCATGACGTTCACTCGACGTATCGCGCTCGTGCTCGCACTCGCGGGATTCAGCATTTGGACGGGCGGACTCAACGCCCAAACACCGGCGCAGAACGACAGCCTCATCAAAGCCGCGGCGAAAACGAACTCGCTACCACTCGCAACGCCGCGCACCCTGAAGTTCACGACCGACGAAGCGTCGTGGATCTCGCTCGACGTTTCGCCCGATGGCAAAACGATCGCCTTCGACATCCTCGGCGATTTGTATACAATCCCAATCGCCGGCGGCAAGGCGACGCGCATCACGAGCGGCGCCGGCTGGGATCAGCAGCCGCGCTATTCGCCCGACGGCAAGCAGATCGTCTTCGTCTCGGATCGCAACGGCTCCAAGAACATCTGGATCGCCAATGTGGACGGCTCGAAGCCCAAGGCCATCACGAAGACTGAACGCATCAACTTCGCGTCGCCCATCTGGAGTGCCGACGGTCAGTACGTGATCGCATCGCGCACCGGTCAACTCTGGCTGTATAACAAGGACGGCGGCTCGGGGCTGCAGATGACCGGACTCCGCCCGGATGTTGCGGCAGCGGCCGGCGCCGCTCCTACGCCATCGCACTACGGCGCCGCGCTCAGCGGCGATGCGCGGTACCTCTGGGTGAACGTGACCGGTACCGTACCGCCGGTCTTTCTCACCGGTTCGCATCCCGACGCTGTATCGTCGGTTCAGGAAGAAAACGAAGATCTCGAAGCGCGCAGCAACGCCCGCCGACTCGGCGGGTATCAGATCGCGCAGTTCGATCGCGAGAGCGGGCGCACGCTTCTTCGCACGCACGAAACGGACGGCGCCTTCCGTCCCGTCGCGAGCCCCGACGGCCAGTGGCTCGTCTATGCGACGCGCCACGACGCCCGCGAGGCACTCAAGCTCCGCGATCTCACAACCGGCGACGAACGCTGGCTCGTGATGGATGTGCAACGCGACAACTCGCAGGGCGGCGGAACCAATGATCGTGACGTCTATCCGGCGTCGGCGTTCACCCCGGATTCGAAGTCGCTGATCACGAGCTACGGCGGCAAGATCTGGCGTCTCGAAGTGCCGAGTGGGCGCGTCAGTGCAGTTCCGTTCATCGCTGATGTTGATCAGCAGATGGCGGCCCTCGCGAAGTTTGAATATCCGGTGAACGATTCCGTGCTTACCGTGACGCAGATTCGCGGTGCGAGGCCCTCCCCGGACGGACGACGACTCACGTTCATCGCACTCGATCAGCTGTTTGTCGGCGACCTCACGCCGTCGACCGGTGGCGCGGGAGCGATGAAGCTCACCGTAACGAATACGCGTCGACTCACCCGCGGCGGGATGGTCGAGCATGCGCCGATTTGGTCGCCGGACGGCCGCTCCATCGCCTACGTGACGTGGACCGACACCGCCGGCGGAAATATCTATCGCGTCAATGCCGACGGCAGCGGACAGCCCGAGCGCCTCACGCGTGCCGCCGCGTACTACGACAAGATCGCGTATACGAAGGACGGCTCACGTATCACAGCGGTGCGCGGTTCGCGAATGAGCCGCATGCGCAACTTCGAAGACTTCGGCAGTCTCAGCAACTCGGCGGAACTCGAATACGTCTGGCTGCCGTCCGCCGGCGGTGACATTACTCGGATCACGTGGGTCGGAGGCGGACAGTCGCAGGAAGGGCGCAATGTGCCGCACATTGGCCCCGACGCCGCGCGGATGTACGTGTGGGCCGGGCAGGAGGGGCTCGTCTCGATGCGCTTCGATGGCACCGATCGCAAAGTCGTGGTGCGCGTCTCGGCCCCGCCCGGGCCGGCGAATCCGCTGCCGCCGGGGGCGACGCCGCCACCGCCGCCCGTCCCCGATGAAGTGTTGCTTTCACCCGACGGCAAGCGGGCGCTCGTGCACGCCGACAACAATGTCTTTCTGATCACGGTGCCACCGGTGGCCGGCCAGGCGACGGCAGTCTCGGTGACCGCTGGATCGGTCGTACCGACAGCGCGACTTACGAAGGTTGGCGGCGATTTCATCGGCTGGAGCAACGACAGCCGGGTGGCGTTCTACTCGATTGGGCGCAGCTACTTCAACTACGACGTGACCGTCGGCGAAACGGCGGTGCGCGATTCGGTTGCGCGCGCCGATTCCGTGGCGGCGGCGGGTGCCCCACCGGCCGCCGGCGCGGCTGCCGCCGGCGCGGCCCGCGATACGACGAAAAAGGCCGCTGCCGTCTACGAAGCGCAGCGCAATGATATTGAAATCATCGCGGCGAAAGACCGGCCGAAGGGCACGGTCGTGCTCCGCGGCGCCCGGGTGATCACGATGAAGGGCGATCAAGTGATTGCGAACGGTGATGTGGTCGTCACCGACAATCGCATCACCGGCGTCGGTGAGAGTGGATCGGTGCAGATTCCGGCCGGTGCCAAGGTGATCGACGTCAGTGGCAAGACGATCATTCCCGGCTTCGTCGACATTCACGCCCACAACTGGTTCGGTTGGGGCGTGCATCGCGATCAGGTCACGCAGCTCCTCGCAAATCTCGCCTACGGCGTGACGACGCAACGCGATCCACAAACGTCGGCGACGGACATTCTCAGCTACACTGACCTCATGGAGACCGGCGCGCTGATCGGTCCGCGTCTGTACTCCACCGGCCCCGGGATATTCGCCAACGACAACATCAAGAGTCTCGACGAAGCGCGCGATGTCGTGCGCCGCTACGCCGATCACTACAACACGCAGACGATCAAGCAGTATCTCGCCGGCGATCGTAAGGTGCGGCAGTGGGTCATCATGGCCGCGAAGGAACTCGGCCTGACCGCGACGACCGAAGGTGGGTCGAACCTGACGATGAACCTCACGCTGATGCAGGACGGTTATCCGGGGCTCGAGCACGCGATGCCGATCTTCCCGCTGTACAACGACGTCGTGCAACTCGAAGCGCAGAGCGGCATCACCTACACACCGACGCTGGTCGTCGGCTACGGCGGACCGACGGGGCTCAACTACTGGCTCACGCATTACAACGTCGACGAAGACAAGAAGCTCCATCACTTCACGCCGCATGAAGAGCTCGATTCGTGGAAGACTACGCAGTACTTCCGCGAAGACCAGTACATCTTCAAGGGCCTCGCCGCGCAACTCACCAAGATGGTGGCGGCCGGCGGCCGTGTCGGCCTGGGCTCTCACGGTGAGCTCCAGGGCCTCGGCGTTCACTGGGAGCTCTGGATGATGGCGTCGGGCGGACTCTCGCCGCATGACGCGCTGCGCGCGGCGACGATTCACGGCGCCGATGCAATCGGGCACGCCAAAGACTTCGGCTCGCTCGAAGTCGGCAAGCTCGCCGACCTCCAGATTCTCGACCAGAACCCGCTCGACGACATCCGCAACACCAACACGATTCGCAGCGTGATGAAAAACGGCCGCCTTTACGACGGCAACACGCTCGACGAAGTGTGGCCGCGCGCGAAACCGCTCGGGAAGCAGTGGTGGTGGGCCGAAGATCCGCAGCCGGCGGCCGCGGGGCGACCGTAAGTCATCGGAGCGGCCGGGGCCGAGTAAACCTCCGGCCGCTCCGACGTGACAAACTGCGCAGAAGCACCCAGACCTTGAGGTTGTTGAGAAAGGCGATTCGTTGATCGCGACGCTCTCCGCCGCCGGTCCGAGTGACGGTCCCGCGCGACCGCCGATTCGGCTGGCCGGTGTCTTCTCGGGGCCGGGTGCAACGTTCATCGGGACGTCGAGTGCCCGCGTCAACATGAACGGCGAAGAACAGATCATCCCGAGCACGATGAGCTGGGCGCTTCGCGCAAATGGCGACGCAATCGACGGAACGATGACGCGCACCATTCCGGGTCACGCAGTTGGCGACGCGCCATCGCCGGTGAAGGGAACACGAGACAAGTAGCGGCTGTGCCGGGCGAGGCGTAGCTTCGGGGCATGCCAACATCGACTGCTCCGCTACGCCGTGGCTCACTCGCGGCTGCGTTTCTGCTGCTCGGCGCCTCGACGCGCGCCGGCGCCCAAATCCCCAACGCCGAGTTTGCGGCGCGTCGTGAGGCGCTTGCCGCGCGCATCGAGAACGGCGTGCTCGTGTCGTTCGGTGGGCGTGCGTTGGTGCACGACTTCGGCCCCTTCTTTCAGGCGCCACCGTTCCACTATCTCACGAACTACGATGAACCCGACGCGGCGTTCGTCATGATCGTGCGAAACAAGAAGGCGGCCAGCACGTTGTTCGTGACGCGCCTGAATGCCCGAACGGCGTTTTACTACGGCCAGCGCGCCGATACCGGCGACGTTCTGCATCGGTACGGGATCGTCGGCCGGTCGTTCAGCGCGCTATCGTCCGTCGTCGATTCGCTCGCCGGTTCGGCGCTCCCGTTCTATACGATCGCCGACGTCGAGGATGCGGACTTTGCACGCGCCGACTCGCTGACGCGTGGGCAGGCGTTCATGAAGTCGTTCGCGGCGAGGCATCCAACGGTCGTGATTCGCGACGCCGTGCCGCTCGTGGCCGAACTTCGCGCCAAAAAGTCGGCGGCCGAACTTGCATTGCTCCGGAAGGCCGCCGAGATCAGCTCCGAAGGTCACCGCGCGGCGATGCTGACCGCGAACCCGACGCACGAGTATGATTTGCGCGCGGCGCTCGAGTACAGCTTCACCAAGCTCGGTGCCGAACGCCCGGCCTATGGCTCGATCGTCGGCGCGGGCATCAACGGCACGCAGCTCCACTACATGAAGGACACGGATCCGGTCGCGGCGGGCGATCTCGTCGTCATGGACGCTGCCGCCGAGTATCGCGGCTACGCGGCCGATATCACGCGGACGATTCCGGTGAGCGGAACGTTTACGAGTGCGCAACGCGAGATCTATCAACTCGTGCGCGACGCACAGGCGGCGGCCGAGCGGAACTCGAAGCCGGGCATGAAGTTGTCGGCTGCGCAGGACTCGTCCGTTGTGGTGCGCGTCAAGGGACTCGCGGCGCTTGGTCTGATCGAACGCGCCGACGCGTCGATCGATCCGCCGTGGCCGGCGGACTGTGTGAGGCAGCCGGGACAATGCACGCAGGCGAACTACTGGATGATTCACGGAATCATTCACGGCCTCGGACTCGCGGTGCACGATCCCGTGCAGGCGTCGTTCGGCGACGGCACGTTCAAAGTCGGCGACGCCTTCACGATCGAACCTGGGATCTATGTGAGCACGCGGGCGCTCGATGTGCTGCCAGACACGCCGAAGAACCGCGCGTTCATCGCGGCCGTGCGCACGAAAGTGCTGAAGTATCAGAATACCGGCGTGCGCATCGAGGATGACTACATCATCAGCGAAAAGGGCCTCGAACGGATCAGCACGGCGCCGCGTGAGATCGACGAGATCGAGGCGCTGATGAAGCAGCGGCCGAGAGTTCAGCCGTGAGCGCGGTACGCGAGGCATGGACGATTGGACCATAGCCAGCGTCTTGCCACCGTCTTACCACCGTCGTGCCCTAGGGTATTGCCGGGTAGATTCGCGCATCCGGCCGAGTTGCCCGAACGTTTTCTCTACGATCTATCCATCAGGACGGTTTTTCAATGACGCGTCGAGCACTAGTTCTGACCGCCGCCCTCGCGGTACTCGGAAGCCGGCCTAGTGTCGCATCGGCCAGGCAAAGCACTATCAGTACCGCGCGTCCGACCGTGGCAACCCGATCCGGTACCGTCATCGGGGATTGGGCAGACAGCGTCACCGCAATCTCCCGATTCCGCGGAATTCCATACGCTGCCGCGCCAACTGGTGAACGTCGGTGGCGTGCGCCGGCTCCGGTGGATCACTGGAAGGATCCACGCGACGCGACGTCGTTCGGCGCCGCGTGCCCGCAGAACGATGCACTGCTCGGACAGCTCTTCGGCGCGCGCGTCGCGGCGACGAACGAGGACTGCCTCTTCCTCAATGTCTGGAGCCCGGCGCGATTGGGAGCCGGAACGCGTCGCGACTCGGCGCTGCCCATCATGGTCTTCATCCATGGCGGTGGCAACATGATGGGCAGCGCCGAGACGTACGACGGCGTCGCCCTCGCCCGTCAGGGCGTCATCGTGGTCACGATCAACTACCGGCTTGGGGCGCTCGGGTTTCTCGCGCATCCGGCACTCTCCGCCGAATCGCCGAGACACGTCTCCGGCAACTACGCACTGCTCGATCAAATCGAAGCGCTCCGCTGGATTCGACGCAACGCGAGGGCGTTTGGAGGCGATTCGGCGCGCGTTACCGTGTTTGGCGAAAGTGCGGGGGCATACGATATCGCGACGCTGCTGGCGACACCGCTCGCTCGTGGGCTGTTCGCGCGGGCGATCATGGAGAGCGCCGTCGGGCTGACAAGTCATCCGCTGCGCGTATCACCCGGCGACACAACGACCTCCGCTGAGGCGGTCGGCGCGAGTGTCGCGACATCACTTGGTCTCGATGGCTCGCACGCGACAGCAACGGAGTTGCGCGCGCTGCCGACCGACCGCCTCGTCCAAATTCTTCCTCCATCGAGCGCTCTGACGGCAGCGGTCGCGTGGCCGGTGTTCGACAGCTGGCTTCTCGACGCGCCGCTGCTGAATCGGCTGAGCGGCGGCGCTGGTGCCGGCGTTCCAGTCATCACCGGAATGAATCGAGACGAAGCATCCGTGCTGCGACGTGATGTGCCTGCAACGACGGTCGACGGCTATCGGGTGCGACTCGCTCGCGAGATCCCGGACGTGCCCTTCGACGAACTCTGGGCGCGATATCCGGTCGATACCACACCACGGATCATGCCACAGTTTCAGCGCGCAATGAGCGACGTAATGATCGCGCACGCGCATTTTGTCGCCGCGTCTCGATCGCGCGCCGGCAAAGCGTCGACGTGGGTCTATGACTTCTCACGCGTGTCCGACGGCCCGGTTGGAAAAACGATCGGCGCCTTTCACGCCGCTGAACTGCCCTTCGTGTTCGGTTCGGTGCCTCTCGCATCGCAACGTGTGTGGGAGCGATCGGCCGACGACACGACGCTCGCGCGGGTCATGAGCGGTTACTGGGTCAATTTCGCGAAGACCGGCAACCCCAATGGCCCCGCGGTTCCACGATGGGAATCGTACGGAACGACTGGTAACTACCAGACCATCGGTCACCGCATCGGCGCCGGATCCGACACACTGCCACGTCGCATCGCACCGTTCGTCGCGGCGCTCGAACGGCGCGCGTCGGGAACGTCGACGCGCCGGGAATCGCCGTCCGTACCGCCGGTGAATCCGGCCGAGCTCGATAGCATCGTCCGCGCCCACTTCGACGACAAAGGCATCGTCGGCCTCACGGTCGGCGTGATGCAGAACGGTCGGGTGGTGTTCGCCAAAGGCTACGGACTCGCGTCCGTCGAGAAGAATACACCAGTCACGACGATTACGATGTTCCCGGTTGGCTCAGTGACGAAGCAATTCACTTGCAGCGCCGTCCTCCTGCTCGCGGAAGACAAGAAGCTCGCGATGCGTGACAAAGTCGCGACGTACTTTCCGAAACTGACGCGCGCCTCCGATATCACGCTGCTCGATCTCGGCAATCACGTCAGCGGCTACCGCGATTATTATCCGCTCGACTACGTCGATCGCGAAATGCTCAAGGACGTAACCGCCGATCAGATTATGGCGGAGTACGCAATGATGCCACTCGATTTCGAACCTGGGACGCGATGGAGTTACAGCAATACCGGCTTTACCGTGCTCGGAGCGGTCGCGGAGAAAGTGACTGGTGCGCCGTTCGGCGCGCTGCTGCAGAATCGGATATTCACTCCGCTCGGTATGACGCACAGCAGCTACGATCCGCCGACGAATGGCGCGGCGATCGCCACCGGCTATCGGAGCTGGGCACTCAATGACCCGACACCGGCGCAGCCGGAGGGGAAAGGATGGACCGGCGCGGCGGGCGCAATCTGGAGTACGCCGACCGATTTGATGGCCTGGGATCTCGCGCTCGTTACCGGCAAGGCGCTCTCACCGGCATCGTACAAGACGCTAACAACAGCGCGCCGATTGAAGGATGGCCGCTCCACCTCCTACGGCTGCGGCGACGGCGTGAGCGATACCGGACCGGCGATCATGCTCAGCCACGGCGGCGCGGTGAGCGGCAGCGTCACGCAGAACACGGTGCTGCCGGCGACGCGATCGGCCGTCGTGCTACTTGCGAACAGTGAGACCGGACTCGGCGCGCTCAATAATGCGCTCATCGCCAAACTGCTCCTGCAGACCGACCTGCCGAAGATCGCCGGACTCCCGGCACTCGACGCGGTGAAGAGCTATCTGAGCCAGCTCGAAAAGGGCGCAGTCGATCGATCCACGCTGAGCGAAGATTTCAACGCCCACCTCACGCCGGCGCTCGAGCGCGCTGCGTCGGCCCAACTCACCGCCCTCGGCGGCGTCTCGAACGTGCAGGTGATTGGCCTGCGTGAGCGCGGTGGAATGGAGGTTGCGATTTTGCGGCTGATGGTGGGCAAGGTGTCTGTCGCCGGATCGATGTACCGGACGCCCGACGGTAAAATTCAGCAGGTGCTGATCACGCGGCAGTAACGGCGTCGCGGTGTCGCCGATGATCCAAGATTCTACGCCTCCGCCCCGAGTACGAGGTCAGCGTGGGGCCGCGTGCCGGGTAGCGTGCCGGGTAGAGTGCCGGGTAGAGTGCCGGGTAGCGTGCCGGTCGGCCTGCCGAGCTGCCACCAGCTCGGCGCGCCCGGGTTTGTCGCCGCGCGCGCACATCGTGACGAGCTGACGGTCGTACCGCTGCGCGGTTGCGATATCGCCGGCCGTAGCCGCAGCCCGCGCGGCGCCGTCGAGGGCGCGAAAGCGATTCGGCTCCTTACGGAGCGTTGCTTCGAATTCGACGAGCGCCGGCCGTGCTTGTGACGTCAGCAGCAGCATCTCGCCGAGCATTTCACGCGCCGGCGCAAGCGGGCCCGGCGTGACCGCGTTCTTTTCCGTCCTGTCTTCGGCGTTCGCCGCCTCACGCATGAGCGTGAGCGCCTCCACCGGCTGCCCGCCTGCATACGCCAGCCACGCACGGGCGCCAAGCGCCTGAATGCGGACTTGTTCCGTCCAGTAGACCTCGCCGCTCGCGGCCAGTTTCGCCTGTATCCGCTCGAGCGCTTCGACAGCGGCGCGCGCCGTCGTCGTGTCGCCAGAGCGGGCACCACCGATCGCGCGCGCGAACCAGGTGATTGCGTCGGCGTGTGAGAACGGTGTCGAACGCGGCTGCAACGCCACCGCTGCGGCCCAGTCACTGCGTTCTAGGGCAATGCGCGCCGGGATTGCTGCGAGTGCAAAGATTCCGGCCGAGCCGCTTGCCGCGCCGCCGATCGCGGCGGGATCGAATCGCGTCTCGATTTCAGGGAGTGCTTGGAGCACACGCCGTGCGGCCGCGTCCTGTCCGGTTTGCAGGTACGCGTATGTCATGTAGTCGCTGGCGTGCAGCTCCTCGGCCGTCGAGCTGTCCAGCTTGGCGGATTTCGCGGAAGCGATGTTGGCGTCGATCGAAGACTGCCACGCGCCGATGCGCGTAAAGGTGTGGGACGGCATATGCAGCGCGTGCGGAGCCGACGGCGCGATCTTCGAATATCGGCCTGCCGCGGCAACGGCGCGGCCGGCCAGCGGTGGAACGTCATAGGTGTGAATGATGTAGTGCGCGAGCCCCGGATGATTCGGCTCGTTGGCGAACTGCGCTTCGAGAATCGCGCCGGCCTTGAGCTGATCGGCATAGCTCTTGTCCGCGGGTGATGCCGCTGCCGTCAGCGCAATCGCGTAAAAGATTGAAGCCTCTGTGTCGTCCGGATACTTGGCGGCAACGGTCGCCATCGCGTCCCGGTACGCGACGACGCGCGCCGGCTGCGGTGCTGTCTCGAACGTCGTGTACAGTTTCGATACGGCCTCGATGTAATCGCGCTCGCGTTCGGTCTTCGGGCCGAGGGCGACTGCCCGCTGA
>JAYVPN010000191.1:0-13578 GCA_043757365.1 Gemmatimonadota bacterium | reverse complement strand
GGGATCCCCGTCGATATCGTCGTCGTCTCGACGACCGACGTCCACGGCCGGATTCGCGGGTGGGACTACTACGCCGATACCGCCGAAACGCAGCGCGGTTTGGCGCGCGCGGCGACGATCGTCGACTCCGTCCGCGCCGCGAACCCGGGACGGGTGATCCTCGTCGACGCCGGCGATCTGCTCCAGGGCAATCCGTTTACATATGCCGCCGCGAAATTCGACACCATCGGCACGCACGGGGTGATCGCAGCGATGAACGCGATGCGCTACGACGCAGCGGCGGTTGGCAATCACGAGTTCAACTACGGCTTTACACATCTCGCCCGCGCCCTGCCGCAGGCGACCTTTCCGTTTCTCGCCGCCAACGCGACGTCGCTCGACGGACATCCGCTCTGGAAGGCGTACACGATCGTCGAACGGTCGGGAATGAAAATCGCGATCATCGGCGTCACGACGCCGGGGTCGATGATCTGGGACCGCGAGAACCTTGCGGGGCACGCGTCGGTCGGTGACATCGTCGTCGGAGCCCGCGACGCGGTCGCCGCCGCCAAGCGGGAGGGGGCCGACGCGGTCGTCGTCATCGCCCACTCGGGATTCGGTGACGACAAGGGCGAAGCGCCGATGTCGAACGGCCTGTTCGAGAATGCGATGGGGCGCGTCGCCAGAGAAGTGCCGGGGATCGACCTGATCGTCTACGGGCACTCGCACCGCGAGGTCGAAGCGACGGTCATGAACGGCGTGCTGCTCACGCAGCCGCGCAACTGGGCGACGAGTGTCTCGATCGCGCATCTGCGGTTCGAGATTCGCGGATCGGAGTGGCGGCCAATCGGCAAAGACGCGTCGATCGTCCGCGTGGAAGGACATGCCGAGTCGCCAGCCGTCGTCGACGCTTCGGCGCGCACGCACGCTTCGGCGCGGCGCTACGCGGCGACCGTTGTTGGCCGCACGCGGAGTGCGTGGCGCGCCGATTCGGCGCGACTGACCGATACTCCACTCATGGACTTCGTGCTCGAGACGATGCGGCGCGGCGCCCATACTGATCTTGCATCGGCCGCAGCGTTCGATCTCAGCGCGAAGATTCCCGCTGGCGCAGTGACGGTCGCGCAGCTCGCCAAGCTGTATCCGTATGAGAACACGCTGCGCGCCGTCCGGATCACCGGGGCGCAGTTGCGTGACTACCTCGAGCAGTCCGCGAAGTACTTCCGCGTCGCCGACGGCGTGCTCGGTTACGATCCGGCGATTCCCGGCTTCAACTACGAGATGATCGCCGGCGCGACCTACACGATTGACGTCTCGAAGCCGATCGGCGCGCGCATCACGGCGCTCGCCGTGCGCGGCCGCAGAGTGCGGCCTACCGATACCTTTACGATGGCGCTCACGAACTACCGCGCTGGCGGCACCGGCGGCTACACGATGCTTCGCGGGGCGCCGGTCGTGTACGATCGCGATCAGGACATTCGCCAACTGCTGATCGACGAAGTGACGCGCCGCCGGACGATTTCACCGAACGACTACTTCACCAGAAACTGGTGGCTCACCGGCCTTCCGTCCGGCGGCGCCATCGTCACCCCTCGACCGCAATGAACGAATAATGAACGAACCTGAAACGCTTCGCGTCTTCGTCAACGGCACCGCGCTTTCCGTGCCACGGTCGGCGACGATCCTCGATACGGTGCGTGCCTTCGACGCAGCCGCGGCCGACGCCGTCGCCGCCGGTGAGCGCGCCGTCACCGACAGCCGCGGGCTGCCGATCGCTCTCGACGCGCCCGCTACCGGCGGCGCCGTATTGCGCCTCGTGTCGGCGCGCGCCCTTCGCGACAGCGGGGACGTAGCGTGACCGCGATCTCCCGCGAGTTGCTGCGGCGAATTCCGAAAGCCGAACTGCATTGCCACCTCGACGGCTCCGTGCGCGCCTCGACGCTCCTCGAGCTCGGCCGCGAGTTTGGTGTTGCGATGCCGGAGGCGACTCCCGAGGCGATGGCGCATCACATGTACGTGCGCGACGCGCGCCATCTCGAGGATTATCTCACGCGGTTCGACACGACGCTCTCGGTCATGCAGCGCGCGTCGGCGCTCGAGCGCATCACCTACGAACTGGCCGAAGATGCCTGGCTCGACGGCGTGCGGTACATCGAGATCCGTTTTGCGCCGATTCTCAACGTGCGCGATGGATTGTCCTACGAGGAAGTGATCGAGGCGCCGCTCCGCGCGCTCGCGCGCGCGCGCGCGGATCACGGTATTATCGGACGTCTAATCGTCTGCGGGCTGCGCCATCTGCCGCCGCAGGTCTCACTGGATCTCGCGAAACAGGCCGTGCAGTATCAGGGGCGTGGCGTCGTCGGCTTCGATCTCGCCGGCGGTGAGGCGGGACATCCGGCCTCGCAGCACGCGGCGGCCTTTCATCACGCGCTCGACCACGGAATGTTTTGCACGTGTCATGCCGGTGAAGGGGCGGGCGCCGAGTCCGTGCGTGACGCGGTACAGCTCTGCGGCGCGACGCGCATCGGGCATGGTACGCGGCTGATCGAGGATCTGCAGCTGACCGATGACTTGGCCAAGAAAGGTATCGCGATCGAAGCGTGCCTCACGAGCAACGTGCAGACGCGGGCGACGAAGGACTATGCGTCGCATCCGCTGCGCGCCTATTTCGAACGGGGGATGCAGGTGACGCTCAACACGGACAACCGCTTAATGAGTGGGACAACGCTCACCGACGAGTACGCGCACGCCGCGAACGAGCTGCAGTTCGGCTTCGACGAACTTTGCACGCTCGCACGTAACGGATTCACGAGTGCGTTCCTTCCCGACGACGAGAAACAGGCGTTGCTGGTGACCGTCGACGCCGAGTTCGCGACGCTGCGCGCCGAGATGGCCAAGTGATCGCGTATAGCGCGGAAGCGGCGAAGGCGGCCGCATTCACGATTCGCGACCGCCTCGGCGGCGACATGAAGCCCGTTGCGGCGATCGTGCTTGGCTCAGGACTTGGCGAACTCGCGGACCGGATCGAGAACGCGTCGCGCGTCCGCTATGCGGACATTCCCGGCTTTCACGCGACGAACGTCGTCGGCCACAAGGGAGAGATGATTCGCGGCACACTCGGCGGCCGCGAAATCCTCGCGCTGGCCGGCCGCTTTCATCTATACGAAGGCCATTCGGCGCGCGCCGCGGCGTTTCCGGTGCGTGTCGTCCACGCGCTCGGCGCGAAGGTGCTGTTCGTCTCGAACGCCGCCGGCGGGATCCGCCGGACGTTCAAGCCCGGCGATCTCATGGTGATCGAGGATCATCTGAATCTGATGTTCCAGAATCCGCTAATCGGCGCGCTCGAGCCGACCGACACGCGATTTCCGGATATGTCCGCGCCGTACGCGCCGCGACTTGTGCAGCTATTGCTCGAGGCCGGGCGCGCGACCGGCGTTCCGCTCACGTCCGGCGTCTATGCCGGCCTGCTCGGTCCGACGTACGAAACACCTGCCGAAGTGCGAATGCTGGAGCGGCTTGGCGCGGATGCGGTCGGAATGTCGACGGTGCCGGAGACGATCGTTGCGGCGGCGCTTGGGATGGAGGTCGCTGGGGTCAGTCTGATCACCAATCAGGCGGCGGGGATTTCTGCGACACCGCTCGCACACGCTGAAGTTGTCGACGTTGGGGCGAAAGCGGGGGGGAGGTTTGGCGCTTTGGTGGCGGCGTTTGTTGGGAAGTTGTGAGTGCGAAAATAGTGGGAGAACAGTGCGCTCCCACTGAACTCCCACTGAAGTCCCACTCACTTCTTCGGCACAGGCGAAGGCGGCAACGCGCCCAATCTCCTCTTGAACGCCTGAAAATTCTGTGAATCAGAAGCCCCATTGCGCTGTGCAGCCGGGTACGAAGCAATCTGCGATTGCGTTGCCGAAATCCGATCCTCTTCGAGCGGGTGCGTCGCAAAAAATGCACTCACGGCGTCCGGCGTCGATTTTCGCTCGTCGAGCAAAATCCGGAACATCGACGGAATCCCGTTCGGATTGATCCGCGCCGCGATCAAATTCTTGACCCCCTCGGCGTCGGCTTCAGCTTCGTCCTTTCGGCTGAACTGTGCGAACACCGCACCGCCAGCGACGTTGATCACCGTCTGGCCCAGTCCGCTGTTACAGACGTTGGTGAGGACGCACGCCGCGGTCACGCCGATGTTCGCGCCCTGCGCCTTTTGCATCTGCTTGATCGAGTGCCGCATGGTGACATGGCCGATTTCGTGACCGAGCACGCCGGCGACTTCGCTCATGTTCGTCGCCCGGGCGATGAGCCCGCGGTTCACGTAGACGTAACCGCCCGGGACCGCAAAGGCGTTCACTTCCTTGCTGTCGACAACCGCGAAATGCCACGCCAGGTCCTTGCGCGGCGTGAGGCGCGCGAGCGAGTCTCCGAGGACATTGATGTACCGGACGACTTCGGGATCCTTGATCAACGGCAGTTGTTGGGCAATTTGCCCGGCGTAATCCGCGCCCATCGCGACTTCCTGCTGCTGGGAGACGGCGCAGGCGGCAATTGGGAGCACGGCGACAATCGGAAACGCACGACGGGCGCTGCGCGTCCATCTTAGAATGAGCGGAAGCATCAAGACTCTATGAAAGTGGGACCAAAATGATCGAGTGTCTGTGTCTCTATTGACCCTAGCAAGAGATTTGAAACGTCGCAAGGCGCGCGAACGGCGTAGTCTGTTCGTGGCAGAGGGCGTGCGCTCGGTCGAGGAGTTGCTCGCCTCCGACTTCGTCGTGAAGGGCGCGCTCATCACTGCGGCGCTCTCGAACACAGAACGTGGCGCGGCGTTGCGGGCATTGCTCGATGTGCGCGGCATCACAGTCGAGGAAGTCAGCGAGAACGATTTTGCGTCAGCCGCCGACACCGAAAACCCACAGGGGGTGCTCGGCGTTGCGGCAATTCCCGTGCAGGCCGCCGGCTGGAATCCGACCGGCCCGGTTCGGCTCCTCGTCCTCGACGCAATCCAGGACCCCGGCAACGTCGGCACACTCATTCGCACCGCCGCGGCACTCGGCGCCGTTGTGATCGCATTGCCCGGCACGGCCGATATCTGGAACGCCAAAGCGATTCGATCGGCCGTCGGCGCGCAGCTGCGCATTCCGGTTATCGTCACGGACGTCGACGAGATGCTGAAGATGCTTTCTCTGAGCAACGTGACCCTCTGGTCCACCGCCGCCGACGGCGATCCCGTCACCGCGGTGAAGCCGCCCGAACGCCTCGCCATCGCCATGGGCAACGAAGGCGCCGGTGTGAGTGCCGTTGTTCGCGCCGCTTCGGCGCGCGTCGTTGCACTTCCGATGCACGCCGGCGTCGAATCGCTCAACGTCGCGGTCGCCGCAGGCATCACTCTCTTCGCCCTGAAACCATGAGCGCCGTGTTCTTTCTGTTCGTCTTCGCGATCGGTGCCTGCGTCGGATCGTTCCTCAACGTCTGCATCGCACGCTGGCCCGAGGAACTCTCGGTCGTCAGTCCGCCGTCGCGCTGCCCGCGCTGCGGCAACGGCATCGCGTGGTACGATAACATTCCGATCGTCTCGTGGCTCGTGCTACGAGCCAAATGCCGAAACTGCGCGCTCCCGATCTCGGCGGTGTATCCTGCCGTCGAGCTCGCGATTGCGGGCCTTTGGGTGCTCTGCTTTTACGCCTTCGGTCTGAGCTTTCTGTCGCTGCGCGTCGCCGTGTTTGCGACGATTCTTTTCGGAATCGCGATCACCGACGCCATCCACTATCTGATTCCCGACGGCTTCACCGTCAGCGGACTGATCCTCCTCGTTGGCGCTTCGATCGCCGGCGCCTACTACGGCTCGAATCTCCCGTTCTCCGGTCCGGTCGACGCGATGTTCGGCGCCTGTGTCGGCGCGGGCGCGATCGCGATTATCGGCTGGTTGGGTGAAGTCGTTCTCAAAAAAGAGGCGATGGGCTTCGGCGACTCGACGCTCATGGCGATGGCCGGCGCCGCCCTCGGTCCGGGACGCGCGCTGCTCACGATCTTCGCCGGTGCACTGCTCGCGACCGTCGCCTTTCTGCTGATCGTCTACCCGATCGGCGTACTCCGCGCTCGCCGCGCCAAACAAAAATTCGAACCACCGCTCGTTCCCTTTGGCGTCTTCCTCGCGCCGGCCGCGCTCCTCACACTGCTCTGGGGCTATCCGTTCCTGGGCTGGTACCTCGACCACGTCTCCCGCTGATGAACTCCCTCCGCCTGCGTCTGCGTCTGCACCTCGCCACCGCGACCGCGCTCGTCGCCGCCGCGCTGCCGCTCCTCGCCGCCTGTCAGGCGAAGCAGGAATCGATCGGCTACGAGGGCCCCTACAAGAAAGAGGTCTCGGCGGCGATTCCGGCGATCGAGAAATCGATCGGCCTCAAGTTCAAGCGGATGCCGAAGGTCGAGACCAAGTCGAAAGACGAAGTCCGCTCCTTCCTCGAGAGAAAGTTCGACGAGGACCAACCGGCCCTCGAACTCGCTGGCGCCGAGCGCGCCTATAAGCTCCTCGGCCTCCTCCCCGATTCGCTGAATCTTCGGTCTTTCATGCTCGGTTTGCTCGCCGAACAGGTGATCGGTTACTACGACCCCTCTACGAAAGTCCTGTACGTAGTGGCGGGCGATGGGTCGGCCAAGGGAGCGCCGTCGGCCGACGTCATCAACATCACCATCACGCACGAGCTGGTGCATGCCCTGCAGGACCAGTACCTCGGGCTCGACTCGCTCGCAAAAGTGCACGGCGACAACGACCGTCAGACGGCGGCGCAGTCGGTGATCGAAGGGCAGGCGACGTTCGAGCAGCTCGGCATCATGCTCGGCGGCAGCAGTTTCGCTGTGAATTTACCGGGCGGCTGGGATCGCGTCCGGCAGACGATTCGTGATTCGCAGGGCTCGATGCCGATCTTTTCGTCGGCACCGATGCTGGTGCAGGAAACGCTGCTCTTTCCGTATCTGAGCGGCGCCGATTTCGTCCGGCGCGCGAAAGAAAAATTGAAGCCGGGTGAGCCGCTTTACACGCGGATGCCGTCTTCGACCGAACAGGTGCTGCACCCGGAAAAGTTGCTCGACTCGCTCGATACACCGCTTCGCATCACGCTGCCGAAACCATCCGGCGCGACGGTGATCTACGAAAACGATTTGGGCGAGTTCGAAACCCGCCTGTTCCTGTATCAGCATTTGAACGACATCGCCACCGCGCAGCGCGGTGCGATGGGATGGGGCGGCGACCGCTTTGTCGCGGTGAACACGCCGCAGGGCGCCGGTGTTTCGTGGCTGACGATGTGGGATAGCGCGGTTCAGGCCGCGCGGTTCCGTGATTTGATGGAGCGGGTGATCGAGAAGCGATTCGGCGCCACGCCGGGATCCGGCGGAGCGGGCGAGATGCGCCGCTTCATGGGCAAGGGAAGAACGCTTGAGCTCGTGTCGGCGATGGTGCAGGGACATCCGTCAGTGCTCTTCACGGATGTGCCCGCCGGCGCTTCGACGAGAATTATTGATCTGGCGAAAGTGACGCTCCATACGCCGTAAGGAGGAGGATGTGATGCGCCCGGTGATTCAGTTCGTCTTGATGCAGCTTTCGCGCCTCTGGCGCCCGGCGATTTCGCTCGGGCTTCTCGTGGCTCTCACGGGGTGCATCGAGTGGGCGCAGCCGACGGCGACGCAAGAGTCCGGCGTGCAGCGCTACATCGCCGGCATGCAGACGCTCGATGGCAACACGAAGGCGGTCCTCGTGGCGGGCACTGCTCCGCCGACCGGCGCGGGTCCGATCGTCACGGCGCCGATTCCGGCGCTCGTTCTCCTCGGCGGCACGATCCAGATTCCCGTCGTCTCGACCACGCCATTCACGAAAATCGCGGTCAACGTTCCCGGCGTCGTCGGCTACTGGGAAATCACGCTCCCGGCGCCGACGACATCGCAGCAACTCCTGATCGTGTTCAGTCAGGACATTCCGAAGACTATTTTTACGCTGAACCTCGGCGGCGCCAGCTCGACGGTCTACGGCGTGCAGCAGTCCAGCTCGGTCAGTGTGATTTCGGTCGGCACCGGCGACGTACAGGTGAACGTGACGTGGGACTCAAAAGCGGACGTCGATCTGCACGTGATCGATCCGACACAACAGGAAATTTACTGGGCCGGCAAGACGTCGACGACCGGCGGCACGCTCGACCTCGACTCGAACGCCGGCTGCGGCAGTGACGGCCCACGCGCCGAAAATATTTTCTGGGCGAGCGGACTCATTGCGCCGCGCGGCGATTACCAGGTTCGCCTCGACTACTGGTCGAGCTGCGGCGTGCCACTGACGAACTATGTCGTGACGGTGAATGCACGTGGTAAGCCGCCGCAGGTCTTCAGCGGAGTCTTCACGGATCGGGGTGACGGCGGCGGCAAAGGTTCGGGCCGCAACATCACGCTGCTGACGTACTAACCGCGCAACGCCCACTCGAACGCAAACTGCACGGCGCCAATCATACCGCCGAGCACGTAGCCGAGTTGCACGATCAGCGTCAGTTCGCGCTGCGTGACGCCGCGAACGATCTCTTCCACGCGCTGCGTGCTGAAGCCGAGCACTTTCCGCTCGACCATCGCCGGAATGTCGACCGTCTCGAGCAGCGCCGGCAGCTTCTCGATGATCTGGTCCCACACCGCTGGCGCCGCCGCATCAACCATTCGCTGCGCGGCGTCCTGTGGCACCCAACGACTGAGCCGGCCGATCGGCTTATCGAGCAGCGACGCCACACCGCCGCTCACCGCTTCGACGGCCATCGCCCGCGCCCGCTCCGATCGCGCGGCGCGCAGCACCCACCTCACGATTACGTCGTTGACGATCCCGGACGCGAGGCCCGACGCGCGGGCCGCGATGCCGGGTTTCTTCTCCACCATCACTACCGTGCCGCTCTCGCTCACCGCGACTTCGTTTCCGGATTTGTCGACGAACGCGCGAACCTGCACCTCGAACGCCGCACTGGCGACGTAGTGCGCATACGCCTCACCGGCACCGGGGCCGGCGTCGATGAGCGTTTGTTCGATTTCTGCAACGACGGTCGGCGGCAGCATCGCGCGCAGCGAGCCGTGTTCCTTCTCGAGCGCCTCGAGTGCGACGTCGCGAAGCTTCGCTTCGATCGATTCACGAAGCCCGGACTGCTGCAACTCGGCGAGAATGTCGGCCGGGGTGAGCAGACGTTCGCCAACGGTCTTACCGATTGTTTTCGCGAGTCGTGCCTTGTTCTTTGGCACGGCGCCGTGCAATCCGAACGTGCGCTCGTACGGGCGGAATATCAGGACGACCGCAACCCAACTCGTGAAACCGCCGGAGACGGAGCCGAGCAGCAGATCGAGCCCGAGCCGCATCCAGAACTCGTGCGGGAGCACGGTCAGTCCGTGCGTTCCGCCGCGCGGCGCGCGGCGCGCGGGGCGCGCGGTTCGTCGATCAGGCGCGGCGCCTCGTCGGCGAGCGGAGCGTCGTCGGCGATTTCCGGAGCGGCCGCTGGCAACAGCAGGGCGTCGAGCGCCTCGTCCATCGTCGCCACGAAGGTGAAGCGCACGTTTGCGCGCACGACGGCCGGGACCTCGCGGAGGTCCTTCTCGTTCGCCGCAGGCATCAGCACTTCGCGCAATCCGCTCCGGTAGGCTGCCAACACTTTCTCTTTCACGCCTCCAATCTCGAGCACCTTGCCACGCAGCGTGACTTCGCCCGTGACGGCGACATCGCGCCGCACCGGACGACGGCTCATCACACTCGCAATCGCGAGCGTCACCGCCACGCCTGCGCTCGGTCCGTCCTTGGGAACAGAGCCGGCCGGGAAGTGGATGTGCAGATCGGTCGACTTCATTTCCGCGTCGACGATCCGCAACGCCCGCGCCCGTGACCGCACGTACGAGCAAGCAGCATCAACAGATTCACGCATCACGTCGCCGAGCTGTCCGGTCACGGTCAGCTTCCCCGATCCGGGCATCCGCAGCGCCTCGATCGTCATCAGCTCGCCGCCGCTCGCGGTCCAGGCGAGTCCGGTGACGGTGCCGATCTCCGGGTCAATTTCCGCCGCCTCGCTCGCGTAGCGCGGTGCGCCGAGCACTTCTTCGATCCGCGCGCCGTCAACGATCCAGGCGCCCTGCTCGCCCTGCGCCTTGCGCCGCGCCCGCTTGCGCATGAGTGCGGCGAGGTTGCGCTCGAAGCCGCGCAGGCCGGCCTCGCGCGAGTAGCGGTTGGAAATCACGCCGAGCGATTCGTCGGTGAACTGGAGGTCGAGATCGGTGATGCCGTGTTCACTGAACAGCCGCGGCAGCAGATAGCGCCACGCGATTTCGACTTTCTCCTCGATCGTGTAGCCGGCGATACGGATGACTTCCAGGCGATCGCGCAGCGCCGCCGGAATATCAAAAATATTGTTCGCCGTGCAGATGAAGAGCGCCGACGACAGATCGAACGGCAGATTGAGATAGTGATCGACGAACGTCGCGTTCTGCTGCGGATCGAGCACTTCGAGCATCGCCGCCGTTGGATCGCCGCTCGGCCCGCCGCTCGACATTTTGTCGATTTCATCAATCATCAGCACCGGATCGTTCACCTGCACGCGACGCATCGCCTGCAGTATGAGCCCCGGAAGCGAGCCGACATACGTGCGACGGTGTCCGCGAATCTCGGCTTCATCGCGCACGCCGCCCACCGAAATGCGATAGAACGCGCGCCCGATGCTCTGCGCGATCGCTTCGCCAAGCGATGTCTTGCCGGTGCCCGGCGGTCCGACGAAACAGAGAATCGGTCCGTGCGATGCGCCGGCGCTCTGCTTGAGCAGCGACCGCACCGAGAGGTATTCGAGGATGCGCTCCTTGGCCTCCTCGAGCCCGTAATGCCGATCATCCAGCGCCCGCTCGACGGCGTCGAGCGGAATGTCATCGCCGCCGCCCTTCTTGCTCCACGGCAGCGCAAGAATCCACTCGACATAGTTGCGCAGCACCTGATACTCGCTCGACGCCGGCGAGAGCGCGCGCAGCCGCTCGGTCTCGCGCTTCGCTTCCTGCGCGACGTTCGCCGGTAGTCCGGCGGCCTCGATCTGCTTCAGGAGTTCCTGCGCATCGCTCTCGAGTGGATCGCGCTCGCCGAGTTCCGTGCGAATCGCCTGCAACTGTTGGCGTAGATAGAACTCACGGTGATGCTGCTCAACCTTCACCTCGGTCTGCTGCTTCACGTCCTCGAGCACCTGCGCGCGCGCGACTTCTTTTTCGAACTTGAGCGCCAGCCGCTTGAGCCGGTCGCCGGCGTCGAGGCACTGGAGGATCTCGTCCTTTTCGGCGATGCGCAGTGAGCCGTGAGTCGCGGCGAGATCGGCGAACCGCGACGGATGCTTGGCGAGTTTGCGCAGGAGCCCCGGGACTTCGGCGGGGAATTGATCATTGAGCTCGACGAGCGATTCGGCGGCCGAAACGATCCGCGACATACGCGTCCGCGTCGAGTCCTGCTCGGCACCGCTGAGCGCCGTGTTCGCGACTTCATCGAGCGTCGCAATACCGGCGATCGGGAACGGCGTCCGCTGGCTGAGCGCGCCGATGCGAACGCGCGACAGCCCTTCGAGCGTCACCTGCACCGTACCAGTAGCCGAGCGACTGTGATCGCGCACCCGGGCGAGCACACCGACGCGCCCGGAGAGCCGCGAGGGATCCCCCGCGTCGTCGCCGAGGGCAATCGCGAGGGCGACCAGCGTTCCCGGCTCAGGATGAGCTTTTAGGAGTGCGACGTTGTCGGAGGCACCGACCTGCACGGCGATGGTGCCGTGGGGGAAAACGATCGTCGATCGGAGTGCCAAGAGCGGCAGTTCGTTCGGCAGCGTTTCGGGGGTCGTCACGATGTCGAAGTTAGCACGGTGGCGGGGGTTACGTCGATAGAGTTGGTGCGCGGCGGGCTCAACGACGTCTCGGATTTGCGCGGATAAGGCAACTGCAACCTCAACTGCGACCTCAACTGCAGCCGCGGATTACGCGGTAACGCGCGGAAACAGCAAACGACAACAACGGGGTAACAGCCCTCGCCAAGGGAGTTTCCCCCCCCCTTTTTTTTCTTGTTGCAGTTTCCGCGCGTTACCGCGTAATCCGCGGCCGCAGTTGCAGTTACCTCCCACTAGTCCGCGTAAATCCGAGGCGTCGTTGAGTCCCGCCCCGCCAAGAACCCCCAAATCCCGTCCGTACCTTGGTTTACCGCCGATGCAAGGATATCTTATAAGGCTCTATGTTTGATGAACTCTCCGAAAAGCTGGAAGCCACATTCGCGAAGCTTCGCGGTCGTGGCACCCTGACCGAAGCCGACATCAAGGACGGGCTGCGCGATGTGCGCCGCGTGCTCCTCGAAGCCGATGTCAATTTCCAGCTCACACGCGAGTTCCTCGAACGCGTAGAAAAGAAGGCCGTCGGCGTTTCGCAGATTCGCACCGTCTCGCCCGCCCAGCAGCTCGTGAAGATCGTCTACGACGAACTCACGGTGATGCTCGGCGATCGGCGCGAGGGGCTCAAGCTCTCGAGCGTTCCGCCGACCGTGGTGATGATGGTGGGGCTGCAAGGCTCCGGAAAGACGACGACCGCCGCGAAACTCGCGCGGAAGTTGAAGGGCGAAGGGCGGCAGGTGCGAATGATCGCCGGCGACGTGTATCGTCCCGCCGCGATCGATCAGTTGGAGACGCTCGGGAAAGAGCTCGACATCCCCGTGTTCGCCGACCGGAGCACGCAGGATGTGGTGAAGATTGCACGCGCCGGCTTGGATGTGTCACGGCGCGAGCGCGACCGGGTGGTGATTCTCGATACCGCCGGCCGGTTGCAGATTGACGAAGAGATGATGGGCGAGCTGGTGCGGCTGAAAGAGGCCGTGAAGCCCGATGAAATTTTGCTCGTGGCCGACGGTATGACCGGCCAGGAAGCGGTGAAGATCGCGCAGGGCTTCGACGCCGCATTGGGCGTCACCGGCGTGATCCTCACGAAGCTCGACGGCGACGCCCGCGGTGGCGCGGCGCTCTCGATCTATGGTGTACTGAAGAAGCCGATCAAGTATATCGGCGTTGGCGAGAAAACAGACGCGCTCGAAGAGTTCCACCCCGACCGTATGGCCGGACGAATTCTGCAGCAGGGCGACGTCCTCTCGCTGGTGGAAAAAGCGCAGGAAACGCTCGATCACGACGTCGCGAAGAAGCTCGAGAAGAAGGTCCGCAAAGAAGGCATGGACCTGAACGACTTCCTCACGGCGATGAAGCAGATCCAGAAGCTGGGGCCGCTCGAAGGCGTATTGAAGATGCTCCCCGGCGTGAACACGAAGATGTTGAAGCAGGCGAACGTCGATCCGAAACGCATTCGTCACGTCGAGGCGATCGTGCTCTCGATGACGATGCAAGAGCGGAAGAAGCCGGAGATTCTCAACGGCTCGCGACGGGCGCGAATTGCGAAGGGAAGTGGACGCTCGATCAGCGAAGTGAACCGGCTGCTCGAGCAGTTCCGCGATATGCAGAAGATGATGAAAAAAATGTCCGGGATGGCTCCTGGTGGTGGTGGAAAGGGGATGTTCGGGCGTCGATAAGAACAACGGCGGGTAGGCGGTACACAGTAGAC
>JAYVPN010000190.1:0-13738 GCA_043757365.1 Gemmatimonadota bacterium | reverse complement strand
GTTCAAACACCGGCTATCGCGGCCGACTGGCGATCACCGAAGTGCTCATTTCGTCGCCCGAGATCGAGCGCCGCATCGCCGCGAACGAAAGCGCCGATCGCCTCGCCGATGCCGCCCGCGAAGGCGGCATGCGTGGATTGTGGGAGTCCGGCGTGCAGCACGTGCGCGCCGGCATCTCGAGCATCGAAGAACTGTTGCGCGTCATGGAACCACCGGGCGAGACGGTCACCGCGGCGCGTCCGACCGGGCAGCTGGCGACAGAGACCGACGAGGCGCCGCCGACCGAGGAAGCGCCGGCGCGCGACACACCGCGTCGGACGACGGAGCTGCCGAGCGAGATTCTCTCGCCTCCGGAGACGCGTCGCGTTTCGACGCTGCACGCGCCGCCGCCGTCTTCATTCACTGGCGCATCGTTCCAGCTCGTCGATGAAGGCAACGCCAACGCCGGTGGCCCGTCAAAGAAGGTCTTGCTCGTCGAAGACGAAGAGTCGTTGCGCCGCGTGCTCAAGGATCTGCTCGAGCGCGAAGGCTTCACGGTGTTCGAAGCCGCCGACGGCGTCGCCGCGCTCGACCAAATCGACCGCATGGCGCCGGATATCGTCGTGCTCGATCTCAACCTGCCGCGTCTCGATGGATACGGCGTGCTGAGTCATCTGCGCGCCCGCCCGGCGACGGTGAATCTTCCCGTCATCGTCCTCACCGCGAAGGGCGACGAAGACAGCGAAGTGCGCGTCTTCGAATACGGCGCCAGCGACTACCTCACGAAACCGTTCCGTCCGCGCGCCCTCTCGGCGCGCCTCCACGCGCTCCTCGGTCGCCCCAAGGAGTGAGCCGATGACCGACGTGCGCGTCGGCGTCGTCGATGTCTACGTCATCCGGATCGTCGGCCGCGCCTGGAGATTCCTCGCCCTCCAGCGCGGCCCGAACGGTCGCAGCGACGGATCGTGGGAGACGGTGCATGGCCGGATCGAACCCGGCGAAACGCCAGAAGTCGCGGCGCGGCGCGAACTGTTCGAAGAAACCGGACTTCGCGATGAACGGTTGTACAGTATCACGGTGAATCCGTTCTATCTGCATCAGTGGGGATCGGTGCAGCTCGCAGTCGTGTTCGCGGCGTTTGTTAGCGACGAACGGATCACGATCGGGAGTGAGCACAAAGATTCGGAGTGGCTCACGATGGCGCAGGCGGCGAAGCGGTTTACGTGGCCACGCGAGGTCGAGGCGCTCGCCCATATTCGGAAATTGTTGCGGCGCGGCGATGCCGGGGTAGTTGAGGATACGTTGCGGGTGCCATGACTCTCAACTTGTAGTGCGAGCAGCGAGTAGTAGACTGAGCGCGAGCGAACTGCAAAGGAGGGCCGCTTTATGTGAGGCGGCTTTTTTCGTCGTTGGTTGTTAACCATTTTTGGTAGCCGAAGAGCAGGCTGCGGAGCTCGGCGAGGGCGGTCAGTCGGGAGTCGAGCGTCTCCGGGTCCAGTGCTTCGCTGGCAGCTTGATACCACGTGAAGCTCTCGCGCAACGAGCCGAGGGCCAGGCTGATGAATTGCGCGCGGTCGGGCGAGGTCGGGCGCCCGAGCCCTGCGCCGATGTTCGCACTGATCGAGGCGATGCATCGCAATAGCTGCTCAGCAATCTCAGCTCCTGCCGCTCGCCGAACCGCCGGAACGTCATCTCGCACACCGTCGAGCGCATAGAGGGCCACGCGATAGGCGTGGAATCTCCACGCCGGATCCGTGCGTAACGCGACCGGCGCCCGCTCCTCCCACGCCCGAAAATCGAGATCGTTGATAACTGGCATGCGCGTACAGTGCTTCCCGCCGCGCACGAATCCGTCACCACACCTTCGCGACCCCAATCATTCCGACTCTCGCACTCCGTCTACTACTCGCTGCTCGCACTACAACTCCCACTGTTCTCCCACTGTTCTCCCACTAGACTCACGACTCCCCACTACTCTCCCTCTCCACCGCCGCACTCAATCTCGAAACTGGAGCATTCGGCTTCACCCGCACCGATTTGGCTGGAATCCCGACATTGACGTGATACGCCCGCACATCCTTCGTCGCAACCGCTGACGCTCCTACCATTCCATTCTCGCACACTCGCACTCCCGCGAGCACCGTCGCGTGATACGTGATGCGGACGTCGTCGTCGAGGTACGTCACCGCGTTCGTCACATCCGCCTGATCGACGATACTGTGCGTATGACTGTAGATGTTCGCGTAGTCGCTGATCGATACTCTGTTGCCCATCACGATCCCGCCGCGATCGTCCAGCAGCACATGCCGATGCACCACGCAGTCGTCGCCGACTTCCATGTTGTAGCCGAACGAAAACTCGACGTGCTGGAACGCCTTAAAACGCGCCCCGCACTTGCGGAAAATATACGGCGCGAGAATGCGCCGGAACTTCACGCCGAGGTCGACGTTTTGGCCGCCGATCGGCAGTCGGTCGAACGAGTACCAGAGCCACAACAGCGGCTTCACGCGCTGGAACTTCGCATCATCGCAGTCGGCGTAGAACTCCGGCTCGAGCGTGATGTTGCGCGGGTCGAGCGTCGATAACGCAAGACGAGTTCCCATCGGCAGCGACGCGTCGTTCACTGCCGACTCCCAATCGCCGGCGTACTGCGGATAGGCGAGCTCGCACAGCACGTCGCGGCAGAACACTGCGCGGTCGAGCGACGAATCGGTCAGCGCGCCGGCAATCCGCTCAAGCCAGGCGTCGGCGAGCGCGGCGGCGGGAACGGGCGGCAGTTTGCGAAGCGGGCGGAGAACCATTGCGGTTTCCTCTCGGGAAGGAGCCTGGGGCCTGCGATTTACGGTTTAACGGGCGCCACCGGCAACGCCGTCGGCGGCGGAGTCGAGCGCGACCAGACCAGCGTCCGCTCGCGGTCGAGTTTCTGCAACACGTCGGACCATCCGCTGTTCTGCTGTGTCGACGCCGTCAGCACGACCGGCTGGCTCAGGTCGATCGACGGGTCGAACACATAGATCGCGACCTGCCGCTCGCGCTGGCTGACGCGTCCCTCGCCGAAGCCGGTCGTGAGGCCGAGGACGTCGAGCGGACGGAAATCCTGTCCTTGGCTTCGAATGAGAAAATCGAACGCGTCATACCGCGCATCGCCCTGCTCGAGCGTATAAAACGTCACATACCAGGCGGCCACGGACGGCAGGCCGAGGCGCGTCCGGATCGCCTCGAGTTGCTTCGATTTGCTCTCCCGTAGCGCCCGCAGCGTGCGGTACGAATCGGGCGCGAGGGTGCGAATCACATTTTCGTCGAGCGGCATCGCGCTGATCGTCAGCCCCAGATTCTGGAGCTTCAGCGACACGTCGTCCTGGCGCAGCGACCCGAAGCCGGCGGGAATTATCCCGGTACGCGAGGTGCGGCGGAGACTGTCGGTGCGGACGCTGTCGGTGCGGACGCTGTCGGTGCGTACGCCGTCGGGCTTGGCACGCTGCGCCGTGAGCGGCGCCGCACCGGCGACGAGCGCCATGGCGAACGCCATCGCGTTCGCCAGCACTCCAGCCCACACGCTCCACACTCCAGCCCCCCGACGCCGCATTACTCCTCCTCCCTCCGATACGCGGGCAGCGCCAGCAACGACACCAGCGACTCGGCGAGCGCATCGCGCCCCGCGCCGGTCGTCGCGCTGAATGGCATCATCTGATCGTCGTCCAACTCGAGCTCCACCGCAAGGGCGTGGAGTCGTGTCGTCACCTGCGACGCCTTGAGCTTGTCGATCTTCGTGACGACGACGATCGTCGGCACGCCGATGTCGGCCAGCATGTCGAACATCTGCTTGTCGTCATCGGTCGGATCGTGGCGCGCGTCGAGGAGCTGCACGATGCCGCGGAGCGTCGGACTCGTGCGAAGGTATCCCTCGATCAGCGGCCGCCACTCGGCGCGACGCGTCTTCGAAATGCGGGCGTAACCGTAGCCCGGTAAATCGACGAGTACGAAGTTCCCGTTCACCTTGAAGAAGTTCAGTTCGCGCGTGCGTCCCGGCGTGTTGGAGACGCGGGCGAACGCTTTCCGCCGCACGAGCCGGTTGAGCAACGATGACTTGCCGACGTTCGATCGGCCGGCGAAAGCGATCTCCGGAAGTTCGGTGGACGGACGCCAGCCGTCGACGGTCGCCATGCCGCCCATGAACTCCAGTTCGCGGATGACGAGCGGATCGGTGGAGGCGCCTTTGACGGCCGGCGCGGATTCGTCCGGCGTCGGCGGGAGATCAGAAGAGGAGGTCACCCTTAAAACATAACGGCGGGGCATCGTGCCCCGCCGTTATGTCGGACCCGGATTCGCTTGATTTCGCCCGGATCAGGCCTCTTTCTTCTGCCGCTTTGCCGAGAGTTCGAGCAGCGGCGGTGCGCCGTTCGTGACGCAGGCCTCGGTCACCCGCACCTCGATCACGTCGTCGCGTCCCGGGAGATCGAACATCGTCTCAAGGAGCAATTCCTCGAGAATGGCGCGCAATCCGCGGGCGCCGGTGCCGCGCTCGATCGCCTTTTTCGCGATCGCCTTGAGCGCCGACTCCTCGAACGTGATCTTCACGTCCTCGAGCTCGAAGAGCTTCGCGTACTGCTTCGTGAGCGCGTTCTTCGGATCCTTGAGGATCTGCACGAGGGCCGTCTCGTCGAGCGCCTGGAGCGGCACTGTGACGGGAAGGCGGCCGACGAGCTCGGGGATGATACCGTAGCGCAGCAGATCGTCCGGCTCGACATCGCCATAAATGTTCGTCGGCGAAATGATCCCCTTGTTTTTAACAGTCGCTTCGTTGAAGCCGATCTGGCGACGGCCGAGCCGCGCCTCGATGATCTTTTCGAGCCCGTCGAACGCACCACCGCAGATGAACAGGATGTCCTTCGTGTTGATCTGGATGTATTCCTGCTGCGGGTGCTTGCGGCCACCCTGCGGCGGCACACTTGCGACTGTTCCCTCGAGAATCTTGAGGAGCGCCTGCTGCACGCCTTCGCCGCTCACGTCGCGGGTGATCGACGGGTTCTCGCTCTTGCGGGCGATCTTGTCGATTTCGTCGATATACACGATGCCGCGCTCGCACTCGGCCACATTGAAATCACCCGCCTGGAGGAGACGGACGAGAATGTTCTCGACGTCTTCGCCGACGTAGCCGGCCTCGGTGAGCGTCGTCGCATCGGCGATCGTGAAGGGCACGTCGAGGATGCGGGCGAGCGTCTGGGCGAGGAGCGTCTTGCCGACGCCGGTCGGACCGAGCAACAGAATATTCGACTTGTCGAGCTCGACGTCACCATCGCGGCGGGTCGCACTCGAGTTGATGCGCTTGTAGTGATTGTAGACGGCGACGGCGAGCGCCTTCTTGGCACCTTCCTGGCCGATGACGTACTGGTCGAGGACGTCTTTGATCTCTTGGGGAGCGGGGACCTGGGTCACCGCTTCCGCAACTTCCCGCTCCTCATCCTCCGCCAGGATTTCGTTGCACAGCGCGATGCATTCGTTGCAGATGTACACGGACGGGCCGGAGATGAATTTCCGGACGGAGTCCTTGGACTTTCCGCAGAACGAGCAGCGCAGGTGCCGGTCGTGGGACATCGACGTCATCAGTTGCTACCTGGGTCTTGAGAACAGTGGGACGGCACCGCGTCGAAGCCGCGTACCTTAGGGTTTCGACGCGCCACCTCCGGATGTGTAACGCGAGGTTCCGGAGGGGTCAAGAAAAGACGGAACGCAGGACTTGTGAACATTTTCACAAGTCCCGCCCCGGCAACCATTTATCCGATCTTCGTCGTCGACAGCGCGTCCGAAATTGCCGATGCCGCAATCACTTCGTCACGATTCGTGATCACGTGGTCGATCAGGCCGTACACCTTCGCCTCTGCGGCCGACATGAAGAAATCGCGCTGCATGTCGTTCTCGATCTGCGCGAGCGCCTTGCCGGTGTGCTTGACGTACAGATCGTTCATCTGCGCACGGAGATACAGGATTTCCTTCGCCTGGATCTCGATGTCCGCCGCCGTGCCCTGCGCACCGCCGGACGGCTGGTGGATCATGATTCGCGAGTGCGGCAGCGCCGAACGCTTGCCGGTGCGGCCGGCACACAACAGGAATGACCCCATCGACGCGGCCATGCCCATGCAGATCGTGTTCACCGGCGACTTCAGGAACTGCATCGTGTCGTAAATCGCCATGCCGGACGACACGCTGCCGCCGGGCGAGTTAATGTAAATCGAGATGTCGCGCCCCGGGTTGTCCGCCTCGAGGAACAGCAGCTGTGCGATGATCATATTCGCGACATCATCGTTGATCGGCGTGCCGAGGAAGATGATGCGGTCCATCAACAGACGCGAATAGACATCGTAGCTGCGCTCGCCGCGGCTGGAGCGCTCGATCACGTACGGGTTCGGAATCATCGCCATTGCTTCGTCGTCCTCTTAGGGCGGGGTGCGTCGTTCATATTGCTCGCTCGGAATCGCGACGGCGTGGTCCGTCGCGGCAGGTGCGTAAGGTTCGTGAAGGTGCTGTGCGCGCTTACGCCTGCTCAACGGTGCTCTTGGAAAGGAGCCATGCAAACACACGGTCTTCGGTGATACCCTTCTCGATTTCGCGCAGGCGGCCGGCCTTCTGCAACGCCGCGTAGACCTGCCCAACATCGGCCCCGCGCTTCTGCGCCATCTCCGCCACCTTCTCATCGACATCGGCTTCCGTCGCCGTGAGTTTCTCATGGTCGGCGATCGTCTCGATGATCAAATCGCGGCGCACTTGGCGCTCCGCCATCGTCTGGAACTCGCCGTCAAACTTGGCGCGCTCTTCCGCCGGGATCTGATACGCGTCGGCATACGCGCTGACGAGATGGCGCACCCACGTCGGCGGTACGTCGAACGGATTCGCGCCGACGATTTCCTCCATCAGCGCGCCCCGCACAGCCGCATCGGCTTCACGCTCGGCGTTCGCAGACATATCCGTCCGAACCGCAGACTTCAACGCATCCACCGTCTCGAAATCACCGAGCTCGCGGGCCATCGCATCGTCGAGCGTCGGGACGGACTTGCGCTTCACGTCGTTCAACTCGACGCGCGCGGTCTTCGTCTTGCCGGCCTGTTCGGCGTCCGGAAAATCGTCCGGCCACTTCACGGCCTTCTCCACCGACGCGCCCGGCGCGAGGTCGAGAATCACTTCTTCGATCGCGGCGATCGCCTGTCCGGCGCCGATCACGAGGCGGTATTCCTTACCTTCGGGAATCGCCCCTGTTTCGTCGGCGACGGCGAGCATGACAGACACCATGTCGCCCTCCTTCGGCTTCTCGTCCACCGGCGTCCACGTCGCCCGCTGATCGCGCATCTGCTCGATTTGCTCGGCGATCATCTCGTCGGTCACGGCCGGATTCGCCCGTTTCACGGTGAAACCGGCGAGCTTGTCGAGCGTGATCTCCGGCTTCACTTCGCAGTGGAGTTCGAACGTCAGCGCTTCGCCGTCCTTGTAGACGACATCGTGGGCGTGCGGCTGCGTCACCGGCTCAAGCTTCTCGCTCTCGATCACCGACTGATACGCTTCCCGCATGAGCTGATCGATCGCTTCCTGCTCGATTTCCTGAGCGAACTTCTTTTTGACGACGGCGGCCGGCGCTTTGCCGACGCGGAAGCCGGGCAAACGAACCTGCTGGGCAACGCGACGCGTCGCTTTTTCCTTGGCTTCGGCGACTGCGGACGCGGCAACGGAGATCTGGAGGCGACGCTCGACGCCCTCCGATTTCCGGGAGATGACTTGGATGTCCATTTTCTTTGAAATTGGGGTGGAGACTCTAATGGTATAAGATAACCGGTGGTGGGTGGGGGGTGGAGTGGCGATAGGCTAGCCGGTTACCTGCAGTTGGGAGAGGGGGCGGAACGCACGAGGCCGCCGCGCAAGCTTGGCGCGACGGCCTCGTGCGTTCGGAGTTGCCCAAAGAGCTACGACGCTAGAACTTCAGTTGTCCACCCATGCCGACGGTCGGGGTCCGCTGCTTGAGCCCAGCCCGAACTGAGAGCGCCACGGGCAAGGCCATCGCGAGTATTCCGAGCGACCAGGCCCAGGTGAAGCCGTGCACGTAGCAGATGGTCGTCGCCATGACGCCGTTCGCGGCATACAGCGCGAGGGGGAGCCAGCTTGCGGACACCTGGTCTCGTATCGCCGTCGGCTGTAAGAAGACCAGCATGACGCGTGCGACGATCGTGCCCGTGACCAACCATCCGATCCAATTGCTCATCGGCATTCCGTAAAAACCCCCGGCTTCAGCCCACATCCAATGGCCCGTCACCACCATCGCCGGGTCCATCGACACATCCCACGCGGTGAGAATGACACCGGCTATCGCCGCCCATTTCCAGCGTCCCAAGCTGGAATCATCGGCCGAAAATAGCCGGCCGCACATCGCGAGCGAACAGTAGAGCATGAACGCCCACGAAATAGGAATCGGAAAGGGCACAAGATTCAGAATGCGGTAGCCCAGCAGCGTCGAGTACGCATATCCGCCGAACGGAAAGCCGGTGCTCGTGCCCAGTAACTCGCCGGCCAGCGACACCAGCGTGCCAAGGACAAATGCCATCACGGAGCGGCGGGCCCCGAGTCGACCGATCGAGTGCAGCAGCGCCGCGAGAAATCCAAGCACGACGACCGAGGGGCCCGAAAACTTCCAGGCAACTTCATAGATCGTTTTGTTCGGTTCGGTCTGCAGCCAGACCGGCGGGGGACCGCTGAGAATCGTCGCGAAGGCCAGCGATGCAAACAGGATGGCCCCGATATGCGCGGCCAACAACACATACGACAGCGTCTCCGCCCTGCTGATCGCCTTCACGCGTACATCTCCTCTGGCCGTGAGAGCACCCGCTCGCCCCATCGAATCTCGGGGCCGTCGGTCCCACAGGCCGTCGCGGGGACGGCGCTACTTCTGTAGATGGTCCACATAAGTTCCGCGCGGGCCCAGCGGCCAACGCGCGCCCGCGTCGCCACGGTGTTGTAGTCAATTCCTTCGATCGCGCCAAGAATCGCCGCGTAGCCCTCGGCACAGGCGCGGGCACAGCGCTGCGCATCGCCGTCGAGCAGGGCGATGCCCGGCGCGGCGGCTTCGTACAGCGCACGCGCACGCGCGATTTCGTACTGCATCAGCGCATGCCAGCGCGGGTGCGTGCCAAGCAGGGGATCGGAGAGCACGTCGTTCGCGGTGATGTCGAACATCGCGAGATCATCGGCCGGCAAATAGCAGCGACCGCGCGCGGCATCTTCGCCGACGTCGCGAAGAATATTCGTCAGCTGCATGGCGACGCCGAGCGTGCGGGCATATTTCAACGCCCGCGCGCGCATCTCCTCGTCGCCGGCAACGCCGAAGACGTAGGTGCACATCGCGCCAACGCTGCTGGCCACGCCTTCACAGTACACGGTCAGCTCGGCCCATGTCGCGTAGTGCGCCGGCGCGAGGTCGCAGGCGACACCGCCCATCAGTTCAAGCAGTGCATCGGCCGGCACGCCGAATGTGTCGACCGTCCACTTGAGCTCGCGGAAGATCGGTCCGTCCGGACGGCCTTCGAGAGCGTTGTGCAGCGATGCCACATAGCCCGATAGCTCGCGGCGCAACGTGTCGCGGTGGCCTGTAGCGCCGCGATCGACGATATCGTCAGCAACCCGGCAGAACGCGTACACCGCGAACGCACCGCGTCGTTTACGCGACGGAAGAAAGCGGCTGGCGATGGCGAACGTCCGCGCGTGCTCCCGCGTTATCGCCTCGCAGTGACGCGCGTCCAGCGCATCGAGTCTCGGTTCGCTCCAAGGCGCAAACGCTGGCAAGTTCAAACGGTCGCTCCTGCGCTGGCAGGCGCCGGACGCACGCGTGCACTCGGCGCACGGTCCGCCGGCCCAATCAGGTCGGCGACGATCTTGCCCGAACTGATCACCCCCGGCATGCCAGCGCCCGGATGCGTGCCGGCCCCGGAAAAATAGAGGTTCGGGACATCCTCGCTGTGGTTGTGCGGTCGGAACCACGCCGACTGACTGAGCAACGGCTCGATGCCGAATGCATTGCCGACGTGGCTCCTGAGCGTGTCGCGGAAGTACCGCGGATCGATTTGCCGTTCGCTGACGATGTGCTTCGAAAGCCCGGGCATATAGCGCGCTTCGAGGTAGGCGACGATCCGGTTGCGATACGCTTGCGCCGTCTCCTCCCAGTTCGTATCGCCTTCGAGATTCGGCACCGGCGAGAGCACATACCAGGAATCGCAGCCCGGCGGCGCGAGGCTCGGATCCGTCGCCGTCGGCCGATGCAAGTAGAGCGAGAAATCGGGCGAGAGCGTCTTGTTCGTGAAGATGTCCCGTAACAGCCCTTCGTACCGAGGGCCCATCAGAATCTCGTGGTGCTCCATGTTCGGATACTGAATATCGGTCCCGAAATAGAGTACGAACAGCGACATCGAATACCGGAGTTTCTTGATCCGGCGATCGGTGTTCTTTTTTCTGAACTTGGCCGACACGAGATTCGTGTACGTGAACGCCACATCGGCGTTGCT
Organism: Gemmatimonadota bacterium; assembly: GCA_043757365.1. Classification (GTDB taxonomy): domain Bacteria; phylum Gemmatimonadota; class Gemmatimonadetes; order Gemmatimonadales; family Gemmatimonadaceae; genus Fen-1231. The sequence continues at coordinate 3,224 of JAYVPN010000190.1, read as the reverse complement.
CACCACGGCATCGCACGGCATCAATTCGCCGTCGGCGAGCCGCACGCCGCTCGCCATGCCGCTGCGCTCGTCAATCACGATCTCATCGACCGGGGAGGACAGGCGTACAACGCCACCCATATCTTCGAACAACTGCACGAGCGCGCGCACCAGCGCCCCCGTTCCGCCCATCGCGAACCAGACGCCCCACTTCTGCTCCAAGTGATGGATCAGCGCGTACACCGACGTCGTGTCGAACGGATTTCCGCCAACGAGCAGCGGATGGAAGCTGAACACCTGCCGTAAGCGTGCGTCCTTCATGTAGCGGTTCGCCAGCGCCGCCACGCTCCGCTCGGCGCGGAGCTTAATGAGCGCCGGCACGTACTTGAGCATCGATCCGAGCGTCGAAAACGGCGTGTCGATCAAAGCGAAACCGGTCTTGAAGATCGCTTCACTCGCGCGCACGAACTTCTCGTAGCCGGGAAGATCAGATGCGCGGAACTCGCGAATCTGCCGCCGGATAGCCACCGCATCGTTGTTGTAGCGGAAGACGCTGCCGTCGTCGAACCGGATGTTGTAAAACGGATCGATCGGCCGAAGATCGACATACTCGGCCGTCTTCTTGCCGCCGAGTGCGAAGAGATCGTCGAGTAACCAGGGCGCCGTGATGATCGTCGGGCCACCGTCGAAGGTGAATCCGTCCTGCTCCCAGACGTAGGCGCGACCGCCCGGCTTGTCACGCGCTTCGACGATCGTCACGTCGTGCCCCTGCGCGCGCAAGCGAATCGCCGAGGCGAGTCCACCAAATCCGCTTCCAATGACGATAATTTTCATATCGCTGTTCAACGACTCCGGACAGCGAATAGTTCGCGGGCAACACCACAATCAGTGCGAAAGGTGGGACTTGAACCCACACGCCTTATTAGGGCACAGGATCCTAAGTCCTGCGCGTCTGCCAATTTCGCCACTCTCGCAATCACAGAAGAACATACTAGACGAGAGCCGGACAGGGGATAGGCATCAAGATCGGTCCTACCGGTGTCGACATAACGTGCAACGGGAACGGGGGGCGACGTGTCGTCGCCCCCCGTTCCCGTTGCAGCGAATTCCGTTGAATCAGCCGCCGATGCGCAGATTCACGATCGAGGGCTGGCGCGTCCCCTTTTGGTCGACGCGCCGCGAGAGCTTCAGTCCGACAATATCGCCTTCCTTGAGCTTCGCGAGCGCCTTCTGCAGATCGGCCATCGTGCGGACGTCGGCCTTTTCCGGAAAAATGACGCCGGTGATCACGTCCTCGATGATCAGCTTCGAGGCCGCAGGACCGGCCGGGTCGATCGACTTGATGACCACACCGGTCACGTCATCCGAAAGGATCGCCGCCGTGCGAACTGCTGCCGTAATACTCTCGAGCGTGACGCCGAGCTTCTTGCCGGTGGCCGTCGCGCCGGCGTCAACCTCTGGCTTCGGCGCCGCGGTGTTCGCCGCGATCGCCTTCTCCTCGGCCGGCGCCTCGATGAGCTTTACCTTGAACGACTCCTTCTTGCCGTAACGCACGGCCTCGAGCTCCACCGTCTCGCCCGGCTGGTGCATGCGCACGACACGCTGAAGCGTGCTCACGCGGTCGATCGCCTTGCCATCGGCTTTGATGATGATGTCGCCAGGCTCGATGCCGGCCTTCTCGCCCGGTCCGTTTTCCTGCGTCCCGAAATTCACGACCTTCGCGCCGGCGATGGCCTTCAGATTATTCACCTGCGCGTCTTCCGCAGTGACTTCCTGGAGGCTGATCCCCATGATCGCGCGCCGCACCCGGCCATGCGCAATAATGTCGTCCATCACCGTCTTCGCGAGCGTGATCGGAATCGCGAAACCATAGCCCGAGTAGAAACCGGTCTGGCTCGCGATCGCACTATTGATACCGATCACTTCACCGCGGATGTTCACGAGCGGGCCGCCCGAGTTGCCCGGGTTGATCGCCGCGTCGGTCTGGATGAAATCCTGAATGCGATACGTGTCGTTATTCAGCCCCGCGAGTTCCTGCGAACGCCCCTTCGCCGAAATAATTCCGGCCGTGACCGTAAAGTCGAGGCCGAGCGGGTTGCCGATCGCGACGGCCCATTCACCGATGCGCGTTGTGTTGTCGTCGCCAAGGCCGACCGTCGGCAAGTCTTTGCCGTCGATCTTCAGCACGGCGACATCGGTCTGCGGATCGCGGCCGACGATCTTCGCCTTGAACGTGCGGCGGTCGGTGAGCGAGACCTTCACGCGGTCCATTCCCTCGACGACGTGGTTGTTCGTCAACACATAGCCGTCGCTCGAAACGATGAAACCAGAGCCGCTCGACTGCTGCGGCGCGCGCTGACGCGGATCGTCCTGCGGTTCGAAGAACTGCTCGAAGCCCGGTGGCAGCTGCTGCGCCCGGCCGCGCGCCGTGCGATCGATCGGCTTCGAATCGCGCTCGGCGCTGATCGAAACCACGGCCGGCGTGACGTGCTCGGCGATCGCGACGAATGCGTTCTGCTGATCGGCGAGCGGCTGCGTCGCGGAGGCGAGCGCCTTACCGCCGGTTTTGGCCTGGGCGTGGAGCAACGTCGTCCAGTCCATCGACGACGCAAAAAACACGCCGGCGACGAAGGCTGTCGCCGTGACGAATGCAATGCGGGGCTTCGAGAAGTTGATTGACATAAGGGTTCGGATCCTGATGTGCTGAGGGTTCACGCGGGTTCATGCGATTAGACCCGAACGGGCGGGGAAAAGTTTCCACTTTTCACCGCCCGTTCGAATCCAATCTACATCTTTACGACTTCTTTGCTTCGTCGACGATCTCGTAATCGGCCTCGGCGACGTCGTCCTTCTTCGGCGCCTCGGCGCCCGGAGCGCCCGCTTCCGCCGCCGGTTGCGCGGCCTGCGCGGCATACACCGCCTGACCCGCCGCCTGGAACGCGGCGTTCAATTCTTCGAGCGAGCCATTGATCTCGTTCATGTCGTCGCCCTTGTGCGCCTTCCGGGCACGTTCGACGGCGGCATCGAGACGCGTCTTGAGTTCGGCCGGCACCTTGTCCGACCATTCCTTCGATTCCTTCTCGACCTGATACGTCAGCGTATCGAGACGATTCTTCGTGTCGATCTCCTCACGCTTCCGCTTATCTTCGGCGGCGTTGGCCTCGGCGTCCTTGACCATCTTGTCGACTTCGGCGTCGGAGAGACCGCTCGACGCTTCGATGCGGATCTTCTGCTCCTTGCCGGTC
>JAYVPN010000189.1:0-3665 GCA_043757365.1 Gemmatimonadota bacterium | reverse complement strand
ACAGCACGATCGCGATCATCACGATCGCACCGACGATCATGCGGGCGCCGTTGTAGGCGAGCGGCTCGAGCACCTGCGTTCCGTATTTGAGGACCGCGAAGTTGAAGCCCCAAATGAGCGCCATCAACAACAGCAGCCCCTCCGTCACGAGCACGGCGCTGCGGGTCGGCTGGGGCTGGGGATTCACGGCGGAAGGCATTCGGAGAAAACTAATCGGTCTCCCCTCTCTCGTGGCCCCGTGCCTGATGACTCGCGCCGTTGCGCGCTGTCGTTTTTCGGTCGCGCGCCGTACTTTCTCCCGATGCACGTTTCATTCGCTCTCTTCGCCGACGCGGCGAATATCTCGCAGGAAGGCAAGCTCAACGTCCTCGGCGTCTTCGACGCCCTGCAAATCGGGACGTTGCCGGCCGTTCACCCGCGCGCGACGCTCGTCGTGCGCCTCAAGGCCGACGACGGCGACGCGGGGATCCATACGCTCGCGTTCGGCTGGCAGGGTCCGAACGGCGCGGAGATCTGGTCGACGTCGGGCGAGCTCGAAGTCGGCTCGCCGCCGCCGGGGGCGTTTGACCTCGACATTCCGGTGATCGCTGCCGTCGATCTGCCGATTCAGGAGGCCGGTGCCCACGCGATGCGCATCGAACTCGACGGCCAGTTGCGCGCTGAGGTGATGCTGCACGTGCGCATCGGCACGCCGGTGGCGCCGATGAACGGCTTGGTCAGCTAGCCAGAAAAGTTAGCGCGGCGTCGAATCGGCGAGGCCGGGAAGTCCGTCGCGTCCCGTCGCCAGCCGCACGCCGCGCTCGATCGCCTCCTCGAGCGCGGCGACCGCGAGCGCTTCGGCCCGCAACACGCTTCCCGATTCGCCGATTCGCGGGCAGAGCGCAAACACGACATCGCCGTCAACGCCGGAGCCGGCCGGTGACAACCGGCGAAAGAACGCCGACATCGCGCTCCTGGCGACATGCTGCAGTTCGACTTTCGTCAGCACGAAGTCGAGCGCGACGACCGCGAGCGTCGTGTTGCGCCCTTCACCGAGCCGGACATCGAGCTCACCAGCGGCCATCATCTGCTCGGCGCCGCGAAAGCCGCCGCCGTCGTTTCGCACCCCGGCGATGATCGCGCCGTGCCGGTCGCGCACGTCGCCGAACGCATTGACCGCCGCGATCGCGAACGCCGATGCGCCGGGAACGCCCGCGACTGCGGCGCCGATCCCGCCCTTCATGGCATGCGCGATTCCCGCGGCCTTCCCCACCGTGCAACCCGTCCCCGCGCCGACGCTGCCTTCGTCGACAATCGACGCCGACGCTAACTCGCACGCGCTGTAGGCCATCTGCGGCGTTGGACGCGACGAAAATTTTCCGAGCGGCGCGAGATCGAAGAGCACCGCGGCCGGGACAATGGGCACGACGCCACCGCCGATCGGGAAGCCGCGACCGTGTTCCTCCATCCATTGCATCACGCCGGCGGCGGCATCGAGCCCGTACGCCGAGCCACCGGTGAGCAGAATCGCATCGACGCGATCGTTCGACGCTACCGGATCGAGAAGTGCGAGTTCACGCGATCCTGTCGAGCGGCCGATGACGTGCGCGCTCGCGCGGAACGGTGCGTCGATCGCACGGATCACGGTGCAGCCGGTGGCCCCGACCTGATCGGTCGCGTGGCCGACGGCGATGCCGAACGGCCGGAGATCCGCCTTCATGGTGCGTGCACTAAGGTTTCACCGGTGCGGCACTACGGCGTCGCGGCCTGCTGCGCCGCGATCGCGACCTCGCGCTGACGACAGCTCTTACACAGCACAACGCCGCGCATGTTGCAGAGCACGCAGACGAACGTTCCACATCCCTGGCACGGATAGCCTTCCGACGCACGCTCCTCACGGAGACACGCCGCGCAGATCATCCGGTCGGTGATGTTGTTCATCCGGTCGTCACCGCGGCTTCTCGACGAGTTCGTATTCGCGGATCTTCTTGATCAGCGTCGCGCGCGAGATGCCGAGCTCCTTCGCCGCATGGGTGCGGTTGTGGGCGTTCGCCTTGAGTGTGCGGTCGATGTGGGCTTTCTCCACCTCGGCAAGCGAGCGCGGGACGTGGTGCGATACTTCGGCGCCACTCGCCCCCTGCACTTCGCGCGGCAGGTGTGCGACTTCGATCGCCGCCTGACCGCGCGCCATCAGCATCGCACGCTCCATGACGTTGCGCAGCTCGCGGATGTTGCCCGGCCACGAATACCGCAAGATCGCGTCGAGTGCGTCATCGCCAAGCTGCGTCGGGGCGCCGGGAAGCGTCGGGGCGAGGTCATCGAGCAGATGCGCGGCGAGTTCGACGAGATCTTCGCGGCTGCGCGCGCGCAGCGGCGGGAGATTGATCGGCATCACCGAGAGGCGGTAATAGAGATCCTCGCGGAAGCGGCCGGCCGTCACCTCGTTCACGAGGTCCTTGCTCGTCGCCGCGATGACGCGAACGTTCGACGTAATCTCCGCCGTGCCGCCGTGCCGACGGAATCCTTTCCCCTCGAGCACCCGCAGCAGCTTCGGTTGCAGGTGCGAATCGAGATCGCCGATTTCGTCGAGGAAGAGTGTACCGCCGTCGGCGATCTCAAAGAGCCCACGCTTGGTCGTGCCGACACCGTCGAGCCCGCTCTCGGTGCCGAAGAGCTCGGAGTCGAGCGACTCCGCCGTCAACGCCGCGCAATTCACTTCGATGAACGGCTTGCTGGAACGCGGGCTCTGCGCATGAATCAGCTCGGCGACGCGTCCCTTGCCGGCGCCGCTTTCCCCGACGACGAGCGCCGTCGTCCGGTCGCTCGCCGCAAGCAGAGAAATCTGCGCCGCGAGCTCGCGCATGTTCGGCGACGGGCCGAAGATGAGATTCGATCCCGCACCGCGCCGCTCGCTGAGATAGCGGCTCATGCGACGCAGCGCCGCCTTCTCGAGGGCGCGCTCGGCGGCCGCCGCGAGATGGCTGAGATCGACCGGCTTCGTGAGGAAGTTTTCGGCGCCCTTGTGGAGCGCATCGACCGCCATCGGGACGTCGCCGTAGGCCGTGACCATAATCACGACCGGGTTCTCGTCGCGAATCTTCGCGAGCACGTCGAAGCCCGTCATATCCGGCAGGCGGACGTCTAGTAGCACGAGATCCGGCTTGACACGCTTGAACGCCTCGATCCCCTCGGCGCCCGTGTGCGCCTCGGTCACGACGTGCGCGCCGTCGTGACGGAAGAACATCGCGAACGCCGTAGCGATTGCGACTTCGTCGTCGATGATGAGAATGCTTGCCATCGCTAGCTTTTACCCAAAGAGGGAGGTGCAATAATCGGCAGTGCCACTTCGAATGCCGCGCCCTTTCCCGGCTCGGAAAGCACACGCAAAATTCCGCCATGTTCACGAACGATTCCGAAACTGATCGACAGTCCTAATCCGGTCCCTATCCCGCGCGGCTTCGTCGTATAGAATGGATTGAAAATGTGTGCCAAGTGCTCCGGCGCAACGCCCGATCCCGTGTCGGAAATCGACGCGACGAGCTGGTCGCCCCGCCGCTCCGTCCGAACCGTGATTCTTCGCTCTCCCGTCCGGTTCGCCAGCGCCTGCTCGGCGTTAGAGAGGAGATTGATGAACACCTGCTGCAACTGGAAAGGATCTGCCCATGTGACCGGCAGCGACTCTCCGA
>JAYVPN010000188.1:0-3679 GCA_043757365.1 Gemmatimonadota bacterium | reverse complement strand
GGGCCGCCCATCGGCTCCCGCCACTCGCGGCGAAATGAGGTACATCCGGAGCCGCCGGTGCCGGCGGTGACATGAACGACGACGCGATCAATGAACATCGACGAAAGATAACCTACTTGCCCCTCACACGCGCCCAGAGCATTTGCGCGCTACCGGCGTAGCCCGCGTCGACGACCCCATGCATTGCCGACAGCGTCTCCGTGATGACCTCGACCGCCGCCCCCGCGTGCAGGGCGCCGTGAAGGTGCGAGTGCAGCTGACGGTCCTGTCCGGCGGCCACGCAGGCAGCAATGATACACAGCTCGCGACGGGCGAGGTCGAGCCCCGGACGCCCCAGCACTTTCCCGTAGCCATCGACGACCATCCAATCGTCGAGTGCGGGGTGCAGACTGGCAATGTTCGCCCGCAGTTTCTCGTAAAAACGTCCATAAACTGTCGAACACGTTTCCTCCCCGCGCTCCCGCCACCCGTCAAGCGAGGGTGGGATATCGTCGATGTTCGGCGAACGGGCCGCTGCCCCTTCGCCCACCGAAACGCCCTGCGTTTTCCGCCATTCCCGGGCCGCATTCAGCGCCCTCGGGAAGCCGGCGAAAAGATACGACTGCAGAATGAGCTCTTCGATCCATCCATCGGGCGTCGCCGCGGTCGTGCAAGCCGCCAGCGCGGAGCGGACGTCGACTTCCGTTCCCGCGGTGACGACCGCCGACAGCCGGACGAGCGCTTTGGTCGGTTCGTCGAGCGAAGGCAGAGTAATGTTGCGGGGGATGGACGCTGTCATCGAAACCTTTTCGGGAGGAGCGGGTTATTGCATGGGCACGAGCGCGAAACACGCGATTTGTGTAAATTCGACGATTCACCTGATTCGCGCGACCCCAATGGCGGGAGTTCCTTCCGCCGGCGGGATGACGCGCCCTGAACCACGGCCGAGCAGTCGGCTGAACGAGGAATGAATGAAGCTGAAACGTGTGATGCTGCTCTCTTTCGTTGCGATCGCGGCGTTGGCCTCGGCCTGCAGCAAGAAAGACAAGACGAAGGACGACGACGCTCAGGCGACGGCCGGCGTGACCGACGAAAACAAGTCGGCGCTCGACTACCGCAAGCGCCAGCAGGCGTACGCCGATTCCGTGCTGAACGCGTCGTCGAGCTCGAAGACCGTCGCCGAAAAGCTCGGCAAGGGGTATGGCGTCGGTTCGACGCGCTTGCGTGACACGCTCGCGCTCCTCGTCGCCGCGAACAAGGACGAGTGTTTCAAAGCGGGCCGCAACACCGATCCGTACCTCGCCGGCACCGTCAGTTTCTTCGTGAATATGGGCGTCATCGGTTCCGACCTCGTGCGCGTGCAAGAGAGCAAGTGGACGTCCGCCGCCGGGAACATCGTCGACGCCTGCCTCAACAAGGCGGCGCAGTCATGGAAGTTCGACGGCACGTTCGGTAAACCGGCCGCGTACATCGTGCAGGTGCAGTTCAAGCTCGTGCCGCCGGTGGTCGGTGATTCGGCGACAAAGGCGAAGTCGACGCTGAAGACGGGAGTGAGGAAGAGTTAACTGCAACGGCGGCCGCGGATTGCAGTTTCTCCTAACTCGCCCTCACCTCTCCCACTATCTCGCCGCGCGAATTGCGAATCGGCTTCACGATCCACTCAGCCAGCCGCGGCGAGAGCGTTTCGGGCAACACCTGCAACACTTGCAACAACTTCAACACCGCGATGTGCTGCGCCCGCAGCGCGCCGTCTTCTACCTTGATCGCGAGGCCAAGCCCGGCCGCCGGAACGGTGAGGCAATGCACGCCCTCGGCGCCGACTTTGCTGATCACTTCGCCGTTCGTCTCTTCGATCAGCATCGTATCGAACCGCTCGGTGCCGCCGAGCAGATGCGGGTGCGCGCGGATCGCCTCGGCGGTGCGCAGCGGGAGTTCGTCGCCGGCGGTGATCGCGCGGCCCCATCGCGCATAGGCGAGGGCCATCCGATCGAGCGGCAGCGCCATCACCGTCACGCCGCAGCCGTCGACGGCGATCGGCATGTCGTCGACCGAGACGCCGCTCCAATTCGCGACTTCGTTGAGGCAGCTGCGCTGCACCGCGTGCTCGGCGCGCTCGTAGCCGTGCGTCGGCCAGCCGGCGGTGTGAGCGCGGGCGAGCATCGCGGCGTGTTTGCCGGAGCAGTTGTTGTGAAGGCGCGTTGGCGCGCGGCCGCTGTCGCGCACAATACGCGCGCCGCGGGCCGAGAGCGGTTCGTGCGGGCCGCACGCGAGATCGCCCTCTTCGAGTCCAATCGCCGCGAGCATTCGCGCCGCGACGGCGACATGCTCGGGCTCGCCGCCATGCGACGCGCAGGCGAGGGCGAGCTCTTCACTTCCCCAATCGAGTTTGTCGAAGCCGCCGTTCGCGAGGAACGGGAGCACTTGGAACAGCTTGCTGCAGGAGCGCCACATCGTCACGAGCCCGTGATCGCGACTGCCGCCGATCAGCGCATCGTCGGCACCGACGACCGCGGCGTGCACGCGATGGCGCGACTCGATCGTGTCGCCGCGGGTGACTTCGACATCGAGGTGGAGAGTGTCCATCGATTAATGGTAATCGGCGATCCGGAAAAACGAGTGGGAGTTGGAGAAAGTGCAAAATTGGCCGCGGATTTCGCGGAAACGCGCGGTAACCGCAACGGTAAGGTCAACAGCAACTGACTTGGGGAACAGCACTCGCCACGAGAGTGTTTTTCCCAGTCCGTTGTAGTTGACGTATCCGCGCGTTACCGCGAAATCCGCGGCCGCAGTTCCGGGTGCAGTTGCGGTTCCTCCGACTACGACCTCTTACTCGTCGTCAGCACCACACCACCGAGCACGATCGCCCCGCCGAGTAGCGTGAGCGGCCCGGGATGCTCGGCGATGCCGGGAATCGTCGCGGCGAGGATCGTTGCGCCGACTGGCTCGCAGAGCGCCACCAAACTCACCACGTAGGCCGGCAAATAGCGGAGGGCCCAATTGAACCCCGTGTGGCCGAGCATCATTGGGCCGAGGGCGAGGGCGGCGAAGAGATACAGTTCGCGCGATGGTTGCGGAACGAGCGGCGTGCCACGCACGAGTGCGATCGCCAGCAGGGCAGCGATACAGACCCCGTACACCAACCCGACATACGGCCACAGATCGAGCTTCTGCCGCACCCGTCGCCCGGCAAGCAGGTAGACCGAAACGGTGATCGCGCCGACCACCGCGAGCAAATCGCCGACCAAGGCGCGTGACGCCGAAACGGAGCTCGTCCCTGCCCCGCTCTGAAAATCGGCGCTCGCGAGCACCACCGCGCCGATCAGCGCAATCGCGATCCCCATCCCCTGGCGATAGGTGGGGCGCTCGCCGAGCCAGAGCGCCGAGCCGCCGGCGACGATGACCGGGCTGATATTCACGAGCACAACGCTCGCCGCGACCGAGGTCATCCCGATTGACGCGATCCACGACCAGAAGTGCGCGGCGAGAAAGAGGCCCGCGGCGACGGCCGAGAAGAAATCACCACGCGAGAGCGTTTTCCACTGACGCCACTGCCCGTTCGCGGCGAGGATCGCGCCGATGATCAGGAGCGAAAAGGCCAGTCGTCCGATCGCGATCGCCAGCGGCTCGGCGTGCGACAAACGTGTGAGCGGCCCCGCAAAACTGATCCCGGCGATCGCGAGGATCAGCACCAGCGGGACGG
>JAYVPN010000187.1:0-13827 GCA_043757365.1 Gemmatimonadota bacterium | reverse complement strand
TTGCGTCGTAAACTCGGTGAGAAAATCGAGTTTCCCGCGGTCCGTTATCTGCTGCGCGCCGAGAAGGAACACTCGCGGCAGTTGAAGCTGCGAAATCTTCTGCTGATGCTGTTGCGCGTCCTCGCGGTGCTCGCACTCGCATTTGCGGCGGCCCGTCCCGTCGGCCGACTCATCGGCACCGGACACGCGCCGACCGCCCTGGCGATCGTGCTCGACAACTCGCTTAGCACCTCAGCGGTCGTGAACGGCGCGCCGGTGCTCGCGAAACTGAAGGAGACGGCGCGCGCCGTCGTCGATCGTGCGGCATCGGGTGATCGCCTCTGGCTCGTCACCGCCGACGGACGCGTCACCGGCGGTTCGGCCGGCGCGATCAAATCGGCGATCGATCGCACCGAAGCGCTCGCTGGCGCTGGTGATCTCGCCTCCGCCGTTGTGCGCGCCGCGCAGCTTGCGAAGGGCGCCGGCATTCCGGCGCGCCAGCTCGCGGTGCTCACCGACGCGCAGGCGTCGACCTGGACGGCCGCGATCCCGCTCGACGGTGTTGCGACGATCGTCTACGCACCAACGCTCACGCCGCCGAAGAATCGTGCCGTCGTGCGCGCCGCGAGCGAGCCGCCGCATTGGACGCCGCGCGGTGCGGTCCGCGCCGCCACGTCGGCGACGGATTCGGTGACGTTCCGCATCACGCTCGGCACGCGCGCCGCGGCGCGCGGCACCGCGGCGCCGGGCGCCGATATTCTCGTGCGACTCGAACCCGTCGAGCGTGGATGGGTCGCTGGTGCGATTGAACTAGAGCCTGACGAAATGCGCGGCGACGACACGCGCTACTTCGCGGTGCACATCGGCGCGGCGCCGGCGGTGATGGCAGATCCGTCCGTCGGCGCGTTCGCCCGGACTGCGGTCGAGGCGCTCGCGCAGTCGGGACGCATCGCGCGCGGCAGCGACGTCGTCATCACCGGCGCCGAATCGGCGCGCCGATCGGCCGTCATGTTCGCGCCCGCCGACCCGGTGCAAATCGCGACGGCGAATCGTGCGCTCGAGCGCGCGGACATTCCATGGAAGTTCGGCGGCGTGCGCGCCGGGCCCGCGCCGGTGAAGGGCGCCGGACTCTCGGGCGTGACGGCGACGCGATGGTCGGCGCTGGAACCCCGTGGTGCTGTAGCCGTCGGCTCGGTCGACACGCTCGCGACGGCGGGGAGCGATGCATGGGCGGTCGCCGGCGAAGGCTATGTGCTCGTGGCGTCGCCGCTCTCCGCAGACGCGACCGATCTTCCGCTGCGCGCGAGCTGGGTGCCGTGGCTCGGGCAGGCGATCGCCGATCATCTCTCCGGCGACGCCGGCGCGGTGACCGAGGCAACGCCGGGTGCAATCGTCGCGCGTCCGGCGTGGGCGCGTGAACTCGAAGAGCCCGATGGCACCAAGCGTCCGCTCACCGAGGCGCGCATCACGGCGCCGGCGCGCGCGGGGGTGTATTTCTGGCTACGTGGCGCGGTACGCGCCGGCGCGCTCGTCGTGAATCCGGAAGTGGCAGAGAGCGATTTAGCGCGGCTTCCGATCAGCGAACTCCGAGCCCGTTTTAGCGGCGCGACGATCGAAGCAACGGACGCCGCGGCGACGTTCACGGCCTCCGCGTTCACGCTCTCCGGACGGCGAACGCTCGATGGACTGTTTATCGCCGCGGCGCTCCTCCTGCTCGCCGCCGAAGCGTTCGCGACGCGCGCCCTCCCGAAATCCGACGCCGGACAGTAAGTGGCACTGCTCACGCTGATCGAACGCCTCTCGGCGCTGCCCGCCTTCAACCAGCTCGTCGCGTCACTGCCGACGGGACGTGGCGCCGTGCGCGTCACGGGCCTGCCAGGATCGAGCGACGCCGTGCTGATTGCCGCGCTCGCCGAGCGCGAGCCGAACCGGATGATCGTCCTCGTCGCCGATCAGTTGCCGGAGGCCGAGCGGCTACTGGCGGATCTGCAGAGCGTGATGGGCGATGGAAGCGCGGCACTGTACCCGCCGCGCGAAGGATTCGGCGAAGTCGAGCCGCACGCCGAGGTGGCGGGCGAGCGGGTCGAGACGCTCGAGCGAATGACGCGCGGCGAAGTGCGGCTCCTGCTGACGACGGCGCGTGCCGTACTCGAACGGACGCGTCTTCCGGTCGCGCTGGCGTCGAGCCGGCTCGAACTTCGTGCGGGCGACAGCTGGCGCCTCGAGGCGCTGTCCGAGCATCTCACGGCTGTTGGGTTCGAAAAAGTCGCGACGGTCGAAGATGTTGCGCAGTTCTCCGTGCGCGGTGGCATCGTCGACATCTACGGCTTCGGGATGACCGAGCCGGTGCGTCTCGAGTTCTGGGGCGACGAGATCAGCGAGATCCGTCATTTCGATCTCTTGACCCAGCGCACCACCAAGCCGGCCGAATCGGCGCTCGTACTGCCAGTCGATGCGAGCGGAAGTTCCGCCGTGTCCGAGGAGTGGGAGCGCACGACGCTCTCGGCGCTCTTTCCGCCCGACACCTTGCTCATTCTCCCGCGCGGCGTCCACATCGCGCCGGAAATGCAGCGCACGTGGGACGAAGCGGCGCATCACCTCGATCTCGCGCGCCGTCGCGGTGAAGATGTGGCCGCACGCGACGAACTGTATCAGGAGCCGATCAGCGCCGAGCGGGCGCTGCACGCATTCCCGACGATCGTGCTGCTGCACGACACAGACGACGCGCCAACGATCATCTTCCCGCTCAAGCAGCCGGAGATCATCGATCGCGACATGCCGCGCCTGTCGCGCATCGTGCGCGACCGGACGCCGACGCTGATTCTCTGCGACAACAGCGGACAGTCCGAGCGTCTCGACGAACTGCTCGCCTCGTCGCCGGGCCATCCGTCGCCGGCCGCCCTCGCGATCGGGGTACTCGGCGGCGGCTTTATCATTCCCGGCGTCGGCGACGCGCCCGGATTGCGGGTACTCACCGACCACGAGATCTTCCGTCGCGAACGCCGCATTCGTCGCGCGCGGAAGTACGTAACAGGGACGGCGCTCGAAGCGGGCACGGCGCTCAAGCAGGGCGATTACGTCGTGCATCTCGAGCATGGTGTCGGCATTTATCGCGGCATGAGCACGATCTTCGCCGGCGAGACGACGGTCGAAGTCGTGATCATCGAGTACGAGGGTGGCGATCGACTCAATGTGCCGCTGTATCGGATCGATCAGGTCGAGCGGTTCCGTTCCGTTGGCGATGTGAGCGAAGACGCGCCGCCGCCGCGATTGCACAAACTGGGAGGCGGCCGCTGGCAGGCACAGCGTGATAAAACACGCGGTGCGATTCAAGAGATGACGGTCGAGTTGCTCGACCTCTATGCGCGGCGCAAAGTCGCGAGCCGTCCGCCGCATCTCCCTGACACGCCGTGGCAACGCCAGCTCGAGTCGAGTTTTCTCTTTGAAGACACGCCGGACCAGCGCAAAGCGACTGACGACGTGAAGAAAGATCTCGAAGGGCCGCGACCGATGGACCGTCTGCTCGTCGGTGACGTCGGTTATGGAAAAACCGAGATCGCCGTTCGCGCTGCGTTCAAGGTCGTGCAGAGCGGACGTCAGGTGGCAGTACTCGTCCCGACGACGGTTCTCGCCGAGCAGCATGCGCGCACTTTCGGCGACCGGTTCGCCGATTTCCCGGTGCGCGTCGAAGTGATGAGCCGCTTCCAGACGACGAAAGCGCAGCAGGAAGTCCTCGTCGCCCTGAAACAGAAGAAGGTCGACATCGTCATCGGTACGCACCGGCTGCTCTCGAAGGACGTCGAGTTCGCCGACCTCGGCTTGATCATCGTCGATGAAGAGCACCGGTTCGGCGTGAAGCACAAAGAGCGGCTCAAACAGCTCAAGCTCGCGACCGATGTCCTCACGCTCACCGCGACGCCGATCCCGCGGACGCTGCACCTGTCCCTCGCGGGGCTCCGCGACATGACGCTGATGCAGACACCGCCGCGCGACCGTTCGCCGGTGCTCACCTTCGTCGAGCCGTGGGACGACGGGTTGATCGAAGAAGGGATCGCCCGCGAACTCGATCGCGGCGGGCAGGTTTTCTTCGTGCACAATCGCATCGAGACGATCGAAGCGATCGCTGATCACATTCGCCGCGTCGTGCCGCGCGCGCGCGTTGAAGTCGGGCACGGACAGATGAAAGATCATCAGCTCGAAACGGTGATGGCCAAGTTCGTGAGCGGCGAATGCGATGTGCTCGTCTCGACCCTCATCGTCGAAAGCGGCCTCGACGTGCCGAACGCGAACACGATGTTCGTGAATCGCGCCGATCATCTCGGCCTTGCGCAGCTCTACCAGCTTCGCGGCCGCGTCGGGCGCTCGCACCGTCGCGCGTATTGCTACCTGATGGTGCCGGACACGGTTGATGAAGACGCGGAGCGCCGCCTCAAGGTGCTCGAGCACCATACCGAGCTTGGCGCGGGCTATCGCGTTGCCCTCAAAGACATGGAACTGCGCGGCGCCGGCAATCTGCTCGGCCCCGAGCAGTCGGGGTTCGTGCACGCCGTCGGCTTCGATTTGTATCTGCGGATGCTCGACGAGACCGTCAAGCGGGTGATGCGCGGCGAGAACCCGCCACCGCCGCCTCCGGCCGACGTGGTGCTCGACGTTCCGGCCTTCCTCCCCGACGACTATATGCCGGGCCAGGACGCGAAACTGGACGTCTATCGCCGTCTCGCGACCCTGACGTCGAGCGAGGTGATCGCCGAGGTTCGGGCCGAGGTTCGGGATCGGTTTGGGCCGATGCCGCCGGCGGCCGACGCCTTCTTTCACCTGGCCACTCTGCGGGTGGTCGGGGGAGCGCTCGGGGTGGAGGGGATCAACGTGCGTGGCGACGATGCCCGTGTTACGTTTAGGGCTGATGCGCTGCCGCGGATGAAGCCTCTCGCGGCGGCTTTCCGGGACGTCCAGTTTCAGGTTGACGTGCGGCGAGTTCAGCCGCTGTCGCTGAAGCTGACGCGACTCGGCGGGTCTCCGTTGCTCGAGGGACTCGTTCGGGCCCTCAGAACTATTTCCCCCGACGCGCGGTAGTACAGGTTTCACCGGTTTCAGTTCGACGCGCGGCGTTCGTGCTCTTCCGCTTTCGCACTTCTCGACCACTTTCTCACCGCCATCAATGTCCCGCATTCAGCTTCGCGCCGCCGCTCTCGTCACGACCTTCGCCGTCACGGCATGTGCCGGCCTCAAGGACGCCCTCACCGCGCACGTGGATCTCGTGGCCCGCGCCGGCTCGCAGGAGCTCTCGACGCAGCGCCTCGTCCAGATGATGACCGCCGCCGGCGTCCCGCCGAAAAAGGAAGTCGCCGTCGCGATCTCCAATTTGTGGGTCAACTATCAGCTGCTCGCGCAGGCCGGCGCGAAGGGCGACACGATCGGCGATAACCGCGCCGTCGATGACGCGATGTGGGCGCAGATCGCCCAGCTGAAATCCAAGAAATTCTACGAGAACGTCGCGAAGTCGTTCCCGGCCGTCGATGCCTCGACGTTCGAAGCGAAGTACAATGACGGCGCGATGCTCGCCGCTCGCCACATCCTGTTCATGGCGCAGGCCGGCCAGATGAAGCCGACCCAGATCGACGCGGTGAAGCGGGAAGCCGAGAAGGTCCTGAAGATGGTCAACGCGACCAACTTTGCGGAGATGGCCAAGAAGTACAGCAAGGACGGCTCGGCCGCGCAGGGCGGCGACCTCGGCGTCTTCGCGAAGGGCGCGATGGTTCCGGAGTTCGAGAAGGGGCTCGTGGCGCTGAAGCCCGGTGAAGTCTCCGGTCTCGTGCAGTCGCAGTTCGGTTTCCACATCATCAAGCGTGAGACGTGGGCCGAAGCGAAGGACAAGTTCACGGCCACGTACGGCAAGGGCGCGAATCAGGCCGCCGAGAGCACCTTCCTCGCGAACATGGAGAAGGGCGCCGCGGTCGAGGTGAAGCCGAACGCCGCGAAGACGGTGAAGGCGCTCGCCGAAGACGTCGACGGCTATCGCGAGGACAAGACGGTGATCGCCACGTCGCGCAGCGGCGATATGACCGCGGCGAAGCTCGCGAAGTGGATCGCCGCGTTCCCGCCTCAGGCGCGCATTCGTGAGCAGGTCACGCAGGCGCCGGACTCGGCGATTCCGTATTTCGTGAAGAACGTGATGCGCAATGAGATGGTGCTCCGCGCCGCCGACAGCGCGAAGGTCCAGCTCGACACCGCGGACGTGAATAACATCCGCCGCTCCTTCCGCAGCTCGCTGATGGGGGCGATGAACGGCCTCCGCGTGTCGCCGGCCGCACTCGCCGACAGCGCCAAGTCGAAGTCGGAGAAGGAGCGCCTCGCCGCGGCGCGCGTCGAAGCGTACCTCGACCTGCTGCTGAAGAACCAGGCGCAGTTCGTCGACGTCTCGGAGCCGGTTTCGATGGCGCTTCGCAAGAAGTTCGAAGCCCGCGTTGTGACGGCCGGTGTCGTGCGAGCCGTTGCCGAAGCGGAAAAGGCGAAGGCGAAGGCCGATTCGGCGAAGGCCGCGGCGATGCCGTCGACCGTCGTGCCGATGCCGGGCGCTCCGGTGCCCGCGCCGGCTCCGAAGGCCGACACGGCGAAGCCCGCCGCGAAGAAGCCGTAAGTCACCGACCATCAATGATGCGCAAAGCACTTCTCCTCGCGCTGCTCGCTGCGATGGCCACCCGGCCGCTCGCGGCGCAGCTCGTCGTCCCCAGGTCGAACATCAAGCTTGGACAGCAGCAGGCGCCGAAGCAGGTCGGTGACTTTCCTGTTGATCGGATTGTTGCGATCGTCGGGCAGAAGCCGATCACGTGGGGCGAAGTGCTCGAGCAGGTGTTCACGCAGTCGCGGGGCCGTGATCTACCGACCGATTCGACGTCGCAGATCAACTTCGCGCGCGAAGTGCTGAACGGGATGATCGACACCGAAGTGCTCCTCGCCGCGGCCAAGCAGTTCAAGATCGAAGTGCCCGACGCCGAAGTGCAGACGCAGGTCGACAAGCGCATGAAGGAAATCCGCGGCCAGTTCAAGTCCGATCAGGAATTCCGTGATGTGATCAAGAAGGAAAGCTTCGGCACGGAAGCCGAACTGCGCCGTTTTCAGACGGAGCAGTTCAAACGCGAGCTGCTGCAACAGCGGGCGATTGATTCGCTCAAGGCGCACGGTCGCATGACAGCGCCGGCCGGGGTGACCGAAGCAGATGTGACGGAGGCGTTCGAGCGGAGCAGAGAGCGCCTGCCCAAGCGTCCGACGACGATGTCGTTTCGTCAGATCGTCGTGCCGCCGAAGCCGAATGAGAAGGAACGGAAGGCGGCGCTCGACAAGATCGGGGCGATCGCTACGGAGCTCTCCAAGAAAGGCGCCGACTTCGAACAGATCGCGAAGCGCGAATCGATGGATCCGGCGTCGAAGGAAACCGGCGGTGACCTCGGCTGGAACCGGCGCGGTGTCATGGTCGCCGAGTTCGACAACATGATGTTCCGCCTTGCCCCGGGCGTCGTCAGCCCGATCGTTGAGACGGCGTTCGGCTTTCACTTGATCAGAGTCGACCGCATTCAGCCGGCCGAAGTGAAGGCGCGTCACATTCTGATTACACCCGAGCTCGATTCTGGCGATGTCGCCCTCGCGAAGCTGCGCGCCGACTCAGTCGTGAAGCTGTGGAAGGCGGGAACGACGTACGACACGTTGCTCGCCCGCTACCACGACAACTCCGAGTTGAAGAGCTTTCCCGACGGGTACGTCGTCGATTCGCTTCCGGCCGAGTATCAGAAAGCAGTTGAAGGCCTCAAGAAGGGCGAGTTCACGAAGCCGTTCGAAATTCCGAATCCGCGCAGCGGCAAGCCGAAGTTCGTGATCATTCAGATCACGGAGCGCAACGAAGGCGGCGCGTACACGGTCGTCGATATGCGCGATCGGATCCGGTCGCAACTGCAGCAGGAAAAAAGCATCCGGCGGGTGCTCGATGCGCTGCGGCGCGAGCAGTACGTCAGCATAAGACTCTAGCGATGTCCTGCGTGCGGCTGGCCGTGACGCTCGGCGATCCCCGTGGCATTGGGGCCGAGATCGTCGAGGCGGCGCTCGCGGACGCGTCGGTGCGGGCGCGCGTCGATCTTGTCGTTGTCGGGCCGTCCGGACTCGCCGTCGCGCCAACAGAAATCGTCGGTGAGTGGCATACCGGCAGTTCGGAAGCCGACGCTGGTCGTCTCTCCGGTCTCGCGATCACGCGCGCGGTGGAGTTGGCGCAGGCCGGTGAGGTGCAGGGGATCGTGACGGCGCCGATCGACAAGCACGCACTGCTCGACGGCGGCTTCGACTATCCCGGCCACACCGAAATGCTCGCCGCGCTCACCGGCTCGAAGACGGCGATGATGCTGGCTTCGGACAAGCTGCGCGTCGTGCTCGCGACGACGCACATCCCGCTGCGCGAGGTGCCGTCGGCGATCACCTCTGATACGATCGTCAACGCCGCCCAGACGACGCGCGACGGCCTGCGCTCGTGGTTCGGCATCGCACATCCAAAACTCGCCCTCTGCGCACTGAATCCCCACGCCGGCGACGGCGGTCGCTTCGGGGACGAAGACGACCGCTTGCTGCGGCCGGCGGCGATCGCGGCGAATATCGCCGGACCGTTCCCGGCGGACACGGTGTTCGTGCGCGCCATGCGCGGCGAGTTCGACGCCGTGATCGCACCGTATCACGATGTCGGAATGACGGCGATCAAAGTCGCGTCGTTCGGTTCGGCGGTGAACGTGACGCTCGGGTTGCCATGGCCGCGTACGAGCCCCGATCACGGGACGGCGATCGACATCGCGGGCAAGGGTATCGCGAACGCGGGGTCGATGATTGCGGCGATTCTGATGTGTGCGGATATCGCCGAGCGGATCGCGGTGCGTTGAGGACTCAACGACGCCTCGGATGTACGCGGATACAGCAACTACAACGACCACTACAGACAACAATGGCGGCTGCGGATTTCGCGGTAACGCGCGGATACTGCAAAAAAACAACTGCTCTCGCCAAGCGAGTAGTTTCCCCGTTTTGTGCTCTTGCAGTATCCGCGCGTTACCGCGAAATCCGCGGCCGCCGTTGCATTTGTGGTTGCAGTATCCGTGCGAATCCGAGGCGTCGTTGAGCCCGCCTACACCGGCACCTTCTCCAACGACAGCATCTCGATTCGCCGCCCGTCCATCTCGCGCACGGTGAACGTCGCCCCGCCGCCGGTGATGCGGTCGCCGACGACCGGCAGCCGGCCGAGCGCGCCGAAGACATAGCCGCCGATTGTCGTGTAGTCGGCTTCGGGGACCGTCAACTCGAAGTCCGCGTTGACGTCGCGGATGCTCCGCGCACCCGGTACGAGTGTGAGACCATCCGCCGCGAGCGGCGCCCGTAGTTCGGTCGTCTCGTCGTACTCGTCGAGGATCTCGCCGACGATCTCCTCGAGCAAATCCTCCATCGTCACGAGGCCGGCGGTGCCACCGTACTCGTCGAGGACGATCGCCATGTGCTCTTTGAGTTTTTTGAAGTCGGCGAGCACTTCCTCGACCTCGCGCGAGCCGGGCACCACGTGAATGGCTCGCATGATGTCGCGCACGACGAACGAATCGAGGTCCTCGTGTAGCGCACCGAGGAGGTCTTTCACGTGGAGCATACCGACCACCTGATCGACCGATTCCTCGTACACCGGGTAGCGCGAAAACCGCGCCTCTTCGACGATCGCGATCGCGTCATCGAGCGACGCGCCGACCGGCAGCGCGACGATATCGGTGCGCGGCGTCATCACCTCGCGGGCGTTCTTCTCGGAGAATTCGAAGACGGCGTCGAGCAAGTCGGCGTCCGTACTCTCGATCGCCCCCTGCTCCTGGCTTTGCTCCACGAGCATTCGGAGCTCGTCGGGCGAGTGGACGCTTTCGTGTCCGAGATCGGGGCGCTGGCCGAACAGGCGTAGCACCAGAATGGCCGAGTTGTTCAAAATGAAGGTGAACGGCGTCACAACCCATGCGAACACCAGGAGGGGCGGAGCGAGCCATTTCGCGAAGATCTCGGGGCGGGCGAGCGCCGCCGACCTTGGGGCCAGCTCGCCGAAGACCACGTGTAAATAGGTGATGCAGAGCAGGGCGACTATGGCGCCTGCGCTCACGCGGAGCGATTGTTCAATGGCGATCGGCAGGGTGGCAAAGAACTGTTCGAAGGCATGGCCAATGGCCCCTTCGGCCGCCCAGCCGAGTCCAAGCGAGGCAACGGTGATCCCCAACTGGCTCGCCGACAGCAATCGGGCGAGATTTCCCGAGGCGTGGAGCGCGAAGCGGGCGATCGGGTCGCCCGCGCGCACCATTGCCTCGAGCCGCGTGCGGCGGGACCGCACGAGGGCGAACTCCACCGCCACGAAATAGCCGTTGAGGATCAGCAGAACGACGATGAGTGACAAGCGCGATAGCACGAGTGGAACATACCCAGACTGCTCGACACACCGCCAGCGCGGGCGCGTCGCCGAGGCGCACGATCACGCGCACGGCCATGCCGGCCATGCCCACGCCCACAGCTCAAGTGGGCTCAAAGGCGCCCTGATCCTCACCGCGATCTTCCTCGTCGCCGAGGTCGTCGGCGGCCTTGTCTCAAATTCGCTCACGCTGCTCGCCGACGCCGGCCACATGTTCACCGACGTCGGTGCGCTGGCCTTCTCCCTCTTCGTCGTCTGGCTCGCCAAACAGCCGTCAACGCCGCAAA
Organism: Gemmatimonadota bacterium; assembly: GCA_043757365.1. GTDB lineage: Bacteria > Gemmatimonadota > Gemmatimonadetes > Gemmatimonadales > Gemmatimonadaceae > Fen-1231. The sequence continues at coordinate 3,108 of JAYVPN010000187.1, read as the reverse complement.
AGACCTACGGCTACCTGCGCTGGGAGATCCTCGCCGCCTTCTTCAACGGTGCGACGCTCCTCCTCATTTCTGTCGCGATCATCTGGGAAGCGATTCAGCGCTTCCGGACGCCGGAGCCGGTGCAGACGGGGGTCATGCTCGTCGTCGCCGTCGGCGGATTCGTCGTGAACGCGATTGCGGCGCGGTTGCTCCACGCCGGCGCCGCACACTCGCTCAATGTCCGCGGCGCCTATCTGCACATCCTCGGCGATCTGCTTGGCTCTGTGGCGGCGATCATCGCGGCGATTCTGATCCGCTACAAGGGATGGACGATCGCCGACCCGATCGCCTCGATCGTGATGACGATTCTCATTGTCCGCGGAAGCTGGTCGCTCGTGAAGGAGAGCGTCGACGTGCTACTCGAAGCCGTGCCGGCGCACATCGATCTCGCGAAGGTGCGGCAGTCACTCGAGGAGATTCCCCACGTGCAGTCGGTGCACGATCTGCATGTCTGGACGCTCACCTCGGGCGTGATCGCGATGAGTGCGCATGCGCTCGTCGAGGATACGGAGCAGCATCAATGCGCGCTCGAGGCGATGAACAAGGCGCTTGCCGCGCAGGGAATCCATCACGTCACGATCCAGATCGAAGGGCGCGCCCTCGAAGAGTGCGCGCCGGAACTGGTAGCACATTTGCATTTGCACGCTGCGAACATCGCGCAGACGCGCTGACTTCCCCCACCCCCGTTCTCCCATGGCACAGCTCGACCGATTGCTTTCGGTGATGATCAGTAACCGCGCCGACGAGCTCATTCTGAAGGAAGATGAAGCGGCGTCGATTCGGGTGGCTGATCAGGAACGTCCGGTGACGAAGCCGCTCGCCGGACCGCAGGTCGTCGCGCTGCTCCGCGAAATCGCCCCGCCCGTCGCGGCCCTGCAAATCGACGCGAAGTCGCCGACCAAGTTTCGCTACGACTGCGCCGACGGCGTCTTCGCCGTCCGCGCGATGATCCAGACGGACAAGTGGAACGTCTCGATCATCGTCGACGATCAGGGCGAGTTCCAGCGTCGTACGGGGATGTTCCGCGCCGTCAACTTGCCGCCGGAAGAGGCGCCGACGCGGCCGACGTCGCGCAAGAGCGTCAAACTTGCGGCGCAAAATCCTGACGACGCCAAGGTTGCGATGGAAGTGCTCCTGCGCACGCTCGTCAGCGAAGGCGCGTCCGATCTGCATCTGCGCGTCACCGAGCCGCCGATCCTTCGCAAGCACGGCGAGATGATCCGCATCGAGAACGAGGGGAAGCTTACGAACGACGAGCTCGAAAAGCTGCTCTACGCGATCATGCCCGATCGCAACAAGAAGGAATACGAAGAGAGCTCCGACACCGATTTCGCCTACGAAATCACCGGCGTCGCGCGATTCCGCGCCAATGTGCTCAAGGATCGTAAAGGGATCGCGTCGGTGTTCCGCGTCATTCCGAGCGTCATCGTCACCGCCGACCAGCTCGGCGTGTCGAAGGAAGTGCAGAATCTCTGCTTTCTCACCAAAGGCCTCGTGCTCGTCACCGGCCCGACCGGCTCCGGCAAATCGACGACGCTCTGCGCGCTCGTCGATCTCGTGAACCGGTCACGCAGCGATCACGTCATCACGATCGAAGATCCGATCGAGTTCGTGCACGAGAACAAGAACTGCATCATCACGCAGCGCCAGGTCGGCGTCCACACCGACTCGTTCAAGTCGGCGCTCCGCGCGGCGCTGCGAGAAGATCCGGACATCATACTTGTCGGCGAGCTCCGCGACCTCGAGACGGTAGCCATCGCGATCGAAACGGCCGAGACCGGCCATCTCGTCTTCGGCACGCTGCACACGACGACCGCCGCGAGCACGATCGACCGTCTCATCGACCAGTTCCCGGCCGACCGTCAGGAGCAGGTGCGCACGATGCTCTCGGAGTCGTTGAAGGGCGTTGTTTCGCAGGTGCTGTGCAAGAAGATCGGCGGCGGCCGCGTCGCGGCGCGCGAGATTCTCCTCGTCACGCCGGCGATCTCGAACCTCATTCGCGAAGGCAAGACGTTCCAGATTCCGAGCATCATGCAGACGAGCAAGCGCATCGGCATGATCACGATGAACGACACGCTCCTCGGGCTGGTCGAAGAAAAACTCGTCGAGCCGAGAGAGGCCTATATGAAATCGGTCGACAAGGCCTCGTTCCTGAACTCGCTCAAGGCGAAGGGCTTCGATACGGGCTTCGCCGAGTCCGATCCGCTGACGGCGCCCGCCGCAAGCGGCAGCGGCGGCAACGCACCGGGCGGCGCCGCGAAGCCGGGATTGGGGAAGCGGTAGGCCGGCGGGCGATGGCGGAGTAGCTGGAGCTCAGCCGATGACCTGGCTGAGCACGCGCCGCATGTTCCCGCCCATCACCTTCGCCACGTCGTTCTTCGAGAGTCCCTTCGCCCCGAGCCCCGACGCCCATGCGTCGAGCTGAGTATACGACGTGAAGACGGGTTTGAAGTTGCCGTCCATGTCGGTGCCGAGCCCAACGTGGTCCACACCGACAACGTCGATCAGCCGCTTGGTGTTGTCGACAAACTCATCAAAGCTCGTATTGAATCCGCTCGGCCAGGCCCCGATCACGCCGCCGGTCTTCGCCACGAGCGTCGCGTGCTCGTCGCTGATCGTGCGTGCCGCGATTGGTCGGCTGTCGTCGATCTTGAGTAGACTGTGCGAGAGAATGATCGGCGCGGTCGCGAGCGACACGACGTCGCGCACCGTCTCGAACGACGCGTGCGCGACATCGACGACCATCCCGACGGTGTTCAGCCGCTTCACGATCGCCTTGCCCGCCATCGACAATCCGTGGTGTTGGGCCGGCTGCGTCTGGAGATCGCCGAGCGCACTCGGCACGTAGTGCACGAGTTGCAACGACCGCACGCCGTCGGCGTAGAGACGATCGACGGTCTCGGCGTTGCCCTCGAGGAACTCGCCCCCTTCGCAGCCGAGAAATCCCGCGACTTTTCCGTCCCGGTGGGCGCGGAGGAGGTCGGCGGATTTCATCGCGAGAAAGGCATTGCCGGTTTTCAGCCGGGCGGTGAGGATCGCGAGCTGTCGCGTGTACTCGCGTTGCGCTTC
>JAYVPN010000186.1:0-13837 GCA_043757365.1 Gemmatimonadota bacterium | reverse complement strand
TTCTCGAGCTTGAAGCCGACTTCTTCGGAGATGACGTTGCCCTTCGTGATGACGGCGATGTCTTCGAGCATCGCCTTGCGGCGGTCACCGAAGCCCGGAGCCTTCACGGCGGCGATCTTGAGCGTGCCGCGGAGCTTGTTCACGACGAGCGTCGCGAGCGCCTCGCCCTCGACGTCCTCGGCGATGATCAGCAGCGGCTTGCCGGACTGCGCCACCTTCTCGAGCACCGGGAGCAGATCCTTCATCGACGCGACCTTCTTGTCGTGGATGAGGATGTAGGCGTCTTCGAGCGCCACTTCCATCTTGTCCGGATCGGTGATGAAGTACGGCGAGAGATAGCCGCGGTCGAACTGCATACCATCGACCGTCTCGAGCGTCGTCTCGAGGCCACGGGCCTCTTCGACGGTGATCACGCCGTCCTTGCCGACCTTCTCCATCGCTTCAGCGATCAGATCGCCGATTTCCTTGTCGTTATTCGCCGAGATCGTGCCGACCTGGGCGATTTCCTTCTTGCCGGTCGTCGGGACGGAGATCTTCTTGAGCTCCTCGACGATCGCCGTGACGGCCTTGTCGATGCCACGCTTGATGGCCATCGGGTTGGCGCCGGCGGTGACGTTCTTGAGCCCTTCACGGAAGATCGCCTGCGCGAGCACGGTGGCGGTCGTGGTGCCGTCGCCAGCGTTATCGCTCGTCTTGGTCGCGACTTCCTTCACCATCTGCGCGCCCATGTTCTCGAGCGGATCCGCGAGTTCGATTTCCTTCGCGACGGTCACGCCGTCCTTGGTGACGGTCGGAGCGCCGAACTTCTTGTCGATGACGACATTCCGGCCACGGGGTCCGAGGGTGACCTTCACGGCCTCGGCCAGCTGATCGACGCCACGCTTGAGCGCGGCGCGCGCGTCAACATTAAAATGGAGTTCTTTAGGAGCCATGGTGACTATCTCTTCAGTTTATAAGGTGAAGTTCAGCTGACGATCGCGAGGATGTCCGACTCGCGGAGGATGAGCACCTGCTCGCCTTCGACCGTGACTTCGGTACCGCTGTACTTGCCATAAAGAATCTTGTCGCCGGTCTTCACTTCCATCGGCACGCGCTTGCCGTCATCAAAACGGCCAGGCCCGACGGCGAGCACTTCGCCCTGCTGCGGCTTTTCCTTGGCGGTGTCCGGGATGTACAGACCGCCACGCATCTGCTCGGTGTCCTCGAGCGGCTTGACGACGACGCGGTCGGCCAGCGGCGCGACCTTCGACGTCCCAGCGTTCTTCGCTGCCATGATGGAGACTCCTCCTGCTATGGGTTCTGAAGTGGACCGGTATTCGGATTGTGGCCCGAAGTGTTAGCACTCAACTGAGAGGAGTGCTAACAACCCATAATAGTACTCGATTTTCCGCCGGCACGCAAGCGGTGGAACAAGCGCCACGACATCCACGTAAATCATTACTTAGCAATATGTTACAGATTAAAAACGCCTCGGATATGCGCGGATTTAATCCGCGTTCATCCGAGGCGTTTTTAAACGGTCCGGATCGCTAAGTCAGTAGCTGGTAGGCCATTGCAAGACCCTGCAGCGTCAGGTCAGGCTCGATTTCATCGAGCTCGCTGCAGAGCGGCCTAAAGGCATTCGCGAGCCCGCCGGTGCCGATCACGAGTGGCACATTCGGGCGCGGCCAGGCCGCTTTGATACGCCGCACGAGTCCGTCGATCTGCTCCGCCGAGCCGAGGACGACGCCGGATCGGATGCACTCGTCAGTGCGACGTCCGATCACGTTCTTCGGCGGGATGAGTTCGGTGGCCGACAACTTCGCCGTTTTTCGGAATAGCGACTCGGCCGACATCTGCACGCCCGGCGCGATGACGCCGCCGAAGAATACGCCCTCGGCGGTGATGCAATCGTAGGTGGTCGCAGTGCCGAGGTCGACAACGATGCAATCGCGTTTGTGCAGCCGGCTCGCGGCAAGCGTATTGATGATACGATCCGCACCGACGGTGAGCGGCTCATCGACGTCGAGCGTGATCGGCAGTTTCGATCGGCCGTCAACAACGATTGGCGCCGCACCGGTTAGGCGCTGGCAGGCCTCGATGAGCGGCCCGCTCACGGCCGGCACGACGGAACCGATCACGCTCCCGTGCACCGTCGCGCGATCCACACCGGCGGCGTCGAGCAGCGCGAGGAGGAGGAGAAATACTTCGTCAGGCGTTCGCGTACCGTCGGTGGTGACGCGCCAGCGCGCGCGCACCGCGAGGCCTTCGCACAGACCGATCGTCGTTTCTGTATTCCCGATGTCGAATGCGAGAATCATGACTGCTCCTGGTCGAATACGAGCGACCCGCCGCGAAAGTGCGACACGCCCTGGGCGCCCTGAATGATCAGCGCGCCGTCATCCGTGATGCCGAGGGCGACACCAGTCGACGGTTCGCGCAGCCGCCGGCCGCGTGCGTAATCGCGCTCGGCGAAGTCGGAAAGCTCGCTGCTCGTCAGCGGTCCGCGCGAGGCCGCCGCCAGCCGCACCGCGGGAACGAGCGTGGCGAGTACGTCGAGGCGACTCGAGTTACTCCGCAGACCGGTCGCGTATGGCATCTCGGCGGGGGGTACGACGTTCACGCCAACGCCGATCGCGACCCAGTCAGGACGTGCATCGCGCCACCGGGCCTCGACGAGAATACCGGCGAGCTTCAAATCCCCGACATAGAGATCGTTCGGCCACTTGATCATTACCGACCCGTCAGCGAACGCATCGAGGACCGGTGCCGCGCGGAGGCCCAGTCGCAGCGAGAGCACGTCGAGTCCGGCGGGCGAGTTCGGTCGCTCGATGAGCGTGAACCAGAGGCCGAGTCCCGGCGCCGACGACCAGCGCTTTCCGCCGCGACCGCGCCCGGCCGTCTGTTCACCGGCGATCACCAGCGTGCCACCGGGCGCCCCTTCGCCAGCGAGTCGATGGGCTTCGTCCATCGTCGACCCGATCGACTCGAACAAATGCACCGCCGGCAACGCGAGCTGCCGTGCGATGATTGCGGCGTCGAGACCGTCGAACTGCGCGGACATCAGGCGCGCGCGGCAACCAGCGCGAGCACGGCGGCGCCGAGGAGGAAACGATAGAACGCGAAGATCGCGAAGCCCCGCGTCTGGATCAACTTGAGGAGCATGGCAATGGCGAGCCAGCCGCTGAGCGCAGCCGTCGTGATGCCGACGACGAGCGGCGTCGTGATGCCCGACTCGTGCAGCGCCTTCGGCACTTTCAGCACGGCGGCGGCGGCGATGATCGGCATTGACATCATGAAGCTGAATGTCGCCGCGCTGGCGCGGTCGAATCCAAGGCCGCGGCCCGCCGTGATCGTTGCGCCGGAACGCGAGACACCGGGAATGATCGCGAAGGCCTGCGCGCAGCCGATCAGCAGCGCATCGCGCCACGTCATCGTGGCGCCGGCGCGATCGTCCGTTGCGCGTTCGTCGACGACCCACAGAACCGCGCCCATCACGATCAGCGCGACGGCCGTGAGTGCCGGCGCCCGGAAGACCGATTCGGCCTGTTTCTCGAGCGCGAGGCCGGCGAGCGCACCGGGGATCGTCGCGATGACGAGAAACACCGCGCGCTTCTGTTCCACAGTTTCGGCGCGACGCGCGATCAGCACCTCGACCGCCGCGCGTGCCAACGCGACCCACTCATCGCGGAAATACCAGAGGAGCGCGACGAGCGTCCCGAGGTGCAGCGCGACGTCGAACGCGAGCCCAGGCTCCGGCCAGCCGAAGACCCACGGGGCGAGCGCGAGATGCGCCGAACTGCTGATCGGCAGGAACTCGCCGAGTCCTTGGAGCATGCCGAGGACGACGGCCTGAACGATGGTCAGAGATTCCACGGATTCTTCTCGAGGGGTCGAACGACGAGTTAGACGGGAACGCCGGTGTAGAGCGCTTCGTATTGTGCGACGACGTCATTGAGCGAAAAGCGCTCGCGCGCATCAGCGGCCGCGGCGGTGCTCATCGCCTGCCAGCGCACTTCGTCGCTGAGCAGCGTGACGCAGGCGCGGGCCATCGCCGCAATGTCGCCGACGTCGTGCAGGCTTCCGGTGATCCCGTCCTTCACCACTTCGACGAGACCGCCGACACCGTAGCCGACGACCGGCACGCCCGTTGCGAGCGCTTCGAGTGCGCTCACGCCGAACGACTCGCGGTCGGTCGTGACGAGAAGTAGATCGGCCGAAGCGAGCAGCGGCGCAACGGCCTCGATGCGACCGAAGAAGTAGACATCCCCCTGAAGGCCAAGCGTGCGTGTCTCTTCTTCGGCGAGCGCGCGATCGGGGCCGTCGCCGACCATCACCAGAACGGACGGCACATTCTTACGGACTTCCGCAAAAATGCGAATCAAGTCGACGACTCGCTTCACCGGCCGGAAGTTCGACATGTGCATCAGAATTTTTTTGTCGGCGCCGAACTGATCGCGCAGCACCGGCGCGTGCGCCGCGCGATTGTAGACGGCGGGATCGACGAAGTTCGGAATGACCTCGACCGTCGAGCCCGCGCAGCCGAAGGTGCGCACCGTCTCGGCGCGCAGCCAGTTCGAGACCGCGGTGACACTGTCCGACTGTTCGATGCTGAATTTTGTGATCGCGTGATACGAGTGGTCCTGGCCGACGATGGTGATGTCGGTGCCGTGCAGGGTGGTGATGACGCGAATGTCCCGCCCTTCCTTCTTCAGCATTTCTTTGGCGATCCAGGCACTCGTGGCGTGCGGAATCGCGTAGTGCACGTGGAGCAGGTCGAGCTTTTCGTTGATCACGACTTCGTGCATCCGCACGGCGAGCGCGAGGTCGTACGGCGGATATTGGAAGAGCGGATAGTTGCCGATGTCGACTTCGTGGAAGTAGACGCGCGGCAGAAAGACCGGCAGACGGAACGGCTGCTGGTAGGTGATGAAGTGCACTTCATGACCGCGCGCGGCGAGCGCCATGCCGAGTTCGGTCGCAATCGCGCCCGAACCGCCGTACGTCGGATAGCAGGTGATGCCGATCTTCACGAACGCTGCCCCCCGTGCCACCATTCTTCGATCCGCGCCGCGGTGGCGGCGTCGTGCGGATCGACCCGCGTCACGTCGGCATCGCGCAGTTGATGGCGGAACCAAGTGCGCTGACGTTTGGCGTATTGGCGGGTACTGATAAGTATAGCCTCGCGGGCTTCAGCGGGCGTCCGCACCCCGGTCGCAATATCGCGGACGGCGTCGTAGCCGCAGCCCTGCCACGCGGGTGCGTCGTCGGGAACGTCCCGCATGAGCGTGCGGGTTTCTTCGATCCAGCCGCCGTCGAGCATGGCGTCGATACGCCGCTCGATCTGCGCGGCGAGACGTTCTCCCGGATCGACGACGAGCCAGCGCGCGCGACGCCGCGGTGCGCGCGCGTTGTCACGCTGAAGCTCGCTGAGACGCTGACCGCTGAGCGTCGCGACTTCGATGGCTCGCAGCAGTTGCGCGCGCCCGAGGTGCGCGAGTGCCGGGTCGAGTGACGCGCAGCGTTCCCGCAGCGCATGGAGCGACAAGGGGGCGAGCTCGCGCGCGAGCGCGGCGCGTGCGTCGGCGTCGAGCGGCGGCGCGTCGAACAGCGGCGTCGTGAGCGCGCGAAGATAGAAGCCGGTGCCGCCGACGATCACGGTCTTCGCCGCAGAGCGTTCGTTGACCCACTGGTCGGCGGCGTCGGCCCAGCGGGCGGCCGACCAGCGCTCGCTCGGCTCGGCGATGTCGATGCCGCGGTGCGGCACCCGCGACTGCTCGTCGTGCGTCGGTTTCGCCGTGCCGATATCAAAGCGGCGATAAATCTGCCGCGAATCGGCGCTGATGATCGTCGCGCCGTGACGCGCAGCGAGTTCGAGAGCGAGCGCGGATTTCCCTGCGGCGGTCGGGCCGCAGATGACGCGCAGCTCAGCGGCGTCCGAAGCGGCGCTCGAGCTCATCCCAACCGATCTGCACGATCGTGCTGCGTCCGTGGACGTCGTGCGCAGGGAGCGTCGTGCGCGCGAGAGCAATGAAGAGCGCGCGCATCTCCGACGGCGCGAGAAGATCGCCCGCCTTCACCGCGGCTTTGCACGCGACGGTCGCGGCAAGCCGCTCGTGACGCGCGAGTCCGCTGCCGAACCGGTCGCCGGCGAGCGTCGCGAGGGTGTCACGCAGGCAACGCTCGGCGTCGAAGCGCGGATGTGGCATCGGCACGCTGTTCACCAACAAAGTGTGACCGCCGAATCCCTCGACTTCGAATCCGAGTTTCGCGAACAGTTCGCGATTCTCCTCGAACGCCTCGGCCTCGGCGGGGCCCAAGTGCAGCGTCATCGGAAAGAGTAGCCGCTGCGACGGCGCTTCACCGCGATCGAGCGCGCCCATGAATTCTTCGAAGAGCACGCGCTCGTGCGCCGAGTGCTGATCGATGAGAATCACGGAATCGTCGCGTTCGAACATCAGGTAGGTGCGACGGAGCTGGACGAGCGGCGGGACGACGATCTCCTCCGGCACGGGAGCGGCGTCCGGGCGCGACAGCGCCGTTGGTTCGTCGGCGTCGTCGTCAGTGGCGGCGAAGAGCGGCGGCGGTTCGAGCGGCGCGCCCTGCAGGGCGCCGACGTCCATCGTCGCACCGCCGTCGTACACCGGTACAGTATACGGGCGCGCCGAGTAGCCGAAAGCCGCGGCGCTGTCTTCGGTTCCGAGGGCATAGCGCACGGCGCGCTCGACGGCGCGTTCGGTGGGCCAACGATCGCGAAAGCGCACCTCCAATTTCGCGGGGTGGACGTTGACGTCGACATCGCCCGCTGGGACTTCAAGCTCGAGCAGCAACGTTGGCCGCACGCCGGACGGAATCGTCGACTTGTAGGCCGCCTCGGCAGCGCGCACGATTCCGGTATCACGGACGGCTCGCCCATTCACGGTGAGAAAGACACGTCGGCTCGAGAGACCGACGTCGGCCGGCCGCTGCACGAGCCCGCTGACGCGAATCGGGCCCGCGACGTCGTCCACAGCGACGAGCGCATCGGCCGCGCTCACGCCCCAGAGCGCGGCGATCCGTTCGCGAAGCGACGCGGCCCGCGGCAGCACCAGCGACTCCTTGCCGTCGTGGGTCACGTGCAAGCGCACGTCGCGTCGCGTCATCGCCATCGTGGCGAGCACATCGGTGATGGCACGCCACTCGCTGCGGGCGCCGCGGAGGAATTTCTGCCGCGCCGGCGTGTTGTAGAACAGCGATTCGACGGTGACGGTCGTCCCTTGTCGTCTCGAAGCCTCGACCACTTCGACGACGACTCCGCCGGCGACACGTACGCGCGTCCCCGCACCACTCCCGGTGGACGTCTCGATCTCGAGCCGCGAGACCGATCCGATCGCTGGCAGCGCTTCGCCGCGGAATCCGAAACTCGCAACGCCGACAAGATCGGCGGCAAGACGAATTTTCGAGGTGGCATGCCGTTCCACGGCAAGAATGGCGTCATCACGCGACATCCCTGACCCGTCGTCGCTGATGCGGATCGACGCGCGCCCGCCTTCGGCGATCGCGATGTCGATCGCCGTGGCGCCGGCATCGAGCGCGTTCTCGACGAGTTCCTTGACGACCGACGCCGGCCGTTCGACGACTTCGCCGGCGGCGATCTGATCGGCGACAGCCGACGCGAGAATGGCGATTCTTCCCGTGGTCGTCACGCGGGAAATCTCCCGTGCCGCGCGATGCGCGTCAATTGCGCCCCAACGGCGCGAGGCGCTCAGTGGGGATCCAGCCGTCGCGCGCGCCGTCGAGCGTGATGCGAGTCCAGACGCCGCGCCGTTCATCGATGCGCGCCACTTCCCCGGCAATCGGCACCGACGCACTCTCGGCGCCGAGCGCCGGGAGCGATCGAAGAGCAACAGGATCGATGACTACCGCGAGCTCGCGTGCTTCGAGCGTCAACTCGAAGGAGCGGGCGGCGAGCGCCATCGCTCCAGCAACGATGAACGTGACGACGGCGAACGGAATCGCGGGGCGACGACGCCAACATTGCGAGGCGACGAACGCCCACCCGCCGATCCAGAGCAAGAGCGCGACGAGTGACGGCAGGCGGGCCGGCAACGCCGGGACGTGAGCGAATCCGGCGTCTTGCGGGGCACGGGATCTCATCAGGTGGACGCGCAGTTCGTCAGCGGTCGGGTCGAGGCGCAGCGCGCGCTGCCAGCCGACGACACCGTTCGCCGAATCGCCGGCGGCCCACGATGCGGTCCCGAAGTTCGCCCAGGCGTTGGACGCGCGTGGCGTGCGTGCCGCGGCATCGGCGAAGAGACGCGCCGAGCGAATGAAATCTCCGCCTGAATACGCGGCCGTCGCCTCGGCGAAGGCGGTGCGTGCGAGATCGGGTTGATCAGCGTGCGCGGCGTGCGCGAGCGCGAGGGCGAGGGCGGCGAATGCCACCGCGGCGACGACGACTGGCGCGGCCGGCCGCCGCGTCCGCTGTGGCGTCCGGCGGCGCGCCTCTTTATCAACGGCGCGTGCGAGTTCTTCGGCGCGGGACGCCGCCGCGGCGCGGTGCGGCGGCGGACCAAATACCGCGGCATCGAGTTGATCGAGGAAGACATCGACGGCGCGTGCGGTTTCCGCTCCAACGCCTTCGCGCCGGAGGGCACGCGTCCATGCGCCCGTGCCCGTGAGCGAGGCCGCGTCGAGTCCCGTGCGCGCAAGCAACGTCGCGAGAAACACCGTGCGCACGTCGCTCGGCCCCGACACGCCGTCGGCGGCAAGCTGCTTCAATCGCTCAGCCGGCGTGCGCGCGCGCGGCGCTTTACGAGGGCGGCGGAATAGCCAGATCCCAACTGATGGAAACGGCGCGAACACGAGCAACCACTGCACGAGCGACAGATCGCCGATCGGGGTCGCGGTCTCGTCGCCGATCGTCGGACGCAGCGACAACCGCTGCACCGCGGCCGCAGCCGCAGCGGCAGCTGTGGGTGTGACAGCGATCGCGCTGTCGGCGGTAACGACAGCTCCCGGAGCAATGCGCACGTCGAACGGATCCGTGGCGGAAGACTCGTAGCGCCGCGCGTACGGATTGAAGAACGCGACCCGCACCGACGGCACACGCTGTACGCCGCTCACCTTCGGCGTCACGAGCCAGTCGAACTCTTTATAGCCGCGCATGACCGATGGTGTCGAATCGAGCCGCACCCGTTCGTCGGCGGGAACGACGCCGGCCCATTCGATCGCGAGTTTGGGGCGTGGCATCAGCGTAACGTTGCCGGTCCCTTCGATTCGCATCGTCAGGACGAGCGGATCGCCGGCGCGCCCTCGCGCCGAATCTATTTTCGTCGAGGCCCGCCAAACGCCAACGGCGCCGAGCCAGTCCGGCGGCCGGCCGGCATTCGGAATCTCAATCGCAATCACGGCGGTCTGCTCCGACCGCAACGAAACGTTTTCTTCGCGGCTGAAGAAGCTCGCGCTCTGCGGCAGCGTGTAGTTCAAACGTGCCGCGCCAATCTCGTAGCGGCCCGGGGTCAGCGGAAAGAGGGCGCGCCGGAAGATGTGCGTTTCGTATGGCGTTCCGCCGATCGTCACGGCGATCGGTCCGCCGCGATCGGGAAGATCGTAGGCGAGCATCGCGCGCGATTCGGGCGGCACGAATTCCGGATTGCGGCGCAATCGCTGCCGTGTTTCGGGATCAATGAAGACACCGAGTTGATACGTCGCCTGCTGGCCAACGTAGACAGTTTCAGGGGTGACGAGCGCGTGAAAGTTCACGCCGCGGGCGCGATCGATTTTCGCACGGGCCACGACTTCTGGGAGCGGTCCCTGTGCGACGGCCGCTTGCAGAATGAGCACGAGTGGGAGCAGGATCACCAGTCCTTCCCGCCGGGCGGCCGATCCTGGCGCGTTCCCTTTTGGCGTTTGGCTTGCGTTTCCTTTTCATCGCGGGCCGCCGACGATAGCAACTGTTCGGCTTGCTGCTTCGACATCGCGTTGCCATCGGGATTCTGGCGCGCGCCCGACTGCTGTTGTTGGTTCGGCTGATTGCTCGAACCACCGCCCCCGCTCTTCTTCTTCACATTGAGCGCGAGTTCGTAGTTCCAGCGGGCTTCTGCATCCTGCGGTTTTTGAAGGAGGAGCGTGCGGTAGGCTGCGATCGCCGACGCGATCGAGCGTTCGGCGTCTGGATTGTCGGCGCGCGTGCCGCGTTTCAACTGCGCGAGCCCCAGATTGTACAGCGCCTTCTGTCGCGTCGCGGCGTCGGGGCTGTAGGCGGCACGCTCGAGCGCTTCGACGGCGGGCGCGAGCGAATCGGCGGCGAGCATCGCCGTGCCGAAGTTGTAGAGTGTGCCCGGGCGCTTGTCGCCGTCGGCGATTTGCTGTCGCCAGAGCTGCGCCGCGCGAGTGTAGTCTTTCGCGATGAACGCGGTCATCGCGTCTTTCGACGACTGGGCGCCAGCGCGCGATGGCCCGAGAAGCATCGCGAGCGCCGGCGCGGCGAGCGCCGCAGCGGCAGGTGCGAGACGGAGCAGTCGGCGCAGTCGCGCCAACGTCCCGCCGTCGGCGCGCCAGGCGTCGACGATCAGCAAAAGGAAGGCCGGAAAGAGAAACCACGCGAGTTGCAACGGGCGGCTCCGCCCCTCCTCGACCTCGCGCTGCTTCGCATCGAGACGCGCGAGCGCCCGGTGTACGCGCGCCCCTTTGTCGGTCTCGGTAGCGGCGATGAACTCGCCGCCGCCATTCGACGCGATCTCCCGGAGCAACGCCGGATCGTAACGCGAGATAACCATGTTGCCGTCGGCGTCGCGTTTCGCAATCGTTTGACCACCTTCGACGATCGGAATGGAATTGCCGGCCTCGGTGCCGAAGCCGACGGTCACGACGTGGATTCCAGCGGCCCGTGCCTCGCGCGCGGCGGCGAGCGTCGCGGCGGCATCGTCGAACGCTTCGCCATCGCTCAGAATCACGAGCGCGCGGCCGGCTGATCCGCGCGCCGCCTGCAGGACGCCGATCCCCTGACGAATCGTCGGCTCGAGCGCCGTCCCCGCCTGTCCGACGATCGACGGATCGAGATTGTCGAGGAAGAGATCGATCGCCCCCGCATCGTTCGTCAACGGCGTGAGAATATAGCTGCGTCCGGCGAAAGCGAGCAGCGCCACGCGATCGCCGGGCGCGGCGGCGCGGAATCGGCGCACTTCCTGCTTCATCCGCTCGAGTCGACTGGGTCGCTCATCCCGCGTCAGCATCGAGAGCGACGCATCCATCGCCAGCACCACATCGATACCATCGGTCTTCACGATGCCCGTGCCCGTTCCCCAGCGGGGGCCGGAAAATCCGATGGTCATCAGGCCGACCGCGATCGAGACGCGTACGGCCCGCGCGATCGGCGGCTGGCGCACATTGGCGGGCGCGAGACGCGCGATCGCCGCGTCGCCACCGAGCAGTGCGAGCCGACCGACGCGACGGCGATGCCAGAGCCAGAAAACGGCCGCGGTCAGCACCGCGAGTGGCACGGAGAGCAGCGCGACCCACGGCAGATCGAAGAACAGACTCACGGCAGCGGCCCCCGCACAGCGAGCAGACCGAGCTCGACGAATACCGCGAGCAACGCAACCCCGAGCGGCCAGCGGTACAGCTCGCGATATCGGACGTACCGCTTCGCGCGAATCGGTGAGCGTTCGAGCTGATCGATCTGCTGATAGATGCGCTGCAACGACTGACCGTCGCGGGCGCGGAAATACCGACCGCCGCTCGTCTGCGCGATGAACTCGAGCAACGGTTCGTCGAGTTCGACGGGGCGGAGTTCGTAGCGCAGACCGAACACGCCGCGGCCTACCGGAACCGGCGCCATCCCCTCGGTGCCGACACCGATCGTATAGATGCGCACGCCGATCGCGGCGGCCGCCTTCGCAGCGGTCCGAGGATCGATCGTCCCGCGATTATTCACGCCGTCGGTGAGTAGAATGAGCACCCTCGAGCGACCCGGCGCCGACTTGAGACGATTCGCCGATGTCGCAATCGCGGTTCCGATCGCGGTGCCGTCTTCAAGCTGGCCGGGCTGGAGGTTATCCACCGCCGCGAGGAGCACCGGATAGTCCACCGTCAGCGGCACCTGCGTCAATGCCTCGCCGGAGAATGCGACGATACCAACCTGATCCACGGTACGTCCCATGATGAACTGCTTGACGCGATCTTTCGCGACCTCGAGCCGGTTCTGCGGCTGAAAATCCTCGGCGAGCATCGAACTCGATAAATCGATCGCCAGCACGATACTGATGCCGTCGCCGCTCACCTGCTCGACGCGCGCGCCAGCGCGCGGCTGCGCGAGCGCCACGACCACCGCGCACATCGAGAGGCATCGCGCGGCGACCATCGCGCGCGCGGCCCACTGCCCGAGCGACGGGCCGCGCGCGAGAAGATCGACGCGTGAAAAAAGAATCGAATCGGGCTTCCGGCGTCGACGCCACCAGAGCCACGCCGCTGGCAGCACGAGCAGCACGAGCCACCACGGCTCGGCGAAATCGAACGAACGGAGAAACCCGAAACCGAAGCGGTCGATCATCGACGCTTCGGCCGTTGCGGGCCACGATCTTCGATCCGAAGCTGCTCTTCGTACGTCTCTTGCAGCGCCCGCACGATTCCACGGGCGCCGCCGCCAAGGGCCATCGCTTCTTCGACGCTCACCGTGCCTCGCGCAAACCGCAGGGCGGCGTCGATCAGCAGCAGCTCGCGCAGTTTCACACGATCGACCGGCGCACCGGCCGCCGCGAGCGCGGCGGCGAGTTCCATCGGCGTGAGCGATTCGAGCGCCGCCGGAAAGCGGCGGGCGAGATAGGCGCGCATCACATCGACCGAGGCGATCACGAAGCGCGCCGGCTCACCGGCCGCGGGGAGCGCGAGCGCATCGAGCGCAGCGAACGCCGCCGACGCCGTCACGAACGCGTCGATCTGCGGCGTCACCGGCGCGACGCGCGTGCGTCGCTTCCAGAAATACCACACCAGTCCGATCGCGAGAACAGACAAAATGAACCAGAGACGCCAGAGTCCGCTCGGCTCCGGCGATGGTGCGCGGACGTCTTTGGGGATGCGTTCGGTGGTGTCCGCCGGCAGCACCGTCTGTACGATGACCGAAGGAACGGCGACGCTGAACTCCTGCGTCGCACCGCCGAGCGTCACGGCAACCGCGGCGAATCGAGCAGTGCGAACTCCGACATCCCATGCGACGAGGCGATAAACCGCCGTTCGGTCGATCGTTGACGACGTGCCGGTGCCTTCTTCGACGAAGCGCGGGTCGACGGCTTCGACCGCATCGGCGCTGTCCGGCGGCGCGGGGAATCGAATCGTCGCCGCCTTTGCCGCGCGCACGCGAATGCGCACGGTGAACGGCGCACCGATCGTCACGGTATCGGGCTGGACGGTGACATCCACGAGCGCGCCGCGCGCACCGACGTCCTGCGCTGAAGCCGTCGCCGTCGCCGACGCGGCGCAGACGACACACGCGAAGACGGAGCCCTTCCACCAGCGCGGCGTGCTCACCGGCGCCTCGTTTTCCGACCGCGCGTCTCGCGCGTATTGAAGAACTTCAGCAGTGGCTCGGCGTAGCCCACCTCGGTCTTCACGAGCACTTCATCGATCGCCAGTCGCCGCAGGAGTTGCTGCCGGGCGGCGCGATCAGCATCGAGTTCCATCGCGTAGCGCGCGCGCACCTCACGATCGTTGGTATCGATTTCGAGAATCCGCCCGCTCTCCGCATCAACGAGGCGTGCGACGCCGAGCGCGGGGAGCTCGCGCTCGGCCGGATCGTCGACGACCACGGCGACGACGTCGTGCCGCTGCGCGACCATCTTGAGCGGCCGATCGAACGGCGCCGAGACAAAATCGGAAATGA
>JAYVPN010000185.1:0-3736 GCA_043757365.1 Gemmatimonadota bacterium | reverse complement strand
ACCCCAGCTGAACGTATCTCCGAGAATGAAAGAGAACAGCTTACCGATCAAGGCCATTTGAACTCACCTCCCCTGGACAAAAAGTCACGCCAGAATTTCCGGCGTGCTACAAGGTTGGCTCCGCTCCTACTGCTTTGGCCCGCTCAGCTCTGCTCAAGCCGGAGTCGGGGGTTGTTTGTCTCTCTTCTTCTATCCCCTCGTGTTGAAGGTTGAAATCGTGCGCTCACCACTCATCGCACGCCTTCCACCCATCTATTCGTTGCATTCAACACAGCCAACGCCGCCGCCGTCTCGGCGCTGTCCCTGATCTCACAACTGCCGGTCAACATCGTCGATTGACGCGCGATCCGTGCGATCACTCCAACCAGCACCAACTCGCGCTCGAACGCCGTCACCACCTTCACGCCCTCGAGCGACAACCTGCCGTCCGCACCCTCGCTCAACGCGATCGCCGCTAACGCAGCCCGCGCACTAAGCTCCACTCGGCTCTTGTCACTCTCAAATCCCTCAGCCTCGCCAACGAACTGCTCCTCGCCACGACGCAACGTCACTCGGCATTGCACGCCCTTCGTCCGCGAACCGCGAATCTCCACATCCTCGAAATACAGCGCGCGGCCCACAACCGCATCATTCGGCAACTCAACTGCTGGGATCGCGAACTCGGTGGTCACGGGCAAAGTCTCCTCCCCCAGCTTTCGCGCTGTCGTCGCGATCGAAATCTTTCGATGATCCACCCGCATCCCAAGCTGCGCCATCAACGCACTCTCGATGTTGCGCACCATCTGCTTCGGCGGCGCATCACCATTCACCAACACGTGAATGGCCTCCACCGCGCCACTCGAACCCGCCACGATCTTCGCACTCACGACGCCGGTCAACGTCGCGAGTAACTCCTCCGCCTTCTGCAACGGAAGAACGGATCCTGCAATCGACGACTGATTCGGCGTGCCTGGATTCGGAATCACAATGTTCGGCTGAAGGTGATCAGAGGGACGCAATCTCCCGTCCCCGTACCTATTAAACGATTCAGATGGTGCGAAGCATCACAAAACCGAACCAAATCAGGACGCATTGCCAATATGTTCACGAACTAGTCAGTTCGGCAAGTATCGGTCTAAATGTCTGAATTATCAGCGTCACCCAGAAGATTGTACTCCTTCAACTTCCGGTACAACGTCCGCTCCCCAATATCCAACAGCTCCGACGCCTTCCGGCGATTCCCCCGCGTCTCCCGCAACGCGTTCTCAATCGCCGTCCGCTCGATCTCGGCCATCGTCATCCGCGGGGTCAGCGTCACCCCACTCGGCGCCGTGGGTACTCCCGGCGGCTCGATGCCCGCGGCCAACGGCACGAGCCCGCCAATCTGCTGAACGCTCGCCTGCGCGCCCTGCGTCAGTTGGCTCAAATGCGCAAGCTGCGACATGCTCGACCGGTCGTCGTCCACCCGCCGCCGCAAATCCTCGACCTGCAGCTTCAGCTCCAGCAAGCTCCGCACAATAAACTCGAGCTCCCGCCCCTCGGCCCGCTCGCCCTGACGGAGCATCGGCCCGACATGCACGGGCAACAGCCGGCTCTGTCCTCTATCGCGAAGCTGGCTCGGAATGTCACCGACCATGATCTCGCGGCCGTGACTGAGCACCACCATGCTCTCGACGAGATTGCGCAGCTCGCGGACGTTGCCGGGCCATGGATACTCGATCAGCGCCTGCAGCGCCTCCTGCGAAATGCCGTGGAACTCCTTGTCGTGTTGCTCCGAAAACTCCTGCACAAAGCGCCGCACGAGGAGCACGATGTCGCTACGGCGCTCGCGTAGCGGCGGCAAATAGATCCTCAGCACGTTCAATCGGTAGTACAAATCCGACCGGAACTCGCCGAGCTCCACATGTTCGCGCAGGGAACGATTCGTCGCGGCGACAACGCGCACGTCAACCTTGATGGGTGTCGTGCCACCGACCCGAGTCAGCTCACGCTCCTCGAGGATGCGCAGCAGCTTCACCTGCGTCGATTGCGGGATCTCGCCGATCTCGTCGAGAAAAATCGTTCCCTTATCGGCGAGCTCGAACCGCCCGATGCGTCGCTCGGCGGCCCCGGTAAACGCGCCTTTCTCGTGACCGAAGAGCTCGCTTTCGAGCAGCGTCTCCGGGAGCGCGCCGACATTCACCGCGATGAACGGCTTGCCGCGCCGTGGGCTCAACTGATGGATCGCCCGCGCCACCAGTTCCTTGCCCGTGCCGCTCTCGCCTTCGATCAGTACCGTACTGCTCACCGGCGCGATCTGCTCGAGCTTCACGAGCACCTCGCGCACCCCTTCGCTCTCGCCGTACAAGCCCGTCTGCTCGGCGAGTGCTTTTCGATTGAGTAAACCGCGCACGCGATTCGTCAGCTCACTCGTCTCCACCGGCTTCGTGAGCACTTCACTGAAACCGATCGAGCGAAGCCGCTCTTCGATCGCCGGGTCGCCAACATCGGCGAGCCCCAGGACCGCGGCGCCGTCCCACAATTGCTGACGCACGAGCGCCATCGTCTGCGCGTCGAGGAGATTCCCCGTGAAAACGATCGCGTCCGGCTTCTCGCGGCGGATCGCCGACGGCAAATCGTCGAGCGGCGACGCCATCGTCGTGGCGATTCCGGCCGCTTCGAGGGCGGCGTTGAGCCGGACCGCCGGCTCGACGTCCGTAAGTGTAATGAGAACTTTCACTGCAACCCTTTATCGATGCGTCGCGAGTTTGTAGAACGGCAGTTCCACAATCGTCGCGAGGAGACGGTTGCCGCGGATCTCCACTTCGAAGGTGTTGCCCGGCTTCGCATGTGCGGTGGGGACGTACGCCGTGCCGATCGCCATGTTGCAGCTCGGGCTCATCGTGCCGCTACGCACCTCGCCGTGCGCGAGGTCGTTGACGAACACTTTGTAGCCGTGACGCGGGAAGGCGCGATCGGCGATCGTGAAGCCGACGAGCTTCTGCGGAATTCCCGCCGCCTTCTGCTTCTCGAGCGCCGTTTTTCCGATGAAATCGCCTTTCTTCATTTTCACGATCCACTGGAGATTCGCTTCGAGCGGCGTGACAGCGTCGTCGATGTCATTGCCGTAGAGCGCCATCCCCATCTCGAGACGCAGCGAATCGCGGCAGCCGAGTCCCGTGGGTGTGACCTCGCCGCCAGCGGTGAGGGCGGCCCAGATTTTCGCGGCGTGCTTTTCATTGAAGTACAGCTCGAAGCCGTCTTCGCCCGTGTAGCCGGTGCGGCTGACGATGATGTCGGCGCAGCCGGCGACAGTGCCGGTGGTGAAAAAGTAGTACTTGATGGCGTCGAGGTCGATGTCGGTAAGGCCTGAGAGAATGCGCTGCGCGTGCGGCCCTTGGAGGGCGAGGAGCGCGATCGAATCGGAAATATCTTCGAGCTTCGCGTCGAACTGCGAGAGCTGCGTCGAGATGTGCGCGAAGTCTTTGTCCTTGTTCGACGCGTTCACCACCATCATCACGTGGTCGGCGAAGCGATACACCAGGCAGTCGTCTTCGAACGTGCCGCGATCATTCAGGATGCCGGAGTACTGCACCTGGCCGATTTCCAGCGCCCCGACATTGTTCGTCGTGACGTAGTTCACGAAATCGACGGCTTGGCGACCAGTGACGAGAAATTCGCCCATATGGCTCACGTCGAACAACCCGCAGTTCTGGCGCACCGCGTTGTGTTCGACGGTGATTCCCGACGGGTACTGCACCGGCATTTCGTAGCCGGC
>JAYVPN010000184.1:0-3771 GCA_043757365.1 Gemmatimonadota bacterium | reverse complement strand
ATTTGGTCGGCACGCTGACGACATTGCGCGCCGGCGACATCCTGTTCATCGACGAGATTCACCGGCTCCGTCCGATCATCGAAGAGTTTTTGTATCCGGCGATGGAGGACTACAAGATCGACATCCGACTGAGCGACGGGCCGAACGCGCAGACGGTGACGATGCAGATCGAGAAGTTCACGCTCGTCGGGGCGACTACTCGTTACGGGCTGCTGAGCTCGCCCTTGCGCGCGCGCTTCGGGCTCACGGTGCGACTCGACTTTTATCCGGCCGACGAAATCGAAACGATCGTCAAGCGCACCGCTGAGGTGCTCGGCGTGGAACTCCATCCCGACGGTGCGAAGGAGCTCGCATCGCGTAGCCGCGGCACGCCGCGGATTGCGAACCGTCTGCTGCGCCGAGTGCGAGACTTTGCGCAGGTGCGGGCGAACGGAATTATTTCGCGCGAGGTGGCGCGCGAGGCGCTGCTGCTCCTTGACGTCGACGAATTCGGGCTTGACGATATGGACACGCGACTTTTGCGGACGATTATCGAAAAGTTCGACGGCGGGCCAGTGGGAGTTTCCACGCTTGCGGCGGCGATCGGTGAGGACGCGGATACGATCGAAGAGGTCTACGAGCCGTTTCTCGTGCAGAACGGGTTTTTGCAGCGGACGTCGCGCGGGCGGGTTGCGTCGCCGGCGGCGTATCGGCATTTGGGATTTACACCGCCGGTGCGGCCGCAGGCGGATCTCTTTTGAACAGCGGTAGACGGTACTCAGTAGACAGTAGACGGTTCACCGCGAACGACAACCGCGAGTAGACGGTACACGGTAGACGGTACACCGTGAACGTTGAACTGCGCACTCAATGAAGACTTCCGATTTCGATTTCGACCTCCCCGAGGGGCTGATCGCGCAGTCGCCGGCGGCGAAGCGCGATGAAAGTCGGCTCATGGTGGTGCATCGCGACTCCGGGTTGATCGAGCATCGGCAGTTTCGCGATATCGCTGGGCTGATTCCGGCGGGCGATATTCTCGTACGGAATACGACACGGGTGTTTCGTGCGCGGCTGCTCGGCACGCGCGATTCAGGCGCGGCGGCGGAAGTGCTGCTGCTGCGGCCGCTCGGTGGCGCGCGATGGGAAGCGATGGTTCAGCCGGGGTCGAAGCTCAAACCGGGACGGGTCGTTCACATCGCACCGGGCTTCGATGTCGAGATGATCGAAACCACTCCACAGCGTACGCGGATCGTGCGGATCATCGCCGAGGGCGATCACGATGCGATGATCGAGCGCCACGGCCATGTGCCGCTGCCACCGTACATCGCGCGCGGGGACGCCGCCGCCGACGTTGAGCGCTATCAGACGGTCTATGCGCGAGAGAGCGGATCGGTGGCGGCACCGACGGCCGGGCTGCACTTCACACCGGAGTTGCTGCAAACGATTGAAACGAATGGCGTGCACCTCGCCGACGTGCTGTTGCACGTCGGCCCCGGCACGTTCAAGCCGGTCGAGGTCGAAGACACGGCGTCGCACACAATGCACGCCGAGTGGTATCAGGTGACTGCTGCTGCTGCGGCGTGCGTGAATGCCGTGCGCGACGCGGGGAACAACGTATGGGCCGTCGGCACGACATCGCTGCGTACGCTCGAGAGTGTTGTCGATGCCGCCGGACACATTCGCGCCGACGAGGGAGAAACACGGATCTTCATCCATCCCCCGCACATCGTGAAATCAGCCGATCGCCTGATCACCAACTTCCACCTTCCCCGCTCCACCCTCCTTATGCTCGTCAGCGCCTTCGCCGGCACCGAGCTCATTCGCGAGGCCTACGCGGTGGCGGTGCGCGAGCGATACCGTTTCTATTCGTACGGCGACGCAATGCTGCTCCTCTGACCTGACGAATGGCCGACTTTTCTTTCGACATCTCCGCGACTTCGGGTCGTGCCCGCGCCGGCGTTTTCCGCACGCCGCACGGCGCGATTGAAACGCCGGTCTTCATGCCGGTGGGGACGCTCGCGTCGGTGAAAGCGATTTCGCCGGACGAGCTGCGGGCGATGCACACGCAGATTCTCCTCTCGAACGCATACCATCTGCACCTGCGTCCGGGCGACGATCTCATCATGCGGATGGGCGGACTGCACCGCTTCATGGGCTGGGACGGTCCGATCCTCACCGACTCAGGCGGCTTCCAGGTCTTCTCGCTCGCCGCGCTCAACGCCGTCACCGAAGACGGCGTCTCGTTCAAGTCGCACGTCGACGGCTCAGCGCGCCATTTCACCCCCGAATCGGTGATGGCGATCGAGACGAATCTCGGCGCCGACGTGATCATGCAGTTCGACCACGTCATTCCGGGGCAGAGCGAACACGCGGCGAGCAAAGACGCGATGGAGCGCAGTCTCCGCTGGCTCGAGCGGTGCCGCGCCGAGTTCGATCATTTGCATCAGCCCGCGATGGGGGCCTCGCGTCAAACGTTATTTCCGATCGTCCAGGGCGGCATCCACGCCGATCTTCGGCGTGATGCGTCGCGGGCCGTGGCCAATGCCGGTGATTGGGACGGCATCGCGATCGGTGGTCTCTCCGTGGGCGAGGAGAAGGCAAACATGTATGCGATGCTCGACGTCTGCGACGAGGCGATTCCGCGCGACAAGCCGCGCTACCTCATGGGCGTCGGCTTCCCCGAAGATCTCGTCGAGGGTGTCGCGCGTGGCGTCGATCTCTTCGACTGCGTTGCGCCGACGCGCATCGGCCGCAATGGCGCCGCCTTCACGAGTGACGGGCGGCTCAATCTAAGGAACGGCCGCTTCCGAGAGGACGACCGCCCGATCGAGGACGGCTGCGGCTGCCCGGCCTGTCGGCAGTTCAGTCGCGCCTACATCCGCCACCTCATTACCTGCGACGAGATCCTCGGGCTGCGCCTTCTGAGCCTGCACAATGTACATTTCCTCATCGCCCTGATGCGCCGCGCCCGCGAGGCAATCGGCCTCGGGACGTTCGACGCATGGAGCCGCGACTGGCTCGAGCGTTACCACTCAAAGCCCGCAAACTCATGAGCCCGTTCCACGTTCTTTTTGCGCAGGTCGGCGGCGGCGGCGGAAGTTTGACCCCGTTGCTGTTCCAGTTCGCCCTTATCGGTCTGATTTTCTATTTCCTGATGATTCGCCCGCAGCAGCAGCAGCGGAAAAAGCACGAGCAGGCGCTGCTTGATCTCAAGAAGGGCGATGAAATCGTCACCGCCGGCGGGATCGTCGGCGAGGTCGTACACATCAAGGAAGGGCTTAAAGATGGCCAGCCCGCCAAGACGCTCGACGATCGCGTGACGATCCGTACCGGCGAATCCAAAGTCGTCGTCGAGCGCGGGCGTATCGCCAAAGTGCTCGGCTCGAGCGGATCCGACACGAAGGCGTAATGGCCGTACTGCCGATCCGCACGCTCGGCGATCCGATCCTGCGTTTGGAAACGGAGCGCGTCGAGGTCGTGACCGACGAACTGAAGCAGCTCATCGCCGACATGTTCGAGACGATGGACGCCGCCCGCGGCGTCGGTCTCGCGGCCCCGCAGGTCGGGCGCCGTGAGTGCATCGCCGTCGTCGAGGTGAAGGGGGCGAGGTATGCGCTGATCAATCCGGAGATCGTCGAGCGCGAGGGGAAGATCACGTGGGAAGAGGGCTGTCTTTCGATTCCCGAGATTTATGGTGATGTCGTGCGCGCCAAGCGCGTCGTCGTGCGCGCGCAGGCCGTCGATGGCAGCATTCAGGAAATCGAAGGCGAAGAACTCCTCGGCGTCTGCATG
>JAYVPN010000183.1:0-3781 GCA_043757365.1 Gemmatimonadota bacterium | reverse complement strand
AGCGCTTCCTCGCCCGTCGTATGCGAATCGTACGGCCGCGACTGCGCGACGGCACGCACCGCGCTTTCCGACTGCACCGTCACGTACTTCTGGTAGTCGTCGACTTCAAAGAGTGCCTCGGCCGTTTCGACAACTTTCCAGACGACGATCGCAGCGATCTCGATCGGGTTGGCGTGCTGGTCGTTCACCTTGAGCTTCGCCGTCTCGAAGTTGCGGACCCGGAGCGAGATTTTCGTTTTCGTGATGAACGGGTTGGCCCACCAGAGGCCGGCCGTTTTCACCGTCCCTTTGTATTCGCCGAAGAGAATGAGCACTGCGGCATCGCCGGGCTGGATGATGAAGAGCCCGCCGAGGAGGATCATGTCGATGACCAAGACGACCATCGACGGTAAGACCATCGTCGGGTCTCCTGCTTTGCCGCCGGTGATCAGCGCGAAGAGCGCGCCGAGCGCGACGGCGAGGAAGACGACGAACATGAGGCGGCCGGAGGCCGGTTTGAAGTCGTTTTCGTGGAACATGGGGAGCGAGCTCCGTTGGAGTGGTAGCAAGATGATATCATTTTGCTATGGGTTCGTCAACTGCCTTGACGAAAATCCATGCTTCCTCCATTTTGGAGGAAAACGGAGACCAAGATGGCCATCATCAATATTAAGAACCTCCCCGACAGCCTCTACGAGCGCCTGAAGGCGCGCGCCCAACAGCAGCATCGGTCGGTCGCGCAGGAGGTCACGCACATTCTCGACCAGGTACTCGGCGGCGCCGATCCGCTTTCGATACTTGAATTGCAGGGACTCGGCAAGAATGCGTGGTCCGGGATCGATGGCGCGTCGCACGTTGAGTCTGAGCGCCGCGCGTGGGACTGACGGAGGCCGTTGGTGATGGCCCCGTCGCTGTCGATGCGGCGCTGTTCATTTATCTCATTGAGGAGCACCCGCGGTTTCTCGCGCATGTGCGCGCGCTGTTCGCGCGGGCAGATCAGGGTGAGATTGAGATCGTGACGTCGGCGTTGACGCTGCTCGAGGTGCTTGTGGTGCCGCTGCGCGCCGGTGATCAACGGTTGGCCGCACAATACGACGCGTTACTCACCCGGTCGCGCGGCGTGCGTCTCGTGGATATCTCGCGCGATCAACTGCGGATTACTTCGCGACTGCGCACGCAGCACGACGCCCTTCGTACACCCGATGCGCTCCAGTTGGCCGCTGCGATCGGAACCGGGTGCTCAACGTTCGTCACCAATGACCGGCGGATGCCGGCACCAGATGGCCTACGCGTACTGCAGCTTTCGGAGGTCGTATGAGGCTTGCACGCTCGCTTCTCTTTTTCGTCGCCGCGCTCGCTCTCGACTCGGCGACGCTCAACGCGCAGGCTACGGCCGCCGCCGACACCACGCGCTCGGCGGAGCAACCACTCCGCGCCTATCTCGATTGCCAGACGATGGGCTGCGACCGCGATTTCTTCGTCAACGAGATCGCGTTCGTGAACTGGACCCGCGACCGAGCCGACGCCGACATCCACGTGCTGGTGACGTCGCTCGGAACCGGCAGCGGCGGCATCCAGTTCGCGATCCAGTTTATCGGCCAGAAACAATTCGCGAGCCACGCTGATACGATCGTGACTTCGGTGCCGCCGAATTCTTCGGAGGACGCGTCGCGTCGCGCCCTTGCTCGCGCCTTCAAGCTCGTCCTTGTGCGTTACGCGTCCGCGACCTCGACCGCCGCGCACCTCGACGTCACGTTTGACGCACCGGTGAAGTCGGCGACCACCGCGAAGGCCCATGATCCATGGGACTTCTGGGTGTATCGCGTCAGTTCGAATGGCTTTTTTCAGGGCGAAAGTCAGACGAGCTCATCGAATTTCTCAGGAAACGCCAATGCGTCGCGCACGACAGACACGTGGAAGATTAGTGTCGGCGCGAACATGAGTTACCGGCAATCGAACTACACCTTTGCGGACGGTACGAAGAGTTTGTATATCCAGCGGAGCTCGGGGGCGAGCTTCCGACTTGTGCGAAGCCTGACCGACCACTGGTCGTACGGCATCAACGCGAATGCCGGGCGCTCGGAGTACAACAACCAGGATTTCTTCGCAGGGGGCCGCGCGTCGGTCGAGTACAACTTCTTCAAATGGAAGGAAGCGACGGCGCATCAGTTTGTCGCCATCTACGCGGTCGGCCCGACGTACAATCTGTACCACGAGCAGACGATCTATTTCAAGGACCGCGAGACGCTGCCGCAGCAGCAGTTCATTCTTGCGAACACGACGAAGGCGCGCTGGGGTTCGGTGGACGCCGCGGTGAGTTTCTCGCAGTATCTGCAAGACCTCTCGAAGACGAATGCGTCGCTCGAAGGACAAGTGAACATCAACATCACGAAGGGACTCAGCCTGAACATCGGCGGCGTGGCATCGAGCGTTCACGACCAGCTGTTTCTCGCGCGGGGGACGCTGTCGCAGGGTGACATCCTCACACGGCAGCGCGCGCTCGCGACGTCGTTCTCGTACTTCAGTTTTGTTGGAGTGTCGTACACGTTCGGTTCGATATTCAACACGATCGTCAATCCGCGGCTCGACAAACTTTCGGGCGGATCGAGCTTCTCGTTTACGTTCTGACGGCGTCTTTGGGGGGAGTTAGAGGTGTACTTGCGGCGCCAAACTGGAGCGGTAAGTTCGCCGCCACGAGGACGGCTCAATCAGACGAGACAGTCCTTCGACACGCCTCGTGATTGATCCCCAAACCGCAGGAGCGATTCGATGAAGAAATTGTTGTCGCTGGGCCTCGCCGCGATCGCGGCGTTTGCGTTTGGGTCGGCCCGGGCCCGCGCGGGGCACCGCTACTTGGGCGAGCGTCTCTTCCGCCAGCTGCGACTCGGCGCGATCGGCAGGCGAAAGGTGCACGCCGAGAGGAATACCCTGGCCGTCGACCAAGACCATACGTTTCGTCCCCTTACCCTTGCGTGTTTTGCCGATGCACGCGCCCCTTTTTTCGCGGGAGCAAAGGTCCCGTCCAAAAACGCCTCGCTCCAATCGAGTTGGTGCGCGTCATCGAGATCTTTCAGGAACGCCCGCCAGAGCGAGAGCCACACCTCCGCCCGCTCCCACTCGCCGAGCCGGCGCCAGCACGTCGCGTATGCCGGATATCGGTCGGGTATGTCCCGCCACCGCGCGCCGCTCCGGAGCACCCAGAGGATGCCTTCCATCACCGCCTCGCTCGGCGAGAGGGTCCTTTCTTCTCACATGACCGAACGGCGCTTTAGAAACTACTTCTAGCACTGAAGGGGCAGGCGAGTGCGACAGCGACGCCTGGCAGTGCGATCGGCAAGCGCCTGCCGAACATTCGACCGCCACTGGAACGCGTCGATCGGCGTCGACAACCTGCTCAACCGCACCTATTTCTATTTCCATCCGTTCCCGATGCGGACGTTCGTCGGGCGTCTCAAGTACAGCGTTTGCTCAGGGCTGTGCGGACGGATGTCGCGGATCGTCCTTGATCCACGTGAAGCGGAAGAGCCGCTGATCTTCAGTCGAGGCGATCACCGTCCGCCGGCCGTTACCGCTGTGCCGGAGTGAGCTCCGTCCGAGGACGTCGTGAAAGACGACGATGGACGGAGCCACTTCCTCGAAGATAGTCGTGACGCGGACGGCGGTGACTTCGCGCAAACCATTCGGCATGCGCGACATCTCGAGATCGGCGCGCCGGATCTGATAGGATTGCGCATCGAGCCAGATCGTGCCGTTTACGTCGGGTGATCGTATCTGATCGTCGGCGCGAAAATCGATACGCAAC
>JAYVPN010000182.1:0-14357 GCA_043757365.1 Gemmatimonadota bacterium | reverse complement strand
CAATCATCCGCCGGGCGAGACCGACTATCTGCAGGGCGCCGTCGTCGCGATCGATCCGACCACCGGAGATGTGAAGGCACTCGTCGGCGGCCGCAACTATCAGGAGTCGCCGTTCAATCGCGTCACGAGCGCCATGCGTCAACCGGGGTCGAGCTTCAAACCGTTCGTCTACGCGAGGGCGATCCTCGATTCGACGCCGGCGAACGCGATCGTTCCCGACAGCTCGCTCGAGATCTCCTACGACGGTCAGCTCTACCGGCCGCGAAACGACGACAACGATTTTCTCGGCAACATCACGCTGCGGACGGCGCTCACGCGCTCGCGAAATCCGGTCGCCGTGCAGCTCTGGCTCAAGAGCGGCGCCGATTCGGTGATCGCGCTGGCGCGGCGTTTCGGCATCACGTCGGCGATCGCGCCCTATCCCTCGAGCGCGATCGGTGCCTCGGTCGTGCAGCCGTTGAACTTTGTTGCGGCCTATACCGCCTTCGCGAATCTCGGCACGCCGGTCGAACCGCGCTTCGTCTATCGCGTCGAGGACCGGAACGGCAAGTCGCTCTGGGGCCAACAGGTGCGCACGCTCCCGCCGGCGATAGACGCCGCAACAGCATTCATTGTTCGCGATATGATGCGCGATGTCGTCGACCGTGGCACCGCGACTTCCGTACGACGGTACATCCCGTCCGCAGTCCCCGTCGCCGGTAAAACCGGCACGACCAACGACAACACCGACGTCTGGTTCGTCGGTCTCACGCCGGAGATCGTCGCCGGCGTCTGGCTCGGACTCGACCGCCCGCGGCCGATCGCCGAGCGTGGCGTGGCTGGCGGAACGCTCGCGGCGCCCATTTTCGGACAGATGCTGGCCCGCGCCGGCTACACGCACCCGTCCGTCACGTGGGATCCCCCGCCGGGCCTCATCACCGCCGAGCTCGACCGGACCACCGGCACGCTTGCCGACGCCTCAACTCCTGCCGAACGGCGTCTCACGGAGTACTTTCTTCCGGGGACCGAGCCGAGCGCGCTTCGCATCGATGCGCGACGGCTGTTCAATCTGGGTCCGATTCCGTTCTAGGAGCGTACGACTGATGGGCTTTACTCCCGTTCAAAAACTCAGTATCGGAACGGGCGCGGCGCTCGGTCTTCTCGCGCTCGTCGGACTCATCTCGTATCTCAGCATCACGCAGCTCATCGGCGGCGAGCGCGCGGTGGCCGATACCAACGCCAATATCGCGCGGCTCGACCGGGTCATTACCCGCACGGTCGACGCCGAGAACAGTCAGCGCGGCTTCGTGACGACCGGCGACGAGCGCTATATCGACCCGATCAACGCCGCGCAGAGCGACGTCGAATTCGCGCTCGATACGCTCCGCGCCGCGACCGAGGACAATCCGGAACAGCGCCGCAACCTCGAGAAACTGTCGCCGCTCGTCGCCAATCGCTTTCGTGAAATTCGCGCCGCCATCGCCATACGGCAGCGCTTCGGCCTCGATACCGCAGCCAAGCTCTTGCGCGCCGAGAAACAAATGCGCGACGGCGCCGGCGTTCTCGCGAGCCAGATGCGCGATCAGGAGCTCCGCGTCCTCGGCGAACGCACGCGCGTCATGACCGAGAGGGGATCGACCGCGCTGAATTTTATTCTGGCAAGTTCGCTCATCGCCCTAGGGCTCGCCTTCATCGCATTACAGCCGCTCCGTCCGAGCGTTGCGCGCCGTCTAACGCAGCGGCTCTCGCAGATGATGATGCCGCCGATTCCCGAGCTGCAGCTCACGATTTCCGAAGAAGCACGGCACGCCGGCGACCGCCTCGTGCGTCTCCAACAGGTAATTCTCGCACTCAACGGGCGTGGCGTCACCGGCCTTGATGTCGCCACCGTCCTGCTCACGCGCGGCGCACAACCGCTCGTCGCCAGCCTGGGTTTCGTCGTGCGACGCGATCCGGCAGGGCAGTACGTCATCGTTCGCTCGCTCGGCGACGTCGTGACGCACCTCGCCTCCGACGAAGTCGTCCCGTCGAATCTTGCGAGCCCTCTGATCGCGGCGGAACAGTCCCAGGAACCCGTGGTCATCGAATCACGGGCCGAGCGCGCTGGTCGGTTCCCTGAGCTCGGCCGCTTTTCCGCGAGCGGCACCTCCGACGGCGCGTTCGTCGCCATTCCGCTCGTCTCGAATGGCGCCGCGCACGGCGTCCTCGTGCTCGCGTTCGCCGACAACCGCCTCTTCAGTGACGACGAACGAGCCTACCTCGCGACACTCGGCAGAATCGGCGGTCAGTCGCTCGCGACGTCGTTTGCATAACGCGGTCCGCCGGACCGTCGCTGTCGCACTCCTCGCGGCGGCCTGCAGCAAAGACACCACCGCTCCGGCCGCGAAGCCGAGCGCGCTCGTCGCCACGCAGAGCGTTGCCGCATCCGGAACCGCAGGCTCGACGCTCGGTGTCTCGCCGACCTTTTCGGCGACCGACGTCAACGGCCGCGTCGTCGCGAACGTCGCGGTGACGATCACCGTCGGTGGCGGTGGCGGCACGCTCACGGGCGCTCCGACGAAGACGGGTGCGGGACCGACCTCTGTCGGTACGTGGACGCTTGGTACGGCCGCCGGCCAGAATCTCCTGATCGTCACGGCGGACGGGCTCCAGCCGATTCGCATCATCGCCACCGGTACCGCCGGGCCGGCGAGTAAGCTGATCATTTCCGCCGGCAGCAATCAGACTGCGCTCGCCGCCGCAACGCTCCCGGCACCGATCTTCGTGCGCGTCGCCGACGCCAACGGCAACGGGGTGCCGAATTTCAACGTGACGTTCGCGCTGACCGCCGGCGGCGGATCGCTTTCCGGTCCGCTTAGCGGCGTCAGCGATATCGGCGGCAACGTCCTCGCGCCAACTTGGAAACTCGGCAAGACGGCGATCCCGCAGACGATAACGGCCACCTCAAGCGTCGGCACAGTGCCGGTCAGCGCGACCATTCAGACCGCGTTCACCGTCGACGTGCGATTCTTCGGTCGCGCGATCGATCCGAATATCCAGGCGGCGTTCACGAAAGCGGCGCAACGCGTGAACGCACTCGTCGTCGGTGACGTCCCGGACTTCGCGCTGTCGAACTACGACGTCGCGTTGCAGTGCCAAGTGAACGGCGTCGCGCCGCTCACCGAAACCGTCGGTTCGGTTGTCATCTACGCGTCCGTCGATTCGATCGACGGGCCCGGCAGGGTTGTCGGCAGTGCCGGCCCGTGCGCAATCCGGAACACGAGCAAGCTCACGATCGTCGGCACGATGAAATTCGACGTCGCCGACATGACGACGATCTTCAACGACGGCCGTCTTAACGACGTGATCTTCCACGAAATGCTGCACGTCCTCGGCTTCGGCACGCTGTGGGATCCGCTTTACAAGAACTTGATCATCAACAAAGGCACGCCGAGCACGGCATACATCGGCATCGCGGGCATTGCCGGCTGCGTGCAGAGCGGCGGCACGGGCTTCAAGTGCTCGCCGACGGTTCCGCTCGAGAACCAGGGCGGCGTCGGCACGATCGATGGACACTGGCGCGAGTCGATCTTCACGACCGAGCTGATGACCGGCATCGTCTCCGCGCCGGGCGTCGCGAATCCGCTCAGTCTGATGACGATCGGCGCGCTCACCGATCTCGGTTTCGTCACGAACCCGGCGGTCGCTGACACCTACGTGTTGACCTCGGCGAGTGCGTCGCTGCTCGCGCAGATCTACACGTTCTCCGTCACGACCTACTCGGACGAGCTGCTCGGCCCGCGCCACGAACTCTCGCGTAGCGGCCAGATTACGCGCACGATGTCGCGCAAATAATCGCGCCGGGAAAAGAACGGGCGCCGGAGAAGTTCTCCGGCGCCCGTTCTTCATTTCGCAAACGCTCAGATGACGGCAAGCTGCGCCTTTTCGTCCGCGACTTCCGGCACCAGCGCGAGCTTGAGCACGTCCTCGAGCGTTTCCGCCGTGTAGAACGTGAGCAGTGCCTTTGCTTCGTCCGGCACGTCCTCGAGATCGGCTTCGTTCGCTTTCGGAATCACGATCGTCGTGATCCCGGCGCGCAGCGCGCCGAGCACCTTTTCCTTGACGCCGCCAATCGGCAGCACGCGGCCACGGAGGGTGATCTCACCGGTCATCGCGAGATCCTTCCGCACCGGTCGTCCGGTCATCTCGCTGGCGAGCGCGATCGCGATCGCGACGCCGGCACTCGGACCGTCCTTCGGAATCGCACCGGCCGGCACATGGATGTGCGTTTCCACCGCGCCCAAACGCGAGCGCGGAATTCCGAGCCTCACCGCGTTGTTCGTCACATACGTGAACGCCGCGCGCGCCGATTCTTTCATTACGTCGCCGAGTTGGCCGGTGAGAATGAGCGCCACCGGACCGCCGCCGGTGCCGTTGGTTCCGGTTTCACCCGGCGCGACTTCGAGTCGGCGCGTGCTCGCTTCGACGAACATGATGTCGCCGCCCATCGGCGTGTAGTACATGCCGGTCGCGATGCCGACTTCGTTCACGGCATTCGCCTTCTCCGGGTGCACCTTCGGACGTCCGAGCAGTTCGCGCACGTCTTCCGCAGTCACGATGCCGTCGTTTTCGATCGTCGTGTGTTCCTGACCGGCCGCGATCCGTCGCGCCACCTTGCGGGTGACCGCGCCGATCTCGCGCTCGAGCTGACGCACGCCGCTCTCGCGGGTGTACTTCGAGACGATGCTCATCACCGCTTCTTCGGTAAACGTCACGCCCTTTTTGCCGAGTCCGGCGTCTTCGAGCTGACGCGGAATCAGGTACTTCTTCGCAATCTCCGCCTTCTCGCGCTCGGTGTAGCCGGCGAAATCGACGATTTCCATACGATCGAGCAGCGGGCCGGGAATGTTCTGGATGAAGTTCGCCGTCGCGATGAAAATCACTTCGCTCAGGTCGAACGGCACGCCCATGTAGTGATCGGTGAATGAATCGTTCTGCGCTGGATCAAGCACTTCGAGCAGCGCGCTCGACGGGTCGCCCTGATAGCTCGAGCCGAGCTTGTCGACTTCGTCGAGCAGGAAGACGGGGTTCTTCGTCCCCGCCTGCTTCATCCCTTGAATGATGCGACCAGGCATCGCGCCAACGTACGTGCGGCGATGGCCGCGAATATCGGCTTCATCGCGCGCGCCGCCGAGGGCCACGCGCACGTATTCGCGTCCGAGCGCCCGGGCGATCGATTTCGCGATCGACGTTTTGCCGACGCCCGGCGGACCGACGAAGAGCATGATCGGCCCCTTCGCCATCGCGCGAGACTTCGCTTCCTTCTCATCGGTGATCTGACGGCCGGCGTCTTCGCCTTTGCTCAGCGATGCGGTGGCGTTCTCTTTGCTCGCCTTGAGCTTCGCCGCCGGAAATTCACCGGTCGTCGCGATCTCGTCGGTGAGCTGCTGGGCGCGGAGCTGGCGCACGGCGAGGAACTCGAGCACGCGATCCTTCACGTCCTTGAGGCCGTAGTGATCGTCCTCGAGCACCGTGACGGCATGCTTGAGATCGAGCTGGTCGTCCGACCGCTTCCCCCACGGAAGCTCGGCCATCCACTCGAGATACGTACGGATGACCTGCGCTTCCATCGACTCGCGTCCCGACCGTTCGAGACGGCCGAGCTCGCGCTCGACTTCGGCGCGCGCTTCCTTCGGGAGCTCGAGTTTCGCGAGCTTGTCGCGAAGTTCGGTCATCTCTTTGGACTGATCGTCGTCGCCGAGCTCTTTCTGAATGGCCTTCATCTGCTCGCGAAGGAACATCTCGCGCTGTCGTTCGCCGAGCTCTTCCTGCACTTGCGACTTGATCTCCTCCTGTGCCTCGAGCAGCGAGATCTGACGCTGAACATGCACGAGCACGCGGCGAAGCCGCTCTTCAACGGAGAGCGTCTCGAGCAGCCCCTGCTTTTCCGGCACGGTGAGCTCGAGATAGCCGGCAACGAGATCGGCGAACTTGCCGGGCTCGGTGACCTGGTCGAGCACCTGATGCACGACCTCTTCGGGGAGGCCGCGGCGCTCGCCAAGTTCGGCGGCGCGTTCGCGAATTTCCTTGTGGAGTGCTTCAAACGCCGCGTCTTTCGAATCGAGCGGCGACATCTCGTCGGTGCTCATGATGACGGCCGAGAGATGGCCGTCCGTTTCCGTGTACTGAAGTGCGGTCGCGCGCTGCTCGCCCTGGAGCAGGAGCTGGACGCCGCCGAGGCCGCGCTGGACCTGCCCGATACGGGCGATAACGCCCATCGAGTAGAGGATGTCCGGCGACGGCTCGTCCGTGTTGTCGCGCTGGGCCACAGCAAAGACGAGGCGATCGCCTTTCAGCGCCGCTTCGATGGCCCGCAGCGTACCGGGACGGCCGGCCGCGATCGGGGCCGTAAGCCCCGGGAAAATGACGGTGCCCCGAAGGGGGAGAACCGGAAGTGTCTGACGTGTGCTCATCTGGACCCAACTCCTGCGTGCCGATGCCGGCTGAAAAGGGGCTGCCAGATATACGCCGGCGGCCCCGCGAATGGTTCAGCATGGTGCAAAGGTCGTACCGTCCTGAGTTACGACATATAGGCGGAGTTTGCAACTTTCCTATGCCTTCGTGACGTAGTGGCTGACAGAAGGGACGGTCGCAAAAGACGCAGTCCCAAAACGTTACGGAATTCCGACGACGGTGCCGAGGGCCAATACCTAGTAGAGATACGGAGATTGGTGGTATAGTTGTACGTCGAGCATTGTGTCCCCCATCACCCGGCAAGTGAACGAACCCAAGATCTCGCAGTCGGACGCCGAGCTTCGATCGCACGTTGTACGGTCCCTCGAGGCCACGTACGAGGTC
Source organism: Gemmatimonadota bacterium (assembly GCA_043757365.1). Taxonomy (GTDB): domain Bacteria; phylum Gemmatimonadota; class Gemmatimonadetes; order Gemmatimonadales; family Gemmatimonadaceae; genus Fen-1231. Next base: position 7,541 of record JAYVPN010000182.1, on the reverse strand, counting down.
GATCGGGAAATCGGTCGCGGGGGTATGGGGATCGTCTACCGGGCGAAAGATCTGCGGCTCAAGCGACAGGTCGCCATCAAAATTCTTCCGCCAGAGCTCGCCTTCCGCTCGGAAATCCGTTCGCGCTTCCTGAAGGAAGCGGAGACGGCGGCTCAGCTCTCGCATCCGAACATCGTCCCGATCTACAGCGTTGACGAAAAAGACGGCCTTGTCTACTTCGTGATGGCGTTCATTGACGGCGACAATCTCGCGAAGCGCATCCACGAACACGGCGCGATCGACGCGAAAGAAACGCGCCGCATCATCCGCGACGTCGCCGACGCGCTCTCCTACGCCCATCAGAACGGCGTCGTCCATCGCGATATCAAGCCGGACAACATCCTGCTCGACGCGACCACCGGCCGCCCGATGGTCACGGACTTCGGCATCGCCCGCGCCGTCAGCGACAGCGGTAGCGGCGACGCGCGACTCACCGCCACGGGCATCGCGATCGGCACACCGGCCTTCATGAGTCCGGAGCAGAGCGCCGGCGAACGCGATCTCGACGGCCGCAGCGATCTCTACTCGCTCGGTGTCGTCGCGTATCAAATGCTGTGCGGCGATCTGCCCTTCAACGCCAACAACACGCCGGCGCTCCTCGTCAAGCATCTCTCCGAGCGCCCGGTGCCGATCGATCAGCGCAAAGCGGATATCCCGCCGGACCTCGCGCGCGCCGTCATGCTCTGTCTCGAAAAGAGCCCCGACGATCGCTTCGGCTCGGCCGCCGCGCTCGTCGCCGCGCTCGACTCCGGCGATGTGCCGGCGATTCCGGCGCCGCGCGTCCCGACGCAAAACGCCAACGCGATCCCCGCATACTCGACCGGCTACTCGAGCGGCTACGGCGCGACGGTGCAGGATCCGATCGCGGCGTACCAGCCGACGCGCGAAGACTTCGCGCGCTGGGAAGCGCCCGTCGTCGCCGAGTTCCGGCGGAAGCTGGCGCCGTTCATGTTCGTCGGAGCGGCCCTGCTCGTGCTGTCAATCTTCGGCGCGTCGAACGGACTGGTATCGCTCTGGGCGCTCTACGCGGTGTACATCGCCTACAAATACGCACGGCTCTGGAGCGATGGCTACGACTGGCACGACGTCTTCCGTCAGCCGCGCGACCGGCTCTTCATCGACGTCATCGCGGAAAAGATCGAGGAGCTGCAGGCCCTCTGGAATCCGGCGAAACGCGCGAACGTGCGCGACCGGCATCAGCGCCGTCTCTCCACGCCGGGCTTTTTCTCGCCGATTCCCGGCGGCACCGGCAGTGGCACCGTCGGTCGTTTCGCGCTGACGGCGGCTGACGCCGGCGCGCTCGGCTCCGGACAACACGCCGCCGTCGCCCGGCAGGCGATCACCGATCGCGACGAGATCATCCGGCTCCACGCTTCGCTCCCGACCAGCGACCGTAAAAAGCTCGACGGCGTGCCGGCCTCGGCGAGCGAACTCGCGGCGAAAGTCGTCGGTCTCGCGCAATCACTCACCGAACTCGAACGCGCAACAGGCGGGCAATCGAGCGAGGCGATCGAAAAAGAAATCTCGCTCCTCGAATCGCAGGCGAATCCGCTTGACACACGCGCGAGCGAAGAGCGCGTGCGTCGGCTCGCCTTTCTCAAGCGGCAGCGCCGCTCGGCCGCCGAGCAGTCGCGGCAGTTGAAGTCGCTCGAAGATAAACTCGAGAATTGCGCGACGATGCTCGAGAACATGAAGTACGATGTGTTGCGACTGAAGACGGGCGCGCAGTCGTGGCAGAGCGTGACGACGATCGCCGAGCGCGCGGCGGCGCTGGCACGGGAAGTCGACAGCGCGGTCTACGTGCAGGATGAAATGAACCGGGTGGTTCCGAGGTCGGGTGCGCGCCGCGCCGAGCCCGGCCGGCTGTGAGCGACAGCAGTCGCGACAGTAGTCGCGAACGCGACGCATTGCGCGCCCGGGTAGAAAAAGCCGTCGGTGCGCTGTTCGAGCTCGAAGAGGAAATCGGCCGCGGCGGCATGGCGGTCGTCTATCGCGCCAAGGACCGCCGGCTGCGCCGCAAGGTCGCACTCAAGGTGCTCCCGCCCGAGCTCGCCTTTCGCGATGACGTGAAGCGGCGCTTCCTCCGCGAAGCGGAAATGTCGGCGCAGCTCTCGCATCCGAACATCGTCCCGATTTATACGGTCGAGGAAACCGACGGCATCGTCTACTTCGCGATGGGGCTCGTCGACGGCGAGACGCTCGCGCAGCAACTGTCGCGGGATCCGCGGCCGCCGATCGAAACGGTGCGGACCATTCTCCGTGAAGTCGCCGGCGCGCTCGACTACGCGCATGCACGTCAGGTCGTGCACCGCGACGTGAAGCCTGACAACATTCTCATCGAGAAGGCAACGGGGCGCGCGCTCGTCTCCGACTTCGGCATCGCGCGGGCCGCCGAAGGCGACCAGAAACTCACGGTCACCGGCATCGCCGTCGGTACGCCGGCGTATATGAGTCCCGAACAGGCGATGGGCGAACGCGAAGTCGACGGCCGCTCTGACATCTATGCGCTCGGTATCGTCGGTTACCAGATGCTCGCCGGCGAGCTGCCGTTCAAGGCGACGAACACACCGGCGATGCTGATGAAGCACATCAGCGAACGCCCGAAGCCGCTGCACGAACTGCGCCCTGACCTTCCGGCGAATCTCATCGGCGCGATCGAGTGTGCGATGGCCAAAGGGCGCGACGATCGCTTCGTGAACGCCGGCGCCTTTCGCGATGCGCTCGATGAGAGTGCGACGGTGAGCCGCGTCCGCGCGGCGCATCCGCCGACGGCGGGTGTGGACCACATCGATGATCCCGCGGATCGCGACGATCGCGACGATCGCGACGATCGCGGCGATCGCGCGAGTCGCCGCAAGGCGGGGATCGTCACCGGCTGGCGCTTCGATCCGCAGTCGAAGGACTATGCGAAGGAGGCGCTGCTCGAGTGGCGCGATCAGCAGCGCGCGTGGAAGGAACGCGTGCGCGAACAGCGCGGCGACCGCGGCGAGCGCCGCGAACTCCGCCGCACGAAACGGGAACTGCGCGAGCTCGGCTATTCGCGGGAAGAGATCGGCGAAGCCATCATCGGCGGCAACGTGCCACCGCAGACGGTCGAGGAGCGGATTCGACGAGTCCAGCGCGCGGTACTCGGCGGCATCGGCACGCTGGCGTTCCTCGGGGTGATCAACGCCATCACGTCGCCGCATTTTGCGTGGGTCATTTTTCCCGCGATCGGTATCCTTGGCCGTGTGATCTCCCGCGTTTCATCGCTGTGGATGGACGGGATCCCGATCCGGCGCCTCCTCCAGAGTCAGCCGCGGGCTGAAACTGCGGCGCTCGTCGGAGGCACGTCACCAATGCGCGCGCCGGCGCTGGGCTCTTCGTCGCGCAGCACATCACCCGATCTTTCCGGCGTCCCGCGCGACGTCCTCGACGGCCCGCACGGCGCCGCCGTGCGCGAAGCGGCGGAGGCCAAAGCGCTCATCACCGATATCCTCGCGAAGCTCCCACCGAGCGACCGGCAGATGCTGCCGGAAATTCTCCCGACGGTCGAATCGCTGAACGAACGCGTCCGCTCGCTCGCCCACGGATTGCACCAGCTCGAACACGACGCGTCGGCCGATGCGATCGCGAAACTCGAAGCGCGCATCGCGGCCGCCAAGGCCGATGCCACGGTCTCAGCCGACCGCACGCGCCGCATCGAGCTGCTCGAACGGCAGCTCGCGACGCTCACCGATCTCGCAACGCGCCGCGAAACCGTGGCGCAGCAACTCGAGAGCGCCTCGATGGTGCTCCAGACGATGAAGCTCGATCTCCTCAAGCTGCGCTCGAGTGGCCTCGACGCGATGCTCGACAACAGCGTCGGCGCAACGCAGGAAGCGCGCGCACTCTCGACCGACATTGGCCGCGTAATTGACGCAGCGAACGAAGTGCGGAAACTCTAGCAGCGCGGACCGCGCCTACGAGCCGCTGTGCTGCTCCGGCGTTGCTTCGGCGAGCCGCCAACTCAGCCCGAGCGTCGCGATCGCCGCAAGGCCGATCGCGACAGTCGCGGCGACCACCTGCCATGACGGAATCGCGAGTGCGAAGAATGAGCGTGTGAACGGGAATGCCAGGACCGCGGCCAACACGCTCGCCATCGTGGCGAGCATCGCCACGTCCCGCGGCGCCAGCGGCCGTTCGAGTATCTCGATGATCCGTAGTCCGTAAAGTGTCAGCACGACGGTGGCAGCGGTCTGGGTCTGCGAGGTATCGGCGCCCAGAGCTTTCGCGGCCGCGGTCATGACCAGAACAGAAGCACCGGCTCCCAGTCCGGCGGGGACCGCAAACCGTAGCACACGCGGCACGAAGCCAGGTCGATAGCGCTGAGCGTTCGGAGCGAGGGCTAGGAAGAAGGCCGGGATTCCGATCGTGAGACTCCCGGCGAGTGTCAGATGTCTGGGCAGGAACGGATAGTCGACGGCGAACACGCCGGTGACTACTGCCAGCATCGCGGCGTAGACGGTCTTGGTCAGAAACAGATGGGCGACGCGCTCCGTGTTGGCCATCACCCGCCGGCCCTCCGCGACGGCGATCGGCAGTGTCGCAAACCGCCCGTCGAGCAGTACGATCTGTGCGACGGCGCGCGTCGCCGCCGCGCCCGATCCCATCGCGATCCCAATATCGGCGGCCTTGAGGGCCAGGACGTCGTTGACGCCATCCCCGATCATGGCGACGACGTGATGGCGACGCTGCAGGGCGGCAATCATCGAGCGTTTCTGTTCCGGCGACACGCGTCCGAAGGCAGACGACGACTCCATCGCCTGCTCAAGCCCAGCGTCGTCCACCGGGAGGGTGCGCGCGTCGACCGCGTGCGAGGCGTTCGGCACGCCCGCCAGCGCGGCCACGGCGCCCACCGTTTCCGGAGAGTCGCCCGAGATCACTTTGACTGCGACGCCCTGGTCGCCGAAGAAGCGCAGCGTGTCGGGCGCGTCGGAGCGGATATGTTGGCCGAGGGTGACGAGAGCAACCGCCGCCACGCCGGACGGCAGCGTGTCATCGGACTCGAGATCCGCCGCGGTCCTGGCGAGCGCCAGCACGCGATCACCGGTGCCGGCCAGCTCGCTCGCTCGGCGCTTAGCCGGATCCGTCTCCGCCAGGATCACGTCCGGGGCGCCGAGGACCCACGTGCCGCGCCCCTCGAACGCGGCCGCGCTGAACTTGCGGGCCGAGCTGAAAGGCACTGTCGACGTCGGCGTCCAGTCCGCTGGTCTCGCGAACGCGGTGGCGAGCGCCGTAACGGTGTCGTTCTTCGTCGGGTTCGCCGCCGCGATGGCTCCGAGCGCCGCTCCCGCTTCCTCGCGCGACGACCCGGCGAAGGTCTCCAAGGCGCCGAACGAGAGCTTGGGCTCGGTAAGGGTGCCGGTCTTGTCGGCAGCAACGACATCCAATCGGGCCAGACCCTCCACGGCGGGGAGCTCCTGGACGAGTACCTTCTGGCGGGCGAGGCGGATGGCCGCGACTGCGAACGCCAGGCTGGTCAGAAGGACGAGGCCCTCGGGCACCATGCCGACGAGGGGTGCGACGGTATTTGTCACAGACTGTGCGAGCGTGTTTGCCGCCCTGAACTGCGCCCACACCGAGAGCGCGGCAACCGGCACGATCGCCCAGGCTACGTAGCGCAGCACGGTGTTGATGCCCTCCATCAACTCGGAGCGCGCGCGCGCGTAGTGACGGCCTTGTGCCGCCAGACGGTTCGCATACGAGTCGGCTCCAACCGCATCGGTGACGAACCGTCCGGTGCCCGCCGAAACGAAACTGCCGGAGAGCACAGCGTCGCCCGGCGACTTGCGGACCGGGACGGACTCGCCCGTCAGCAGGGACTCATCGACTTCCATCCCGTCGGCCGACACGACCTTGCCGTCGGCCACGATCTGGTCGCCGGCCGACAACTCGATCAACTCGCCGAGCACGATGTCTTCGACCGCAACTTCGGTCGACAGGCCGTCGCGGACCGCGACCGCCTTGGGCGCCGACAGGACACGGAGGCGTTCGAGGGTCCTCTTCGCCCTGACCTCCAGGACGATACCGATTCCCGCGTTGACGATCAGGATTATCCCGAAGAGTGCGTCGCGGATCGAGCCGAACGTCACGATGATCACGAAGAGCGCGCCGAGCAGCCCGTTGAAGAACGTGAAGACGTTGGCGCGCACGATGTCGGCGACGGTACGGCCGGTTCCCTTCGGCGCGCGGTTGGTCTGGCGGCGCGCCACCCGGTCGGCGACCTCGGCGGCTGTCAGTCCGCGCTGGGGATCGGTGCTCGGTGCGGTCAACGGGCCCCCTCGAATCGCGTGGCCGTCGTGCGACGCGCGAGCAATCGCCCGATCGCTGTTGCAACGCGATCGGGTGCGTCGTTGGGTGCGTAGTGACGCGCGTCGGTGATCGCTTCGAACGTTGCGCCGGGAATCGCATCGGCGAGTCGCTGTCCTTCCGCGCCACTCAGGTACGGATCGTCGGCCCCCCAGATCACCGCTGTCGGCGCCGTGATCGAACGGAGGCGCGGAGCGAGCGACGCGACTTCGACATCGCGCATCGCGCGGAGCTGCGCCATCAGCGCGTGCACGCCGAGCTGCGTGGTGTAGGCGCGCAGATATTGGTCGAGCACGCGCCGGCCGTTGTCCTGATCGGCGAAACCGTTGAGCATCGAGCCGTGAATCAGTCCGGCGAGAATCGGTGCGCCGAGCAGTGTGCCGAAGCCGGACACGAGCCGCGCGAGCGGTGCGGCTCGGCGGAGCCAGAAGGAAAACGCCGTGCTGTCGATGAGTGCCAGTCGAGTCACGCGCTCGGGGTGAAGGATTGCGAGCGCTTGGGCGACCGCGCCACCGGAGCCGTGGCCGACGAGGCAGGCCGAGTCGATGCGCAGGTCGTCGAGCAGCAGTCGAAGCCGTTCGGCGTGCGCGGTGACGGAGAGCGAGGTCCGGCTCGGACGGTCGCTGCGTCCGGAACCCAGTTGGTCGAGGACGACCAGCCGATGTCCCGCGGGCATGAGCGGGACGACCTCGTGCCAGAGGTGCGACGAGCCCGGGAAGCCGTGGAGGAAGACCACCGGCTCACCCGCGCCGCGGGTACCGGCGGCATAGTAGTAGAGCCGGCAGCCGGCCACGTCGACGAATTCACCGCGCACGGGGTCAAGATGGGTCGCGTGCAGATGCTGGACAAGCGCGGACCCGGCTCGGTGATTCGAAGACACCGTAAGAAAAGCTGCCAATGGCTCTGGCGGATTCGCTAAAAAAGCTTATGCTTACATACTCAGCCGCAGTCCGGCCGATTCGCGCGTTATCGTGTTTTCTGACAATGGTTTAGCAAGGGGCGTTCTGCTTTGACGGCACCCTCGATCCCGATCGTTTCGATGTTTCCGCCGCCGCCACCGCCGCTTTCACCGATCAAGTTTCCGGTGAGCTGGCTTGTGGCTAACGCGTCAGCACCAATACAGTATCGCGCCATCATGGAGGTAGCGAAGCTCGGCGACAAGGTTCCGCCGG
>JAYVPN010000181.1:0-3814 GCA_043757365.1 Gemmatimonadota bacterium | reverse complement strand
GCCTCACTCGCTTTCGCGATGACGTTCGTCTGTTTCTGGTTCGTCATTCTCTGGGCGCTTTGGCGCAAGAACATCATTCTCAAGGTCTAGAACGTGCTCCTTCCGATCCTCGTCGCGATTTTGCTGCCGCAGGCAGCCATTACCGCCGGTCCGCAGTATGCGACTGTGCGCGCGTCCAGCGTGGCGGAGACTCTGAAGAAGTCGGTTGGATCAACCAAAAAGCGGAAGAAAGTCATCGCCAGGCGCACCATGACCAAGCGGGTGGCACTCAAGCGAGTGGCGTCCACCGGCAAGATGTCGGCGACGTCCATCGGCTTCACGACGCCGGCCAGCGCCGGCGCCCTGTCAAACGATCTTGGTACGATGATCGACCGCGCCACGCGCGGCGCGAAGTGGGGCGTGCTCGTCGTGTCGCTTACCAACGGCGATACGCTCTTCGGACGCAACGCCGACGATCAGCTGTTGCCGGCGTCGACGATGAAATTATTCACGTCGAGTCTCGCGCTCGAACGTTTCGGCACCGCCGGGCGGTTCGAAACTGAAGTCCTGCGCGCCGGTGCGATCGGCAGCGATGGCGTATTGCGCGGTGATCTCGTGCTCAAGGGCGCGGGCGATCCAACGCTCGCCGGAAAATCGATCGACAGCGCCACCGAACCACCGATGATGATGCTCGCGCGCCAGATCGCGGCCTCCGGCGTGAAGCGAGTGAGCGGCGGCATCATCGCCGACGCCTCGGCGTTTGAAGACCGTCGCGTGCCGGACGGCTGGCGAACCCGCTACCTCGGCGCGTCGTATGCCGCGCGCGTCTCGGCGCTTTCGTTCAACGAGAACAAGATCACCGTAATCGTACGGCCGGTCGGCGGCCGCGCCGAGATTTCGTTCCAGCCCGCCGTCACCGGCGTACCGCTGTTGAATGAAGTCACGGTGAAGCCGGGAAGCAGTAGCTCGCGCATTCGCGTGCGTCAGGACTCGAGCGGAAAATTCGCCGTTACCGGATGGATCGGTTCCAGAGCCGTGCCGCGTGATTACCAGTATGTCGTCGAAGCACCGGAGCTCTTTGCCGGCGGCGCGCTCCGCGCCGCGCTCGCGAACATCGGTGTGACGGTGGAAGGTCCGGTACGCCTCGCGAAGGCCCCGGCCGGCGCGCCGCGGCTCGCGATGCTCGAATCGCCGCGTCTCGAAGACATCGTCCGTCAGATGAATGGCGAAAGCAACAACCACTTCGCCGAACTCCTCTTTCGAAATGCAGCGCACTCGACCGGCGTCACGGGTTCCGCCGAGAACGGCAATGTGCTGCTGCGCCGCTTCTTGTATGAGAAGGCGAACATCTCGCCGACATCTGTTTTCGCCGCCGACGGCAGTGGTCTCTCGACCCTCGACCGCGTTACGCCGCGCGCGATGGTCGGTCTGCTCGGCTATGCGCAAAAGGCTGTCTGGGGCACCGTGCTCGAGGCATCGCTCCCGATCGCCGGCCAGACCGAGACGCTGCGCCATCGCATGCGATTCACGCCGGCGATGGGCAATCTCCACGCGAAAACCGGCACGACGAACGACGTCGCGTCGCTCGGCGGATACGTCACCGCCAAGAACGGCGAGAAGCTCGCATTCAGTTTCATTTACAATGGACGCGACCGCTGGCGGGCCAAGGAAGCGATGGACGCGATGGGAGCGACACTCGCCAGTTTTTCTCGATAGCTCTACTGCAGGTGGAGTGGGAGAACAGTGGGAGTTCTAGTGCGAGCAGCGAGTAGTAGAACTCCCACTATTCTCGCACTGCTCTCGCACGAGTTCCCACTTCACCGCTTAAACCGCGGCCTCTCAATGAAGTTCACCATCGCCGCAACAAATGCCGGCTGCATATCCTCCAACAACGCCGCATGATCCCCGCCGGCGATAATCACCCACTGCCGGTCGGGATTCGCGAGATTCGCAAACAATTTTGCTTGTGACACGGTGGGCGCGAGCGGATCGAACTCGCCCTGAATGAGTAAGGTCGGCACCGAGACTTTCTTGGCGTCGAGCGCGTTGTACTGTTCGAGATGCCGCCAGTCGGTCCGCACCGGATCGGCTTTCAGCGCCGCCTTCACGTACACCTCGATTCCCTTCTTCGAAATCGCACTCGGCGCAATGAAATCCTCGGCAGCCTTCGCCGCCGTCGTCTTCTCGCGCAGCAAAGAAACCGTATCGGGCCTCGTCGGGATCGTCATCTCCGGATCCTTCCAGTATCCGAAGAGAATCAAATCGGCGATGAGCTCCGGATGCTGCTGCGCCATCAGCTGCGCGACGGTCGAGCCGTTCGACCAACCGAACAGCACAGGCTTCTGTGCGATCCCGCTGTTCGCCGTCACCCACCGGAGGGCGTTCGCCAGATCGTCCGCCGCCTGATTCGGTGTATTCCATCCGCTCGGATCACGCGGCGATCCGCCATAGCCGCGCAGATCGAGCGCGTACACGGCATATCCGCGGGCGACGAGTGCGTCCATCAGCGACCGCTTTTCGCCCGGTACGTGGAGATCGAAATCGGGAATCGAACTCCACGTACGCCCGTGGAGCAGCACGATCGTTCCCTTCGGCTTGGCCGGCCGTTTCTCCCAGAGCGCCAGCGACTGTCCGTCCGACTTTATCTCGTGTCGGATCGGCGCCGACTGCGCGGAGAGCGTCAGACTCGAAACCGTGATGAAACCGGCGACGGTGAGTCGCCCAATCAAACGACGCATATTCGATTGCTCCGCGTGCAGGGTCAGTACGTCCGTTCCGTGATGACAACACCACGCTTCGCGAGCTCAGCGATATACCGCTCACCGGGCATCGTCTCGTCCGGCGTGTGAACGCCTGGAGCGCCGGCAGCTCCCTCGGCCTGTAACTGGCCGGTAATCGACAGCGAATAGCCCGTGCACCGCTCCATCGCGGTAATGTCGTGCTTCGCGTCGAACCGGTCGACGAGTTCCCACTCGTGTGTCACTGGCTCGCCAGCACGCTCGCCCTCGACGATGACGCGCAGCGCGACGAGGTCTTTGCCACGCGGCTTCTTCAAGTGTGGACCCATCACCGCCACCGCTACGTCACGCGGTGAGACCTGCTGGCCCTTCACGTCGAGCTTCTCGAGATCGAGCAGGCCCAGTTCGCGAATCGCTTCCATGATGTGCGCGTGCCCCGGATAGCGGAGCGTCTTGTACTCCATCGTCGGGATCTTTCCCTCGTAGCGGAACGCCATCGTCGAGAGACCGCCGGCCGTGTGAAAGGCCTCGAGCTCGCCGACCGGTTTCGCGAACATCACCGGCTCGACCTCCGACAGCGCCTTTACGCGTGCGCGCTTGCCGTGGCGCACGACCCACGAGAGCGTCGTGTAGTAATCGAGCACGCCCTCGAGTGAATAGACGATCTGGTACTTCAGCGGCCCTTCGGGTTCCTGAGGCAAGCCGCCGACGAAAATCTTGACGCTCTTGACCGAATCGCAGCGCGAAATGCCGAGCTCTGCGAGGATGTTCACCATGCCGGGCGCGAGGCCGCAGTCGGGAATGACGCTCACGTGCGCGTTCTTCGCGTCGGCCTCGAGTGCCTTTTGATTGAAGACGATCTCGGTATTTCCACCAAGATCCGAAAAGTGCACGCCGGCTTCAATCGCCAGCTTCGTCATGTCGAAATTGAAGTAGTACGGCAGCGCGCACATCACGGCTTTCACGCCGTCCATCGCCCCGCGAACGGCGGCGTCATCCTTCACGTCGAGCGCAATGCGCTTTAGGCGGGGATCGGCGGCATACGAGGCCAAAAACGAGGCCAACTCGGTGGTCGGACGATCCGCGAGCCGGACTTC
>JAYVPN010000180.1:0-14384 GCA_043757365.1 Gemmatimonadota bacterium | reverse complement strand
TCCTCGGCCGCTTCGCGAGCAAGTTCGACGCGCGGCCGCTCATCACGCTCGGCTGCCTCGGCTTTCTCTGGTGTATGTGGCGCCTCTCGCTACTCTCGTATGACAGCGGCGCCGATGATCTGTTCTGGCCGCTCATCGTACGCGGCCTGAGCCTCGGTCTGATTTTCATTCCGCTCACCGGCGCTTCGATGGCCGAGCTCAAGCCGCAGGAGATTCCGCAGGGCACGGGCATGTTCAACCTGATGCGTCAGCTTGGCGGTTCGCTCGGCATCGCGATCGTCGCGACGATGCTGTCGCGGTTCACGGCGCAGAGCAAGGCGCTGCTCGACGAGCACGTCACGACGATCGGCCCCGACGCGATGGCGCGCATCGATGCGATCACCCGCGCGATGATCGCCAAGGGCGCCGCCCCCGCCGTTGCCCATCAGCAGGCGATGGCGATCATGGATCGCACGATTGGCGCGCAGGCGTCGGTGCTCGCGTTTTCGAAGATTTATATTATTTCTGGTGTAGTACTCTGCCTGAGCCTGCCACTGATGCTGTTCTGGAAGCACGGTCGCGGTCGCGGCTCGATCAAGGTCGATCACTAGTTCAACAAGGATTCCACACCATGCGCTTCGCTCCGTTTCGTTCGCTGATTCTCACCGCCGTACTCGTGATACTCATTCCCGCCCTCGCCGCAGCCCAGATGGGCGGAATGGGAGGCGGCCGAGGGGCAGGCGGCGGAATGGGCGGCGGGCGGAATGGCGAGATGATGGGCGCAGGATCGCGGCCGGATCAGAGGCTCGCGACCGCCAAGGAAATCGAGAAACTCAATCCGGCTGCGCTGCTCATCGACAAGCGGAAGAAACTCTCGCTTACCGATTCGGCGGTCGCTGCGCTCCACACGCTCGAGATGAAGATTTACGAGCGCAACAGCGATCTTCTCGCCCGCTACGATTCGGTGCGGCAGACGATCGCGCCGGCTGCGAAGTCGAGCGATGAGCCGACTGCACAGCAGTCGGCCGATCGCCAGCTCGGGATGCAGGTGATGCGGAAGACACTAGAGCAACTGATGGACCGGCGGCGCACCGACATCGGCGAAACGCTCGATCTCGTCCCGGACAACGCGAAGAAGAAGGCGGCCGGCTTGCTCGACGACCAGGACGAGGAGCTCGGCAAGCTGATGCCCCGCGGAGGCGGAGGCGACCGCGGAGGCCGTCGCGGGGGCGGCCGACCTCCGAACTAACGCGGCACTCCCCGCGCTGCCATGGTAGATTCCAAATAGATTTAGGGTCGCGCGCTTCTTTCCCGGAGCGCGCGATTGTCTTTTGCCCCCACCCGACGATGCCCGAATCCCTGCCGACCCGTGACGCCGCCCTCGCTTTGATGGAGGAGTGGACTCCAAGCGACTCGCTTCGCAAACATATGCTCGCCGTCGAAGGCGCGATGCGGGCGTACGCTGCCCATTTCGACGAAGATATCGAACAATGGGGCCTCGCCGGCCTACTCCACGACTTCGACTACGAGCGATACCCCAACAACGCCCACGCCGCCGACGCCGAGCACCCCGCCGAGGGAGTCCGTCACCTCGCCACGCTCGGTTATCCGGATGACATCCTACAGGCGATTCTCGGCCATGCGCATTACACCGGCGTCGCCCGTGACACGCTGATGGCCAAGACCCTGTTCGCGGTCGACGAACTGTGCGGTCTCGTGACGGCCTGCTCGCTCGTGCGGCCGAGCCGCAGCGTGAACGACTTGGAAGCCTCAAGTGTCAAGAAGAAGATGAAAGACAAAGCCTTCGCGCGAGGCGTGAACCGCGATGACGTCGTGCAGGGCGCAGCGGAGCTGGGAGTGACGCTCGACGCTCACATCGACTTCGTGATCCATTCGATGCGGGACCGGGCGGGTCTGCTCGGCCTCGAAGGGTCCCCGTCTTCATGAAGCGTTTGTCATGTCGTCGTCCAACGCTGGGATTCGGGGGCGCGTACTTGGAGTGTGAGAATTGAGGCATTGGCGTGACCGCCGCGTCCATCCCGATTTTGGGAGTTCGCGGTGCCGCGGGAACGGCGCGAATCGTGGCTGAACGGCCGTCGGACGAGCGGGCGCTCGTCGTGGCCGCGCAGCGCGGCGAGCGCGAGGCATTCTCGATGCTCGTGCGTACGCACGAGCGGAGGGCCTACGCCGTTGCGCGCGCCATCGTCATCAATCACGAAGACGCCGAAGACGCGGTGCAGGACGCATTCCTGCACGCATACAAGGCGTTGCATCGGTTCTTGCCGGATCAGGCGTTTGGCGCGTGGCTGCATCGCATCGTCGCGAACGCGGCGCTCGATATTACGCGCCGTCGCAAGGTTCGCGATGCCGACGAACTGCCAGAAACGATCGCGAGTCCGTTTCGCGATCCGGCCGAAGCCAGTGAGTTGGCAACACGGTTGCGGGATGCACTGAACACGCTGCCGGTGCGGCAGCGGTCGGTGATCGTCTTACACGATGTCGAAGGCTTCAAGCACGCGGAAATCGGCACCATGCTCGGAATACCCGAGGGAACGGCACGTTCGGATTTGCATTATGCGCGCAGCCATTTGCGCGCGGTGTTGGGCTCAGTGAGGAGTGAACTATGACGCACGAATTCAACGGACCCAAACTTGTCTGTGATGATGACGAACTGACGCGCGCGCTGCGGGAGCTCTACGCCCCGCCGTCCGACGCGGCCTATTGGAACCGGCTCGAACAGCGCATTCTGGCGCGGCTCGAACAGGGTGATGCGACGTACGAGTGGTGGTCGGTGCCGGCGACGTGGCTGCGGGTCGGTCTCATCGCCGCGGGCTTCGCGGTGATTCTCGCCGGCAGTCTCCTGCTCCGCACGCAGACACGGATGGCGCGCGCCGAGTATGAGACGGTGATCGATCCGGCGACGATCGACGCACCGACGCTTGCCGCGCGCGAGCGACTCACGGACGAACAGCGCGCCGTTCGCGCGCTGACCGGCCACTAACCATACGAGACCATGACGCGTTCTAAGCGCATCGCGCTCGCCTTTTACCTCGGCGCGGCCCTCGCTGGCGCGGCCATCGGCATCTCGGTGGACCGTCTCGTGGTACAGAACCGCGCGAAATGGTGGGACCAGCGCGCGATGCGCGCGCGGTTGTTCGATCAACTGAAGCTCAACCGCGAACAGCGCGACTCGGCCGGCAAGATCCTCGATGAACGCAACCGGAAACAGGACGCGATTCTCGCCCCGGTGAAGCCGTCCCTCGACTCGGCCAGCGTCGAAGCGCGCGCCCGACTGTCGCAGCTGCTCACGTCTGAGCAGAAAGCGATTTACGATCAGATGCAGCGTGAGCGCGAACAAGCGCAGCGCTCGGAGAAGAAATGAAGGTCGGCTTTACACGCAGTGTTGTCTTCGTACTGGCACTCCTCCCGGCGATCGCCGGCGCCCAGCAGGACGCGGCCCGCCCGATTTCGCTCGACGAGGCCGTCAAGCTCGCTCAACTGAACGCCCCGTTGACAGTCCAGGCGCGCAATGCGCTCCGCTCCACCGACGCATCGGTGAAGAGCGCGATCTCCCAGTATATCCCGAGCCTCAGCCTCACCGGCAGCGCCGCCCGGGCCGGCGGCACGACGTTCTTCCAAGGCACCCTCGTGCCGTTTAAGGGCGATCCGTGGTCGTACGCCAAAGGCTTCTCGGCCAACCTGCAGCTCTTCGACGGCGGACAGCGCTGGTACAACTACAAAGCGGCCGAAGCCAACGTTGACGCCGCGAGCGCCACGGAAGTGAACTCGCGCTTCACGATCGCCCTCAATGTGAAGCAACAGTACTACCAGATTCTCGCCGCGCGCGAATCCGAAGCCGCCGCCAACCGCGGTTTCGAACAGGCCGACCAGAATCTCAAGTTCGCGGCGACGAAAGTCATCGCCGGCACGGCAACGCGCTCGGACTCGCTCCGCGCCGCAATCACCGTCGCCAACGCGCGCCTCGCGATTCTCACGGCGCAGAACAATCTCCGTACCGCGAACGCCGCGCTGACGCGACTCACGGCATCGCCGGTACCGCTCACCGCGGTACCGTCCGACACGAGCGAGATGGGGCGCATCGATCTCGACAGTGCGTCGCTCTCCAAGCTCGCCGAGCAGGGCCCGACCGTGCGGCAGGCGTCGGCGGCGCTCGCCGCCGCGAATGCGTCGCGCAAGGCGGCCAAGACGCCGTACCTGCCGACGGTGACGTCGAGCTACTCGTTCAACGAGAACAACTCGAACGACCGGTTCACCTTCGGCGGCGGACCGAGCTCGACGAACAACAACCTCCGCTTCGCGCTCAACTATCCGATCTTCAACAACTACGCGCGCGAGCAAACGCTGACGCTCGCGAATATCGCCGCCGAGAACGCCGAGGCCAACTACCGCGATCTGCGTCTCGGTCAGCAACAGCAGCTCGTCCAACTCCTCGGAACGTTCCGCCTCGCGCAAGAGCGCGTGACGGTGCAGCTCGTGACGATCCAGTCCGCGGAGGAGGATCTCCGCGTGCAGCAGCAGCGCTATGCCCTCGGCGCGGCGACACAGCTCGACATCCTGACGTCGCAGTCGACGCTGGACAATGCCCGTGCCGCGCTGATTCAGGCGCGATTCGATGCCCGCACCGCCAAAGCGCAAATCGAGGCCCTCGTCGGCCGCGATCTCAAGTAACGCCAATGACGTTTTCCTTCCCGACCTTTCGTCAACACCCGGAGTTCGCTGTGAACCGCAAGATGTTGCTTGCCTTGTTCGTCGTCGCCGCCACGGGCTGCGCGAAGACCGAGGCGAAGGCCGTCGTCATTCCGACCGCGACCATTCAGCGTCGCGACGTCGTCGTCGACGCCGAAGCGACCGGCGTGATCGAGCCGATAAACGTCATCGAAGTGAAGTCGAAGACCGCCTCGGGACAGGTCGTGAAGATGCCGATCGAAATCGGCTCGCAGGTGCGGCCGGGCGATCTCATCGTCCAGCTCGATACGAAGGATCTGCTCACGGCCGTCGCGCAATCGAAGGCCGACTTCGTCGCGTCGAAATCGAACTTCGACGTCGCATCGGCGGCACTGAAGCGCCAACAGCAGCTGTTCAACGATCGCATCATCACGCGCCCCGACCTTGAGGCGGCGCAGACATCGTTCGCGAACTCGCAGGCGTCACTCGTACGCACGACCTCGGCCGACGAACTCGCCCGCCAGCGCCTCACCGACGCGACGGTGAATGCAACCGTTAGCGGCACGATCATTACGAAGCCCGTCTCGCTCGGACAGGTCATTCAGGCCGGCGGCACGTCCGTCAATGGCGGCTCCGTCATCGCAACGATGGCCGATCTCTCGAAAGTGCGCTCGCGCGCGCTCGTGAACGAAACGGATATCGGCGCCGTGCAGCCCGGCCAGCAAGCGACGGTCACGGTCGACGCGTATCCGGATCGCCCGTTCCGCGGCAGAGTCGAGAAGATCGAACCGCAGGCCACCGTGCAGCAGAACGTCACGATGTTTCCGGTGTTGATCTCGCTCGATAACAGCGAGGGCTTGCTGCGGCCCGGCATGAACGGCGAAGTAAAGGTCCGCACGGACGAGCGCATCGGCGTCATCGCGGTGCCAAACGACGCGATCCGCTCGGTGCGTGAAGCGCGTCAGGCCGCCGGCCTGCTCGGCCTCAACCCGGACTCCGTGGCCGCCCAGCTCAAACTGAACGGCGGCGGCGGATTCGGTGGTCCCGGCGGCGGCGGACAGGGCGGCGCCGGCGCTGGAGGCAAGCCGCAGGTGCAGGTCTCGCATGGCGAGCTCGCGTTCGACTTCGTCGCCACCGCGCAACAGGGCGGCGATCGGCAGGGCGGAATGGGCGGCGGACGACCGGGCGGCTTCCAGATGCCTGATGTCACCGATGCCGACTGCAAGAAGGTCGACGACGCGATGAAGAAGAAACCGGAAATCGCCAAACAGATTGATGATCTCCGCGCCTCCATGCGTGACGCGGCCGACCGTCAGGCGGTGCAGGCGCAGATGAAGACGCTTTACGAAAAGGTCGGCGTTGACATGATGGTCTCCAGCGCGTGCCGTCGCCGCAGCGGTGGTGGATTCGGCGGCCCCGGTGCTCCTCGTGCCCCGAGCGGCGGCGCAACGGGCGGCGCAACGGGCGGCGCAACGAGTGGCGGACGCTCGGGTCCGCCGGCCAACGGCTCGATGACCAGTGGCCGCCAGCGCGCCCGCACCGGGCTTGTCTTCGTGCAAAAGGGCACGTCGTGGGAGCCGAAGCTGATCCGCCTCGGCGTCGCGAACTACGACTACACCGAAGTCACCGACGGCCTCGTCGAAGGCGACAAGGTCGCGATGCTCTCGGCCGCGGCGCTGCAGGCCAAGCGCCAGGAACAGAACGACAAGATGAAGTCGATGACCGGAAGCCCGCTCGGCGGCGCGAGCGGTGGCGGCCGCCCCGGCGGCGGTCGCGGTAACTAACGATGCTGATCGGCGAAACGATTCGCGTCGCACTGGGCGCGCTCCGCGCGAATAAGCTCCGCTCGCTGCTCACCATGCTCGGTATCGTCATCGGCGTCTCGGCGGTGATCGCCGTCGTCGCGCTCGGCCGTGGTGCGCAGAAAGCGGTCAATGACCGCATCTCGGCGCTCGGTACCACGCTGCTCACCGTCAATCCGGGACAGGCGCGCGGCTTCGGTGTGCAGTTCGGTGGCAGTTCCGCCAGGCTCACGATCGAAGATGCCGAAGCGCTTCGGGCGCGCGGCGAAAAATTGCAGGCTGTACAGCCCGAGATGAACGGCCAGCTTCAGGTCCAGTTCCTCAACAAGAACACCAGTACGTCGATCGTCGGGACCACCGCGAACTATCCCGAAGTCCGCAAGTACGAAATGCAGACCGGACGGTTTTTTACGAACACCGAAGACGTCACGCGTCAGCGCGTCGCCGTCGTCGGGCCGGCCGTCGTCGACAATCTCGGATTGCAGTCGCCTGACGCGATCGTCGGCGAAACGATCCGCATCCGCGGCATCCAGTTCACCGTCGTCGGCGTGTTCAAGTCCAAGGGACAGGCCAATCCGTTTTCGAATCCCGACGATCAGGTGTTGATTCCGCTGACCACGGCGCGCTTCCGCGTGCTCGGCTCCAACCGCATTCGCGCAATCAGCGTACTCGCGCCGTCGGAAGCCGAGATTCCGGAGACGATGGCGGAAATCGAGAAGATCCTCCGGCGGCAGCACAAACTGCGTCCCGGCAAAGAAGACGATTTCCAGATCCGCAATCAGGCCGACTTCCTCAACACCCTCGGCGAGACGACGCAGGTGTTCAGCCTGCTACTCGCCGGTATCGCGGCGGTCTCGCTCCTCGTTGGCGGTATCGGCATCATGAACATCATGCTCGTCTCGGTTACCGAGCGCACTCGCGAGATCGGCATTCGCAAGGCGCTCGGCGCAACGAAGATGAACATCCTGTTCCAGTTCCTTATCGAAGCCGTCGTCCTCTGCATTCTCGGCGGCATCCTCGGCATCGTCGTCGGAGCTGGCGGCGCGATCATCTTCACGAAGACGTTGGGATGGAACACCGAGGTCGGGTTCTCGTCGGTAGTCCTCGCATTCGGTTTCTCAGGGGTTGTCGGCGTGGTCTTTGGGGTGTACCCCGCGCGTCGCGCGGCCGAACTCGATCCGATCGTCGCGCTGCGGTACGAATAAGCACGCGACTCTGCGAACAAAAAAAGAGAGAGGCAGCGCCGGGTGGCACTGCCTCTCTCTTTTGCGTTCCAGTCGAACGGCGTACTCGCTACGGTTTCTTCACCGCCGGTGGGGGGACAACAGCGGGTGCCGAAAGAGCTGTCCGTTGGATCTGGAACTTGAACAATTGTTCGGCGAGCTGGCGGACGGGATGATCGTCCATCTTCGCTGGCCGGAACCGCATTCCCGGCATCGCCTCGCGCACTGCGGCGACAAATCCGGAATTCGTCGTTTCGAGCGTCTGGACGGTGCCGAGATCGATCTTTCCCGTGGAATCGACGACGAAGCGCATTGCCGCAAAGCCCTCGATGCCTTTTTCCATTAGTTCCTTCGGGTAGCTCGGGGCCGCGCTGTTGATGTCGACGACGGCGAGCGAATCAACTTCGATCACGGAGAAGGCGTTGTCGGGCGTGTCCGTCGCGGCCGACGCGCTGTTGTTCTCGCCGAACTGCTGCGCGCCGGCGACTTCGAGTCGACGAATGCTTCCGTCTTTCGATTCGCGGCGCACCTTCGTATCGACGCCGACGGTGTTCCGCCCTCCGCCGATCGACGCGAACGAGAGATCCGTCTGCGTCGGGGGTGGCGCACGATCCGGCGGAATCAGAAAGGTCAGCGTCTGATCGAGACGGTCGAGCACATCGGAGACGTGGCCCGAGCCAAAGACCAGGGCGACGATGATCGCCCCGTGCGTAACCGCGCTAACGACGACACCACCGATCGACGGTGGCGCCTTCACTCCGCGGGACTCGAGTAGGGTCTCTAGCATCGTCGCATCGTCTTTCGGAGGTGACGGCCAGCTGGCCGAACGAGGAACTCCGTCTAACCAATATTCTCTACCTCACCATCCTTCGCCACCGTCACAGCCACCCCCTTGACGATATATCTTTTCGTACTATCTTTCGTACTATCTTTCGTTCTATCTTACGATATATCTTTTCTGGAAATCGAGGTGAATTATGTGGTATAAAGACTGTGGACCGCGCCATCAGCAGGGCGCCGGCCGTGGGTGGGACTGGAAGTCGGATCCGAATTTCGGCGCCTTTTTCTTTGGTGGCGGCCATCGCCGCGGCGGGCCATTTCGTGGTGGCCGGATGTTCGAGCAGGGCGATCTGAAGTTCGTAATCCTCCGTCTGCTCGCCGACAAGCCGCGTCACGGCTACGACATCATCAAGGAGCTCGAGGAGCGGTCGGGCGGACGGTATGCGCCGAGTCCGGGAACGGTCTATCCGACCCTGACGCTGCTCGAGGACATGGGCTACGCGAAGGCGACGGTCGAGGACGGCGGCAAGAAAGTCTATTCGATCACCGACGAGGGAACCGCCTATCTCGCGGCGAACCAGAGTACGGTGGACGATGTCCTCGAGCGGCTGGCCGAGGTCGGGGCATCGATCTTCGGCGAGACGATGCGGCCGGCGCACGAGGCCATGGCGGGACTCGGAAAGGCCTACGTCGGCGCGACGATGCACCGGTCGGCGGACGCCGAGTACGTGACCAAACTCGTCGAAATTATCCGGCGGGCGACCCAGGAAATCCAAGCGGTCGTTTCGCCCAAGTAGGGCCGATCGGACGGGCAGCGGCAGGGGTGGCGCTGGACGCCACCCCTGCCGCTCGTGCATTTTTCGGGCATGTTCATCATCAAATTTAGCGGCGTCCCGACGAACCGGACGTTCGAATCGCGTGAAAAGGCGATCGAACTTCTCGAAATCAAAAACACATAGGCTACTGGTCGCGGAATTTTCCGTTACGAGTCTTGCAACTTCGATGAGCGCCGACCAAGAACCTCCGTCACAACCCGGCACGACCCCGACGCCCGTTATGGGCGTGACCGCGGTGCGTCCGGTTCCGCCTGAGCTGCACAAGGCGGACACGAACCCGACCGGTTCCCGCCTCGCGTTGCTGACCCTCACCGCGCTCGGCGTGGTGTACGGCGATATCGGCACGAGCCCGCTCTATGCACTGCGCGAGTGCTTCAAGCCCGAGTACGGCATCGCGGCAACTCCTGAAAATGTGTACGGCGTCCTTTCGCTGATCGTCTGGTCGCTGACGCTCGTCGTGAGCGTTAAGTACATCGTCTACGTGATGCGCGCCGACAACCACGGCGAGGGCGGCATTCTGGCAATGCTCGCCCTGATCCTTGGACGCGACACGGTGCGCAAAAAGCGCCGTGCCGTGTTGATCGCGCTCGGCTTGGTCGGCGCCGCCCTGCTCTACGGCGACGGCGTGATCACACCGGCGATTTCCGTGCTCGGCGCGATCGAAGGGCTGCAGATCGTTTCGGCGCGGTTCACGGAAAATCTCGTCGTCGGCCTGACGATCGTCGTCATCGTGGGACTGTTCTTCGTGCAGCGGTTCGGCACAGCGCGCGTCGGCAGCGCGTTTGGCCCAATCATGCTCATCTGGTTCTTCACGATCGCCGCTCTCGGACTGCGCGAAGTTGTGCAGGAGCCCCAGATCATCGGCGCCGTGAACCCGATGTACGCCATCCGATTCTTCTTCATTCACGGCAACGCCGCGTTCGTGCTGCTCGGCGCCGTGGTCCTCGCCGTGACCGGTGCCGAAGCGCTGTATGCCGACATGGGACATTTCGGCAAGAAGCCGATCCGTCTCGCCTGGTTCTGGCTCGTCTTCCCGTGTCTGCTGATCAACTACTTCGGTCAGGGCGCGCTCATGATGCGCGATCCGGCCGCCGTCGCGAATCCGTTCTACCTGCTCGCGCCGCGTATTCTGCTCTATCCGCTCATCGCGCTGGCGACGATGGCGGCGATCATCGCCAGTCAGGCGCTCATCTCCGGCGCCTTCTCACTGACGCAGCAGAGCATCCAGCTCGGTTACTGCCCGCGGATGACGATCATCCACACGTCGGCGCGCGAAGCCGGGCAGATTTATATCCCCGAGATCAACAACGCGCTGATGGTCTCCTGCGTCGTCGTCGTGCTCGGTTTCCGCAACGCCAGCGCGCTCGGTGCGGCGTACGGAATTGCCGTGACCGGGACGATGTCGATCACGACCGTGCTGTTCGCCGTCGTCGCGGCCGCCCGCTGGAACTGGCCAAAGTGGCGGGCACTCGCGCTGGCCTCGTCGTTCCTGCTGATGGACCTCGCGTTCCTTGGCGCGAACGCGATGAAGATCAGGCACGGCGGCTGGGTGCCGCTGGCGATCGCGATCGGCATCTTCACGCTGATGACGACGTGGAAGCGCGGCCGGTCGATTCTCCGCGAGCGGCTCACAGACATCACGATGCCGCTGCCGGATTTCCTGCAGAGCCTCTCGACGAGCTCGATACCGCGCGTTCCCGGCACCGCGGTGTTCATGACCGGCGAATCCGGCGGTGTGCCGGTGGTGCTCCTGCATCACCTGAAGCACAACAAGGCGCTGCACGCGCAGGTGATCCTCCTGTCGATTCAATCATCCCGCGTTCCCGAGGAGCGCAACAGCGACCGTCTCACGGTCGAGCGCCTTGACCACGGTTTTATCCGCGCCATCGCGCGCTACGGTTTCATGGAATCGCCCGACGTGAAGGAAGTGATGGAACTGCTCCGCCGCGAGGGGATTCGGTCGCGTCCGCTCGACACATCCTACTATCTCGGCCGCGAACTGCTGATTCCGTTCGCGAAGCCATGGAAGAAAGGCGGGATGACGATGAATATTTGGCGGAAGAAATTGTTTGTGATAATGTCGAAGAATGCGCGGAGTGCCGCAGAATTTTTTCAACTGCCGCCAAACAGAGTTGTAGAACTCGGAACTCAGATCGAATTCTAGATCAGTGGGAGTGGGAGAATAGTGGGAGCTCTAGTGCGAGCAGCGAGTAGTAGATCGGGTGCGAGAGGCCGCAAAGGTATAAGCGCGACCGGACGAAGTCCGGCCGCGCTTATTTTTGAAGCACGCACTCAGTCTACTACTCGCCGCTCGCACTAGAGCTCCCACTGCCCTCCCACTGTTCTCGCACTGACCCCCACTCCCACTGCTGTCAGATGACTGTCCGCCCAACCCGAAATTTCATCTGATCAATCGCCGTCCGCACCCGCTCCATCGCCCGCGGCAACTCGATCTCGAGATTCCTCCGCACTTCCGGCCCGATCCCCTCGAAGTTCGACCATCCATCCCCATTCCGGTACACGCGAACGCGCGGTGCAGCAGGAGGCATCGGGGCCATCGCCGGCATCGCCGGCATCGGAAACCCCTCGCCGTCGCCGAAGCGGAACAAATACCCGTTCTCGTGCGGCAACTCACTCGCCTTGATCGTCGTGACCTTCACAGTCCGCGAGCGGCCGCCGGAGCTCACCGTGAAGTCGGCGCTCTGACCAGGCTTCAGTTTCGCGATCTCGCGCTGCAGGCGCTGCACTCGAGCATTCGCGACCCACACATCACCGGCATCGTCTTTCGCGACGCGAAGATCCACCCCGTTGACCGCGACGAGCCGGTCGCCTTCGACAATCCCCGCCTTCTCCGCCGGCCCGCCGTCGCTGACGGCGGAGACGAAGACACCCGCCGTATCACGCTTGTTGCCCGTCGACCCGAGCGAGATCCCGATCACCGCTCGCTCCTCGGTACTGATGCGCGCCGCCCGCTCCGGCGTAAGATCGTCTGGCACAACGGTCTTCACCTTCACGGTCTTCGAACGGCCGCCGGCCCAAAGCTCGAGCGTTACATCGTCGCCCGCTTTCACCTTTCGCATCTCGCGCTGGAGTCGGCGCTGCATCGCGCCCGTCATCTCATCATCCCCGGCATCCTCGCGAGGCATCCTGAGCGATACCCCGTTGATCGCCGCGATCCGGTTGCCCTCTTCAATCCCAGCCTTCTCGGCCGGACCGCCGGGCGTGACGGACTGCACGAGCACGCCGAGCGTATCGCGCTTACCCGTACTGCTCATGGTGATGCCGAGCACGGCACGATCGCCGCCCGACGCGCGTTCGATGGTCATGGTGCGCACGCGCCCTTCCGGCGAGCGGCTCTGCTGGGCATACGCCGGAATGGCGGCCGCCGAGAGGCAAACGAGTGAAATGATCGATCGACGCATGAAGTCCTCGGGTTGGGTGATTCACGAGTTGAGTCACCCGCCCCGCCCGGAAGGTTGCTTCGACTCCCCGCCCCCTTCCCACCCTCGCCATATTTCGAGTATGACAGCCACCGCCGCGCCCGAAGAACTTCCGATCAAAGTCGACCTTCACAACTTCCAGCATCACTGGCAGGACGAAGCCGACGCGGCATACCTCTACCGGATTCTCGCGTCGCTGGAACCGGACGCAGAGAAGCGAGGCGTCTATTCGCGGCTCGCCGACGTCGAAGACAAACACGTCGCGATCTGGGCCGCTTTGATCAGTCAGCACGGCGGCGCCACCGGCGTCTTCCGCCCCACGGGACGCACGCGACTCCTCGCCTGGCTCGGCGGCCGTTTCGGCCCCGGCTTCCTCTTGCCGATGCTCCTCGCCGAAGAAGGACGCGAGGTGAAGGCGTACCTGATGCTCCACCGCGAGACGCCGAAGGGTGCCCCCGGTGGCGACGAAGCCCTCCTCCTCGCCCGCGAGTCGAAGGAGCACGCGAGCGAAATCGCGCATCTCGCCGGACGGAGCGGTGAACCGTGGCATCGCACCGGGTCCGGCGGGCTGTTGCGCAACGTCGTCTACGGATTCAACGACGGCCTCACCGCGAACTTCGGTCTCGTCGCCGGCGTCATCGGCGCGACGGCGCTCCAACAGGATCACGCGATCATCGTCGCCGGCGTCGCCGGCTTAATTGCGAACGCCCTGTCGATGGGTTCGAGCGGCTACCTCGCGGCGAAGAGTGAGCAGGAAGTATTCGCCAACGAAATCGCGATGGAGAAAGACGAAATCGCGCTGATGCCCGAGCTTGAACGCGACGAACTCGCGCTCATCTACGAAGCGAAAGGGATGCACGCCGATCAGGCGTATGCGCTCGCGACGGAAGTAATGGGCGATCCGGATCGGATGCTCGCCGAGCAGGTGCAAGAGGAGTTGCAAATCAGCCCGCATCAAGACTCGCCGATGCGCGAGGCATGGATCACAGGCAGCGCGACAGCAATCGGCTCACTGCTACCCGTTGCGCCGTTCTTCTTCTTCCACGGGCAACTCGCGATCTGGGTCTCGTTCGCGATCGCGATGGGCAGCCACTTCGGCGTCGGCGCGGCGCGCAGCGTTTTCACCGGCCGCGGTGTCTTCAAGTCCGGTATTGATATGTTCGTCGTCGGACTCGGCGTGGCGATCATCGGGTACTACGTCGGCGAGTGGATCGCGAAGCTCCTGTAGCCGTTGTTGCTCGTCACGTCCTGCATAGAACCTGAGCGAGGCGACTGAAGCATGGATTCGCTCCTCCCGGTAGCCTTCACCGAAGCCCTCGCTGGCCGCTACACGGTCCTGCGAGAGTTAGGAGCGGGCGGAATGGCGCGGGTTTTTGTCGCCCGCGATCTCGCGCATGATCGCGACGTCGCACTGAAGGTGCTCTCGTTCGATCTCGACGAGACGGCCATCGCGCGTTTCCAGCGCGAGATCCGCGTCGTCGCGGCGCTGGCACATCCGCGGATCGTGCCGCTGTTCGATTCCGGGATCGCCGCGGGACATCCGTGGTTTACGATGCCGTACGTGGTCGGGGAGTCGCTACGGGACCGCTTGCGTCGCGAGGGTGCGCTGCCGATCACCGACGCGGTGCGCATCAGCGA
>JAYVPN010000179.1:0-3824 GCA_043757365.1 Gemmatimonadota bacterium | reverse complement strand
CTGGTACAGACCGGGATGATCGGTGAGCAAAAAACCGGATGATGGGTGAGCTGGAGCGGTCACCGCCACACATTCGGGCATCTTCTGGGAGGTGCCCGTGCCATGGCGAGAGAGCTCACCTATGTCAGAACGATTGGCGTTCATTCAGGCCTGCCTGGATCGGCGGGAGAAAATCGTGGAGATCTGCGACCGATTCGGGATCAGTGAGAAGACTGGACAGAAGTGGTTGCAGCGTTTTCGGACGTTGGGCGAAGCGGGATTAGCGGATCGGTCGCACGCGCCGCTCCATGGGACGCATCGACTCGAACCCGCCGTCATCGATGCGATCGTCGCGCTGCGGAAGCAACATCGACTCTGGGGCGCGGCGAAACTTCGCGACCGGCTGATCCAACGAGCGCCGGAGCACCACTGGCCCGCCGCCAGTACCATCGGGGAGCTGCTCCAGCGCGAAGGACTGATCCGCCCCCGCCGCCGCCGCCCGAGGGCGCACGCGCGTTTGGCGAGTGATCGGACCGAGGCGTCCGCCGCCAACGTGGTCTGGACCGCGGACTTCAAGGGGCAATTTCGGTTGGGGACGGGCGCGTCCTGTTATCCGCTGACGATCCTCGATCTGCACAGCCATTTCCTTCTGCGCTGTACCGCGTTGCCGAGCACGGCGGTCGCATCCGCCCGCCTCATCTTCAGCCGGGCGTTTGCGCAGTACGGCTTACCCGACGTCCTCCGCACCGACAACGGCGTCCCCTTTGCCCAGCCGAACGCGCTGGGGCGCTTGGGGGCGCTCGCGTTCTGGTGGGTGCGCCTCGGGATCCGGCCAGAGCATATTCGCCCCGCGACGCCGTCCGAAAATGGGGCGCACGAGCGGTTTCACAAAACGCTCAAGGCGGAGGCGACGCACCCCGGCTCACGCTCCTTCGCCGCGCAACAACGGCGCTTTGATCGCTTTCGCGCCGAATACAACACGGAACGGCCGCATGCCAGCACGCCCGACCATCGCCCGCCCGGACACGGATACACCCCCTCCGCCCGACCGTACCCGGCCCGACTGCCGGCCCTCGACTATCCCACCGCCTCCGTCATCCGCCGCGTCGAGCGGGGTGGGGCCATCAAGTGGCGCGGGCACCCGATCTTTCTCTCCATGAACCTGATCGGCCAAGAGGTCGGCCTCACAGAAACGGATACCGACGTCATGCGAATCGACTACGCCGCACTCACGCTTGGCGAGTTCGATCTTCACACCCACCGGTTTATTCCGGATGCACGCTGGCATGGCTGATGGACAGGGCCAACGCCATGATGTATTTCCATCACCCAGATGGTGCAACTGCGGTCATTCTTTAGCTCACCTATCATCCGGTTTCGCGCTCACCCATCATCCCGGTTGTTCATCTCCAGCTCGTGGCTTGTGCTGTCAGCCCATGGCCGCCTCTTGCCCAAGCTGTTAGCACCGGCGTGAAATTGCTCAGAATCACCGGCGAAAATTGCTCACTTGGGCCTTCAACCTGCCGCCGGATGCCCTGAGCTCAGAAGTGGGCATCCGTCCGGCCCTGCTGGCACATTCGCCCGCCTCCCGCTCAGAGGCGAGGCACCGTGTACGGATGGGATTCCCTCGTGCTACTTCAGCATCTCCTGGATGATGGCCTGTCGAAGACCGCCATCGCCGAACGTCTTGGCGTCAGCCGCCGGGTCGTGCATCACTGGATCGCGACCGGGCAGGTGACCCGGGATTTTGATACGACTCCGCCGCGACACTATCCGCCGCGTCGCACCCTGCTGGCGCCCTACGAGGCCATCCTCGCGGCGCGCCTTGCGACCTACCCCGAGCTATCCGCCGTGCGGCTCTATGACGAGATCCGCGCGGCAGGCTATGCGGGGGGCATCACCCAGGTACGCGCGTACGTGGCGCGCATGCGTCCGCGAGCCGAGCCCGAGCCGCTGGTGCGGTTCGAGACCGCGCCGGGCCACCAGGCGCAGGTCGACTTTGCGGAGTTCCGGCTTCCGTGGGGGAAGCGATACGCCCTCGTCGTCGTGCTCGGCTACTCGCGGCTGCTCTGGCTCAAGTTCTACCCGCGGCAAACGCTGGCGACGGTCATCAGTGGACTGGAAGAAGCCTTTGCCTCGTTCGGCGGTGTGCCGACCGAACTCCTCTTCGATCAAATGAAGGCGGTGATCGTCGAGGATCAGCGCGCCGACGGCGGGAAGCTCTTGGAGAATCCCGAGTTCCTCCGCTTCGCCGCACATTGGGGCTTCCGCATCCGCGCCTGCCGCCCGTATCGCGCCCAGACCAAGGGCAAGGTGGAGCGTCCGATCCGCTACATCCGCGGCAATTTCTTTTATGGACGCGAGTTTATCGGCGACGCGGATCTGGATGCACAGCGGCTGATGTGGCTCGACGCCGTGGCGAATGTTCGTGTCCATCGGACGACGCAGTGCGTGCCGCGTCTGCGGTTCGAGACGGAGGAAGTGATGCATCTCCAGCCCCTCGCCGAGCGTGCGTACCGCCCGTTGATCGTCCCGCCTGCGCGCACCATGCGGCGGACCGTCCCGCACTTGCTTGCGCCCATCATCCCCACGGTCGATGTGGAGCGGCGGGGGCTCGCGGCGTATCGGCAACTCGCCGAGGAGGTGGCCTGATGAAAGCCGCCCCCTCGCGCCGGGATGCGCTCCGCGCCCAACTCGCCGATCTCAAAATGCCGGGCGCGCTCGAAGCTCTCGACGACATCCTCGCGGGCCTGGATGGTGGCACGCTCACCGCCCCAGCCGCGCTGGATGCCCTGCTGCAGGCGCAGATCACGCTTCGCAATCATCGGCGGCTCGACGCGGCGATGCGCTCGTCGCGGCTCCCGGCGGTGAAGACGCTCGTCGACTTTGACTTCTCCTTTCAGCCGTCGGTCAAGCGCGAGCAACTCGACAGCCTGCACACGCTCGGCTTCCTCGAGCGGAAGGAAAACGTCGTCTTCCTCGGGCCACCCGGGGTGGGCAAGACGCACCTGGCGATCAGTCTCGCCATCGCCGCCGCCGAGAGCGGGCGACGCGTCTACTACGGCACGCTCGGCGATCTGATCACGTCGCTCGAAGAGGCGAGCCAGGCCGGTCGACTCCTCCACCGCATGAAGACGCTCAGTTTTCCGTCGCTCCTCGTCGTCGATGAAATCGGCTATCTCCCCATCACCCGGACGGGGGCGATGCTCTTCTTCCAGCTGATGTCGCGCCGCTACGAGCACGCCTCCACGGTGCTGACGTCGAACAAGGGCTTTGAGGAGTGGGGCGAGATCTTCGGCGACGAGGTCATGGCCGCCGCCCTGATCGACCGCCTCGTGCACCACTGCCACATCGTCAACATCCGCGGCAACAGCTATCGCATGCGGCACCACGCCGAGCTCCATCGCGCCCTCGGGACCGCCCGCTCGGCTGACACCCCACCCCGGTCTCGATCACGCTCGAAGGAGGCTACGGCGTCCTGACGGCTCGCTCCCACCCGCCCTGAGTGAGCAATTTTGGCCGGTGAAAGTGAGCAATTCTATTCCGGTGTTGACATGGGAGCCCTACAGTCGAGAAAAGGAGCGAGCTGCCATGCCGAGCACTGAGTTTTCGACGACCCCGGCCATCAGGTTCGGTGAGGAAACACAAGAGCCTCTGACCCGAGAGGCGCTGTATGAAGCCGTCTGGCGAACCCCCATGCGAACGCTCGCCCGACGCTACGGATGTTCAGACCGTGGGCTCGCGAAGGCGTGTGAACGATATCGCATTCCGGTTCCCCCCCGGGGGTTCTGGGCAAAGCTTGCGGTCGGTCAGCAAGTTCACCGCGCTGCCCTTCCCAAGCTGAC
>JAYVPN010000178.1:0-46421 GCA_043757365.1 Gemmatimonadota bacterium | reverse complement strand
GCGGAACGGTCCGTAGAACGCCGACGCGTACTTCGCCGCGTATGAAAGAATCGGCGTGTGATGATGTCCGCCGTCGTCCAATCCACGGCGAATCGCGGCGACCTGGTGATCCATCATCGCACTCGGCGCGACGATATCCACGCCGGCATCTGCGTACGCGGCCGCAGCGCGCGCCAACAGCGGGAGCGTCTGATCGTTGTCGACGTTACCGCTGTCATCGAGCAGGATGCCGCAGTGACCATGGCTCGTGTACTCGCACATGCAAACGTCGGCGATCACCACGAGTTCCGGCGCGCGCTTCTTGAGATAGCGAATGGCACTCGGGACCGGTCCTTCGGCGTCCCACGCCGAGGAGCCGGTCGCGTCCTTTGTGGCAGGAATGCCGAAGAGCAGCACCGAAGGAATGCGCAGGGTGAGCAGGGTGTCGATTTCGGCGTCGAGCTTGTCGATCGAGAGTTGCGAATGGCCGGTCATGCTCCCGATCGGCCGCTCGATATTCTTGCCCGCGGCGATGAAGAGCGGGTGAATGAAGTTGTCGACGCTAAGCGTCGTCTCCCGAACAAGTGCGCGCAGAGCGCCGGTGCGGCGCAGTCGCCGCATTCTGAGTTGTCCAGCGAGTGTGCCGGCGTCGGTCGTCGATTCGAGCATCAAGTCCTCCAGTCACTTCCGGTACGGCCGTGAAAACAATCGATGAGCGCTTGCACCAATCCTGCATCGTCCTGCGTCGCCGCTTCGGCGTCCACCTCGAGCCCTGCTTCGCGCGCGGCGCGCGCGGTCACGGGACCGATGCAGACGATTGCGGCTCTACGCGGTCCTTTCAGTAGGTCCGTAACGCCGGCGCGACGAAACCTTTCGAGCAAATGCCGAACGGCCGACGAACTCGAAAACGTGATCGCGTCGATCTCACCCTCGCGGAGCCGCGCGGCGATCAGATCGAGTCCGTCGTCCGCCACGGTATGATAGGCCACGACGTCATCGACGTGCACCTCTCGCCCGCGAAGCGCAAAAACGGGTTCGGCGCGAGCGAGGTCAGCGCGTGGCCACAGGACGCGCTCGTGCGCCGCGACGGGCAGTTCGGCCGCGAGGGTATCGCCGTCCGAGTGCGACGGACTGAAATCACAGCGGATGCCGTGCGCAGCGGCGGCGGCGGCAGTCGCCGAGCCGACCGCCGCGAATCTCAGCGCGGCCGGCATGGCGATTCCGCGCATCGCGCGCCGTGATTCGAAGGACTCTACGGCGTTCGCGCTAGAGAAGATCAGCCACTGATATGCGTTGAGCGCATCGAGCGCCCGGTCGAGCGGCGCGAGGTCGGTGGGCGGAACGACGGAAATGGCTGGCGATGCGAGCGGTTCAGCGCCGCGTGCGCGCAAGAGGTCGAGCAACGGCCCTGCCTGCGCCGTCGGTCGGGTCACGACGATGCGACGGCCCCGCAGCGGCTGATCTGAGGATGTCGTCGTACTAGCCACCGTGCGTCACGCCGGTGATCGCGGCGAGCAGCTCGGCGCCACCGTTGGCAACCAGATCGGCGGCGATCGCCCGACCGATCCTCGCGGCATCGGCTCGAGCACCTGTTGCGGTCTGCCGGACGGTGCGACCGTCGGCGGCGCCGATGAGCGCGGTGAGCGTAAGGGTGTCGCCGCTGATGGTCGCGTGCGCGCCGAGCGGCGCGTTGCAGCCGGCCCCCATCGCCGCCAGGAAGGCGCGCTCGGATATGACGGCGGCGGTCGTGACCGGATCGGCGAGTGGCGCGATGAGGCTGTTGAGCGATGGATCGCTCGTGCACACCTCAATGGCGAGGGCGCCTTGGGCGACAGCGGGGACCATTTCGTCGGCCGAAAAATACTGCGTGACGTGATGTGAGAGGCCTAGGCGTTCGAGTCCTGCCGCGGCGAGGACGATCGCATCGAACTCGCCGCGATGAAGCTTTTCGAGGCGTGTGTCGACGTTCCCTCTGATGTCGAGGAGCTGCAGGTCGGGTCGTACGGCGCGCAATTGACAGGCGCGGCGCGGGCTGCTGGTACCGACCTTCGCACCCGGCGGGAGATCGGTGAGACTGCCGCCGCGCGACACGAGCGCGTCGCGCGGGTCGACACGCGAGAGAAATGCGGCGATGCGCATGTCGTCGGCGAGCGTCGAAGGGAGATCCTTGGCGCTATGCACGGCGAGATGAATGCTGCCGCTGCGGAGCGCATCCTCGATCTCCGCCACGAACAGCGAGTTCCGCCCGATCGCCACCAGCGGACGATCGGTGATGGCATCACCCTTCGTGGTGATCCGGACGTAGTCGACCGCCAATTGCGGATAGAGCCCGAGCAGCAGGTCGCGCACGTGTTCCGTTTGCCACAGCGCGAGCTTGCTGCCGCGCGTTCCGATGGTAAGCGCGCTAGGGTGCTTCGCGCCGACGCTCCCGTCCATCCGATATCCTCCGGTTCGCGGCTAATCTACGGCGCGTTACGGACGATGTCACGATCGGTAAGCGCCTCTTTCGTTTCAACGCGCAGCACGACGACGAGCGAAAAGGTCTCAACCGGCGCCGCTCCAGTCCTGCGGCCGCAGCATCCCGATAAGGTGGGCTTCGAACGAGCCCGGCTCGTATACCGGCGCGTAGTGCCACGCCGCGAGCGGAGGCAGGCTCATCAGAACGCTCTCCACTCGCGCGTTGGTTTGCAAACCGAAGATCGTTCCGCGGTCGTGCAGCAGATTGAACTCGACGTAGCGGCCACGGCGCTGGAGCTGGAAGTTCCGTTCGCGCTCGCCATATGGCGTATCCCGACGGCGTTCGACGATCGGCCCATACGCCGACCTTAGCGAGCGGCCAACATCGTCGGCAAACGCGAACAGCGCGTTCGCATTGAGTCCGCTTTCATCGCCGAGCGGGCGCACGTGATCGTAGAAGATACCGCCGACGCCGCGCGCTTCGCCGTCGCGGTGTGTATTCGTGAAATAGTCATCGCACCACTTTTTGAATCGCGGATGCAGCGACGGGTGATGCCGGTCGCAGATGTCCTTGAGAGTGCGATGAAAGAAGACGGCGTCTTCTTCGAACGGATACGTCGGCGTGAGATCGGTGCCGCCGCCAAACCAGACGTCAGTAGTTTCGCCGTTGTCGTTGCTGAGCTCGAAGTAGCGGACGTTTAGATGCACGGTTGGGATCATCGGACTGCGCGGATGCACGACGAGACTCACGCCGGTGGCATAGAAGTGCGTCGTCCCTTGTGCCGCGCCCGTTCCGCCGAGTCGCCGCGCCGCTTCAGGCGGCAGGATACCGTCAACACGCGAGCGGTTGATGCCGGCTTTCTCGAAGGTGGTGCCGTCGATGAGGACGCGCGCCGTTCCGCCGCCGCCGCCGTCGCGGTCCCAGCTGTCGCTGCGGAATGTGCCGCCCTGATCGAGTTCGGTGAACAAGCCGACCACGTCGTCGTGCAGCCGTTCGATCCATTGGGCGGCGCGCTCACGCATCGCCGCGGCCGCCGTCGACACGGCGGTCACGCGACGAGCTCCGCCGCCCCCGCACCAGCGAGTTGTTCGGCCGGCGAGGCGCGATATTCACGTACCGTGTCGATGAACGCCTTGGCGTGGTCGACCGGAATATCAGGCAGAATGCCGTGCCCAAGATTGGCGATGTGGCCCGGGCCGGACATCGCGTCGAGCATGCGCTTGGTCCGTTCTCGGATCGACATGCGTGGCGCGTAGAGCGCGCACGGATCGAGATTGCCCTGCACGGCGACGCCAATTGCGTCGGCGCGCCGGCGCATATCGGCCGCATCGCTGTGCCAGTCGACGCCGATCACGTCGGCTTTCGTCGCTTCGGCGATTTCTTCCATCGCCCAACCGGCGCCGGGACAAAAGACGATCAACGGCGCACCCGCCGTCTTGGCGATCGACGCTGCTTCGGCGAGATAGGGCAGTGCGAACGTCCGGAACTCTTCTGGCGCGAGCGCACCGGCCCACGAATCGAACAGCTGAATCGCCTGTGCACCGGCTTTCACCTGCGCCTTGAGATAGAAGCCGACGGCGACTGCGAGCTTCGAGAGCAGGATGTGCGCCGTCTGCGCGTCTTCCATCAGCATCTTCTTGGCAACTTGGAACTGTTTTGTTCCCTTGCCCTCGACCATGTACGCGGCGAGCGTCCATGGCGCGCCGGCGAAGCCGATCAGCGGCACACGCCCGTCGAGTTCGCGTCGGCATAGCTTGATCGCGTCGAGGACGTAGCCGAGGTCTTCACCGGGCTCGATGCTCTTGAGTTTGTTGACGTCGGCGCTCGAACGAAGCGGCGACGGAAACTGCGGCCCCTTGCCCTCATCCATGATGAGTTCCATTCCCATCGCTTCAGGAACGACGAGGATGTCGCTAAAAATGATTGCCGCGTCGACTTTCATGATGTCGACCGGCTGCAGCGTCACTTCGACGGCGAGTTCGGGCGTCCGGCACATCGTGAGGAAATCGGACTTTGCCCGGACCGCGCGATATTCGGGGAGGTACCGGCCGGCCTGGCGCATCATCCATACCGGAGGACGTTCCGTCGGTTCACGTCGGCAGGCCTTCAAAAACAGGTCATTCACAGGGAGTTCCTTTCCTAGGCGAGCGAGTCGATGGCGACGTTCGCGTGATGGAAGTCCACGGTAAGCGAAATCAGCATACGGTCATCGTCCTCTAAACGGTCGATTCAACCGTACGACCGTCAGGTTCAGAAATGACGCGAACGACACCCAGACCAGATACGGTACCAGGAGCCACGCGGCGCGCTCCGAAATTCGAGACGCGACGGCGATCATGGTGACGATCGTCGCCAAGAACGGAAACACTTCCACGAGCGCCCAGTCGGGGCGCTGTCTTCGAAAGAACAGATAACTCCACCAGGCGTTGCCGATCGCGTTCAGACCGAATGCCGCGAGCACCCAGGCGCGCTGTTCGGTCGTCGTTGCACCGCTCCAGCAGAGAATCGACGACCACGCCGAGAGCGCGAAGATCGTCGTCCATACCGGACCGAAGAGAACGTTCGGCGGCTGCCACGACGGTTTCTTGAGGTTGCGATACCACGGCCCGATATCCGTGAGCCACGCCCCGGCTCCCGCTAGCAGCACGTAGCCGCTGACACTTAAGCTGATCGCGGCGGAATTCGTCATGCCGGAACAAGACCCACGAGGTGCGCAAGGTTGGTCACGAAAATCCTGAGGTGCGACAGCGGTTTCGCGCGAATGAGTCGCTGACTCATAATATGCGTCGAACCTGCGCCGATGTACATCGAGGTCGCGACGGATCGAGACGAAGTGCTCGCGACGGTGGTAACTGCGAGACCGGAAACGCTGCATACATAAGTTGAAAGCGTCAGGGCATTGCTTCTCGCAGGCAAATAGTTGTACACTATTACCTGTCGGCCTGCGACGCGACCGGGCGCAGTGGGACGATAGAAGGACAGAAGGCCGGGAACTCGAAAGAGTCTCCCGGCCTTCTTCGTCCTCGTGAGCGCCGTCATCCGACGCTTTGACCACCACGGCGGAGCATCACATCACTCTCCGCAGATCCGAGGCGATGTCAGCGGGCTTCATTGTCGGCGGAAAAATCAGCCGGACCCTGCCGGTTGCATCGATGACGAACGACTGCCCAGGATGGGCGACGCCATAGCCCTTCGGATCACTCGCCTCTTCACGAAAGACCGCGAATCCCCAGTCCTTTTTGATCTTCTCGAGCGCTGAGTCCGACGCCGTTAGTCCAATGAACGAGGCGTCGAACTGATGCGCGTAATTATACGAGAGCTGCGGCGTGTCGCGTTCGGGATCGACGCTGACGAATACGAAGCGTACCTTCTCGGACGCCGTCCCGAGTGCACGGCTCGCCCGCGCCCAATCGGAGAGGGTTGCCGGGCAAATATCGGGACAGTGCGTATATCCAAAATAGAGAAGCACTGCGCGCCCGCGCTCTTTCGACAGGTCGAACGATTTCCCGTTCGCGTCGACCAGAAGGAGCGGCGGTGCCGCGGCGGGGTCTTCGATGACCACGCCATGCATCGGCGTCGTATCGGCGCAGGCCGCGGCGCCGACTGTCACTAGGGCGACGGCTGCGATCAGGCGGGAGGTGCGAAACATCGACATGTTATTAAGATAACGCATCCTCATTCACGACTGGAGCACGCATGTTGCCGGATCGCTTTTCGCTCGCCGGAAAAGTCGCACTCATCAGCGGCGGTACGCGAGGGATCGGGAAGGGAATCGCGATGGCCTTCGCCGCGCACGGAGCGCGCGTGGTCGTGGCCAGTCGCAAACAGGACTCTGTCGACCGTACAGTCGCTGAACTGAAAGCGACGGGCGCCGACGCGATCGGATTCGCGGCAAATGTCTCGACAGTCCAGGAGTGCGAACGCCTCGTGACGGGGACCGTTGCGGCCTTTGGCGGGATCGATATCCTCGTGAACAACGCGGCGACGAATCCGGTATACGGGCCGGTCGAGAACACCTCGACGGAAGCGTTCGAGAAGATCGTCGCGGTGAACGTGCGGGCGCCGTTCGACCTCGCCAAGGCGGCGCGGCCCCACTTTGTGGCCCGTGGCGGGGGTGTCATCCTGAACATCTCGAGCATTGGCGGCATTTCGCCGGAGCCGGGGCTCGGCATCTACAGCGTGAGCAAGGCGGCGATCGTGAGTTTGACGCAGGTGCTGGCCAAGGAGTGGGGGAAGGACAACATCCGCGCCAACGTGATCTGCCCCGGTCTCATCAAGACCGATTTCAGCAGCGCGCTCTGGGGCGACGAGAAGGTGTTGAAACACATGATGCGAAATCAGGCGATCGCGAAGCTCGCGGAACCCGAAGACATCGCGTCGACGGCCCTGCTACTGTGCAGCGACGCCGGCAGCTTCATCACCGGCGGCGTCTACGTCGTCGACGGCGGCTACACGATCTGAGCGTTCGCGCTCAGCGTGCTTTTCTGGGCAACGGGACGAACGCGGACGTCGTGCGCTGGTATTCGCGATATGCCTCACCGCGAGATTGCACGGCGTGCGCTTCGGTCATTGGAATGCCGGTCACGCGAAGCAGGAAGTAGAGCATCAGGGCGGGGCCGGCGAGCGAAAGCCATCCGAACGGCGATCCGAGGGCGAAGAGCGCAAATGCGCACCAGATGAGCCACTCGAAGAAGTAGTTCGGATGCCGCGAGTAGTGCCACAACCCGATCTCGCAGACGCGGCCGCGGTTCGCGGGATCGCGCTTGAAGCGCCGGAGCTGCTCGTCGGCGACGCCTTCGCCGATCACACTGATCAGCCAGAGGCCGACGCCGGCGATCTCCAGCGGGTGTGCGGTCGACGACGGATTGACCGACGCGGCGAGGAACGGAACGGCGAGCAGTACATCGAGCAGCCCCTGCCCGAGAAAAAAAACGAGAAACTTGAGGGTCAGATTTCCACCCCACTGTGCACGGAGCTCGGCGTACCGCCCGTCCTCCGGTTCGTTCGCGACACGATGGGCGAGATGCACCGCGAGTCGGATGCTCCAGACTCCGCCGAGGATCGCGGCGACGATCCGGCGCTCAGGGAGACCGCTACCGAGCGCGGCGTAGAGAACCGCGAGCAGGCCGATGCCCGACGCCCAGCCGACGTCCACAACTGAGGCATTGCGCATCCGCAGATGCAGCAGCCACAGTGCGAACATCATCGTCAACGTCATCGCCGATCCGATGATGAGAAGGCGGGTGACTTCTCCACTCACGAACACGCTCCGGATCCAATAAGTTTGCGCATATCGCTCCCCCGTACGTTACTGTCGCGAGCGTCACCTTGCCCGTGAGTTCCATGCGAAGAGACCGCCGTCTGATCATCCCGCCGCTTGCCGCCCTCGCTCTCGCGGCGGTGACCGCCTGCTCGCCGACAATGCTCCGAGCGCCCGGTGAAACGTTCAACCGTGCCGGATCGGTGGTTGTCGGTCCACCACACGGAACGGTCATTGTGGTCGGCGGTGGTGCGATGGGACCGGAGATCTATCGGGCGTTCATCGAGGCGGCGGGGGGCCCCGACGCACGTATCGTCGTCATTCCAACGGCGGGCGAGGATTCCGTTTACCCCTCGAACTGGCCGGGGCTCAATGGATTCAAGGTGGCAGGCGCGCGCCATTTGACCGTGCTCCACACGCGCGATCGCGCCGTAGCAAACAGCGACAGCTTTGCCACACCAATCCATAACGCGACTGGCGTCTGGTTTCCCGGCGGCCGACAGTGGCACCTCGTCGATTCATACGCCGATACGAAGACCGAACGTGAGCTGCATGACGTATTGTCGCGCGGTGGCGTCATCGGCGGTAGTTCGGCGGGCGCCTCAATTCTCGCGAGTTATCTCGTGCGCGGCGCGCGTGAAGGCAACACGATTATGATGGCGCCGGGATATGAGAAGGGTTTCGGATTTTTGCGAAACACCGCGATCGATCAGCACGTCGTTGCGCGCGACCGCCTCGCCGACCTTCCGCAGGTGCTCACGAAGCACCCGACGTTACTTGGCATTTCGGAGGACGAAGGGACTGCGTGGGTCGTGCGGGGCGATCAGGCCGAGATCATCGGCCGCAATAAAGCCTTCGTGTACGGCGGACGCGACGCGACCGATCCGGGACAGCCGTATCTCACACTGCATCCGGGTGATCGCTACGATCTGAACGAACGCCGCATTACGCATCGCGCGACGGCTGATTCTCCGCTGACCGCCGCGTTCATCGATTCGATCTTCGCCGCCTACAGCGGGGCATCGCCGGGCGCCGCGGTGCTCGTGGCGGTCGACGGCCGCGTTGTTGTGAATCGCGCCTTCGGCATGGCAGACGTCGCGTCGAAAACACCGGTCACGACGCGCACGAACTTCCGACTCGCTTCGGTGACGAAGCAGTTCACGGCAGCAGCGACCCTGCTGCTCGTCAAGGACGGAAAACTGCGCCTCGACGAATCACTCAATGACGTATTCCCCGACTTACCAACATATACAAAGCGCATCACGATCAAACAGCTCCTGACGCACACGAGCGGATTGCTTGCGTACGAAGATTTCGTCCCGGATTCACAAACGCGGCAGGTGACGGACGCCGATGTTATCGCGATCTTGAAATCGCGTACCGACAGCACGTACTTCGCGCCCGGCACGCGGTATCGCTACAGCAATACCGGCTTTGCGGTGCTCGCTGGAATTGTCGCGAAGCGCAGCGGCACGCCGTTCGCGACATTCATTCGCAACCGGATCTTCGTTCCGCTTGGCATGCACAAATCACTTGCCTACGTGAAAGGCGGCC
The DNA here is from genome assembly GCA_043757365.1 of Gemmatimonadota bacterium. Lineage (GTDB taxonomy): Bacteria > Gemmatimonadota > Gemmatimonadetes > Gemmatimonadales > Gemmatimonadaceae > Fen-1231. Next base: position 37,170 of record JAYVPN010000178.1, on the reverse strand, counting down.
CTGACGTTTCGTTCCGCGCCTACGGCCATTCGGCGTCCGGTGCAGCGTGGCGTCCAACCGATCAGAGCAACACCAGCGCGGTGCTCGGCGATGGCGGCATCTATTCATCCGTCGACGAACTGTATCGGTGGGACCAAGCGCTCTATACGAACGAACTCCTGCCGCAGGAGCTGCGCACGCAGGCGTTTACCGATCAACCCCTCGCGGACGGCAAGAAGTCGGGATACGGATTCGGCTGGTTCGTCGATTCGTATCGGCGGCTCCCGCGGCTCTCGCATACCGGAACGACAACAGGGTTCCGCACGATGATCGTGCGATTTCCCACGATGCACGCGGCGATCATCGTCCTGACAAATCGCAGCGAACCCTCCCCGGACTCGATCGTTCAGAAGATCACCGACCGGCTTTTCTTCTCGCAGCATGATGCGCGGTGGAGCGTGCAGCCGGTGAACTCCACGTCGAGTTGCCGCAGTCTGAGCGCCGTGAGCGCTACCGTCGCGTGGACCGGATGCTCAGCCGGAAAGATCTTTCACACGGTGAATGGCGGCGCGACGTGGCAGATCGACTCGGTTCCCGGGGCGGCGCGACTCGACTTCCGCGGCATCAAAGCGTTCGATGCCACTACCGCCGTTGCCGTCAGCGCCGGTCCGGCGGAGCAGGGGCAGGCACGGATTTATCGGACCACCGACGGCGCGAAGACGTGGACGCTGACGTACGCCGACACGACGAAAGGCATCTTCTTCGACGGCGTCGCCTTCTGGGATGCGCAGCACGGTTTCACTTTCAGCGATCCGATCAACGGCAAGCTCGTCATCCTGACGACCGATGACGGCGGCGTGCACTGGAACGCCGTACCACCGGCGAGCATCCCTCCGACGTTGCCGAATGAGGCAGCTTTCGCCGCGAGCAATACGCAGCTCACGGTGCAGGGCGATCGCAATGCGTGGATTGCCTCGGGCGGTGGCGCCGGCGCCCGCGTCTTCCGCACGACGGATCGCGGACGCAGCTGGACCGTGCACGACACCGGCATTCCGGGCGGCGCGAGCGCGGGTCTGTTCGGTATCGCATTCGCCGACGCGAAGAATGGCCTCGCAATCGGTGGCGACTACGCGATCGAACGTGGCGTCACAGACGTCGCGATCCGCACCACCGACGGCGGGGTCACCTGGCATCGCGCCGGAACCTTCTCACGTCCCGACGGTGTGAACCAAGGACTGCATCTCATCCCCGGTTCGCAACCGGCGCGCTTCGTTGCCGTGGGCGCATACGGAACCGCCTTCAGTGATGATTTCGGCGCGACGTGGCAGCACGGTGACTCGTCAACGGCATGGGGCGTCGGTTTCGCCGCGCTGAACGTCGGGTGGGTCGCGGGGCCTCGCGGGCACATCTCAAAGTTCACGGGTATTCCCAAGTGACGTACGATCTCAAAACCGCGCGGCTCCCCAGGCTCGGAACTGCGGCGCTGCGCGCCGTCGTGGCGCTGACCGAAAATCCGATCGTCGGCCCGGCCCTCATCAGTAAGCTGAAGAAAGACGGCGGAATCTCCGGCATCCGCGATTTGCGTGTCGACGAACCGCCGACGTTGATGCCGCTCCTTGCGAGTGGAGATCGCAGAATGCCGCCGCTCTCGCCGGCGGTCTCAACGACGATCCCGGGCTTCCATTTTCCGGGTATCGATGACTATCACGCAGCGTACCGCAGCGGACGGGTGACGCCGCTCGAAATCGCCGAGCGATTCCTGTCGCAGCGCGCCGAGAGCGAGAACGGGCCAAAGCCGCTGCGCGCGTTCATCGCGGTGGATCGCGAAAATGTCCTGGCGCAAGCGAAGGCGAGCACCGAGCGATGGCGCGCCGGCGCGCCGCTCGGGCTTTTTGACGGTGTGCCTGCGGCGATTAAAGACGAGATGGACGTCGCCGGTTACGGCACGACCCTCGGCACGAAATTTCTCGGCCGGACACCGGCGAGCGAAGACTGCACCGTGGCGGCACGCCTCCGTGCCGCCGGCGCGCTCTTGGTGGGAAAAGCGAATATGCACGAGATCGGGATTAATGTCACCGGACTGAATCCGCACCATGGGTGCACGCGCAATCCGTACAACGATGCGTACCATACCGGTGCATCCTCGAGTGGGCCCGCGACAGCCGTTGCGTCGGGGCTCGCACCAATCGGCATCGGCGCGGACGGCGGCGGTTCAATTCGCATTCCCAGTGCACTCACCGGACTCGTCGGACTCAAGGCGACGTTCGGTCGCATCAGCGAATTTGGCGCGGCACCGCTCTGCTGGAGTCTCGCGTACATCGGACCGATGACGACGTCGGTGCGCGATTGCGCGCTTACCTACGAACTCGTCGCCGGTCCCGATCCGCGCGACCATCACTCACTCGGCCATCCCGACGTTGCGATCGACGCGGAGATGCCAGGTTCACTCGAGGGGCTGCGGCTCGGTGTCTACTGGCCGTGGTTCCGGCACGCGACGCCCGAGGTGGTGCAACGCTGCGAGACGCTGCTCAATGCCCTCGCGAATCGCGGGGCCCGGATCGTCGAGGTCGACATTCCAGAGCTGAATGCGCAGCGCGTCGCGCACATCGTCACGATCACCAGCGAAATGGCGGCCGCGATGGATCGGTACTATGCGGCCCATCGGCTCGATTTCGGACTGGATGTTCGTGTCAACATGAAACTTGCCCGGTCGTGGATGAGCGACGAGTACGTCACCGCACAGCGTATCCGTACTCGAGCGATCGCCATCTGGAGCAATGAACTCGCGAATGTCGACGCGATCATCACGCCGACCACGGGACAGGCGGCGCCGAAAATCAACGAAGCGGCACTGCCGGCGGGCGAGTCCGACCTCACGACGTCGCTGGAAATCATGCGGTACGCGGTCAATTCCAATCTGACGGGGCATCCGGCGATTACCATGCCGGCCGGCTATGACGTCAACGGCTTGCCAATCGGCCTACAGGCAATCGGTCATCCGTGGCAGGAGCAGTTGCTCCTTCGCATCGCCGGCGCCGCCGAGCAAATTGTAGAGCGGCTGGCTCCCCGGCGCTGGTATCCGCTCCTCGATCAATAATTCTTCCCATGCTCTTCAAGCGTTTTTACGACGACGGACTGGCACAGGCTAGCTACCTGATCGGCTGCGAAGCGAGCGACGAGGCGATCATTGTCGACGCCAATCGCGACATTTCGCAATACGTCGAAGCGGCGGCGCGGGAAAAGATGCGAATCATCTGCGTCACCGAGACGCACATTCACGCCGACTACGTGTCGGGTAGCCGTGAGCTTGCGAAAGTCACCGGCGCAAAACTGCTGCTCTCGGCCAACGGCGGCGCGGACTGGCAGTACGCCTTCGCGACGTCGGATCACGCGACACTGCTGCATGACGGCGACACGATCGACATCGGCAATGTGCGGCTCGACGTGATGCACACGCCGGGACACACGCCGGAGCACATCTGCTTTCTTGTCACCGATCGCGCGACGCGCGATCTCCCGGTAGGGATACTTTCTGGCGATTTCGTCTTTGTCGGCGATGTCGGCCGGCCGGACCTGCTCGAACGGGCCGCACACGTTGCGAATACGATGGAAGCATCGGCGCACGATCTCTTTCGGTCGCTCCAGCGATTCCGCGAACTCCCCGACTTCGTACAGGTGTGGCCGGGCCACGGCGCCGGTTCGGCGTGCGGAAAAGCACTCGGTTCAATGCCGCAAAGTACCGTAGGCTACGAGAAGCTCGCGAACTGGGGTGTTGCGGCGACCTCCGAAGCCGATTTTGTGCGTGAAGTTCTCGCCGGCCAGCCGGAGCCGCCGACGTATTTCGCCGAAATGAAACGCATCAATCGCGACGGCCCGCCAATGTTGGGCGGCATGCGTGCGCCCAAGGCGCTGCCAGGAGATGAGCTCTCGCCCCTCATCGCACGCGGTGCACCGCTCGTGGATATTCGCTCGGCGTCAGTGTTTGCGGCTGGACACGTGCCGGGAACACTCAATATTCCGCTCGGGAAATCCTATTCGACGTGGGCAGGATGGCTACTGCCGTACACCCGCGAGATATTCCTCATCGCCGATGATGCGGTATCAGCGACGCAGGCGGCGCGGGAAATGGCGATGATCGGCCTCGATCACATTGGCGGCTGGCTCGCCGCAGCCGAGTCGGCGCCGGTCGCGCGCGAGCGCAGCGCGCAAATTAGCGCGGCCGATCTGGCAACCCGACTCGCCGGACACGACGTCACCCTCGTGGATGTTCGCAATCGATCCGAGTGGGATCACGGACACATCGACGGAGCGATCCACATTCCCGTCGGGCAGCTTGGCGCACGCCTGGCCGAAGTGCCGCGGGAGTTGCCGATCGTCGTGCAGTGCCAAGGTGGCGTCCGTTCGGCGATCGCCTCGAGTGTTCTGCTGGCGCTCGGTGTGGCCGACGTGATCAATCTGACCGGCGGCTACAACGAGTGGGTCGAGGCGGGGCTGCCGGTTACGTCGACCTGACGCGGATGCCGGATTGCCTCAGCGGTCTGACGCCGAGCGAGAATGCGCGGCACACGCGGCAGGGGCGCAGAGTAGAAACGCGTCGGCCGAACGAATAAGTTGCCTGCCATGCGACCGATGACTCTGCTGTGCACGATGTTCGCGCTTGCCGGCGCCGCTGCCGGCGCGCAATCCGGCAATGCGCCGACGCGAAAGACTCCGATGCCGCCGCCTGCCGACACGGTCATGCGGTGTCCGATCAACGACGACGGATGCCGCCCACCGACAGTCGCGCGCGAATTCCGTGCCGTCTGGGTTGCGACGGTCGACAATATCGACTGGCCGTCGAAGCGCACGCTGGGGACCGACGAGCAGAAGGCCGAGCTCATCACGCTGCTCGACCGCGCCGCGTCGACGGGACTGAATGCGGTGATCTTCCAGGTGCGGCCGGCCGGCGACGCGCTCTATGAATCGTCGATCGAGCCGTGGTCAGAATATCTCACCGGTACGCAGGGGAAAGCGCCATCGCCGCTCTGGGATCCGCTGGCGTTTGCGGTGAAAGAAGCGCACGCGCGCGGGCTCGAGCTGCACGCCTGGTTCAATCCATACCGCGCGAAGCATCCGAGCGCGAAGGGGCCGCTGGCGAGGAGCCATCTGTCGCGAACGAACCCGTCGCTCGTGAAGACGTACGGCACGCATCTGTGGATGGATCCGGGCGAGCCGGCGGTTCGCGCGCGGACCCTCAAGGTCGTGCTCGATGTCGTGAAGCGATACGACATCGATGGCGTGCATCTCGACGACTACTTCTATCCGTACAAGGAGAAGCGTACCAACGGCTCGACCGACTTTCCCGATGACGCGAGCTTCAAGAAATACAGGAAAGCCGGCGGTGATCTCGATCGTGACGACTGGCGTCGATCGAACGTCGACAAGCTGATCGAGGCGATGCACGTCGGCATCGCGAAAACGAAGCCGTGGGTGAAGTTCGGCATCAGTCCGTTCGGCATCTGGCGTCCCGGGAATCCCGAGAGCGTCGTCGGCTTCGACGCCTACACGCAGCTCTACGCCGACTCACGGAAGTGGCTACGCGCAGGGTGGGTCGACTACTTCACGCCGCAACTGTACTGGGCGATCGACAAACAGGGGCAGCGATTCCCCGAGTTACTCAAGTGGTGGGTCGAACAGAATGTGCAGGGACGGCACATGTGGCCGGGGCTCTACACGTCAAAAGTCGCCGAGGGCGGATCGAATGCGTGGCGACGCGACGAAATCCTCAATCAGATTCGCGCGACCCGCGCGCAAACGGGCGCGAGCGGCGACGTGCATTTTTCGATGAAGGTATTTCTCGAGAATCGCGACAGCGTCGCGACCGCGCTCGAGCGGCTCACGTATGACGCGCCGGCGCTCGTCCCCGCGTCACCGTGGATGGGCGATGCGATCCCGACGTCGCCGAAGGTCGGAGTGAAGCGAACGGGCATCACGTGGGAATCGCTGACGCTCGCCCCCAGCGGCAAGGGGACGGTGCGCTGGTGGGTGATTCAGGCGAAGACGCCGGTGGGCTGGGTGACGCGCATCGTCGACGGCGCCGTGAAGCGCTATGAACTCGCCGACATCATTCAGGCGCCGATTCCGCTCGATCTTATCGCCGTGACGGCCGTCGATCGCATCGGCGTGGCGAGTGCACCGGTGGTGCTGAAATTCCCCTAAGTCCGCGCGGCGGGTGCGTCGCGACTATCGCCGCTGAAAAAAGAGCCATGCCGTAGCGACGAAACCAATCACGCTGACGGCGGCGCGCACGAACTTTTGGGGAACGCGCTGCGCGAGCCGTGACGCCACAACGCCGCCGGCGACGCTGCCGACCGCCATCGTTGCGGCGACTGGCCAATCGACCAGCCCCTTCCAGATGAAGGCGCCGATCGCGACAAGGTTGAACGTCACGGCGAAAAAATTCTTAAGGCCGTTCATCTGGTGAATGTTCGTCAGCCCCATCAATCCAAACGCCGCGAGCATGATCAGCCCGGCGCCGCCGCCGAAGTAGCCGCCGTAGATCGCGACGAAAAAATGGAAAATGATGAAACCGCGGGGCGGTTTCTCGGTCATCGGATCGCGCTGGTGCGGATGCGTGCCCGACCAACGGCGCACCGCGACGATCACCGGCTGCTGAAAGAGGAAGAGCAGCGTCGCGATGAGGACGAGCCACGGGACGATCGCGTCGAACCGCTGCTGACTCGTCATCGTCAGCAGAATCCCGCCGATCAGTCCGCCGAGCAGGCTCGGAACGAAGAAGTGCAGCGCCCAAGCCCTCGCCCCGCGCAATTCGTCGCGGTAGCCGAGCATCGACGCCACGCTGCCGGGCCACAGGGCCACGGTACTCGTGGCGTTCGCGGTCAGCGATGGCACGCCCAGCCCGATGAGCGCCGGGAACGTGAGGAGCATGCCGCCGCCGGCGATGGCGTTGGCAGCCATCCCGAAAAATGCGACGACCGCGATGGCCACGTGTTGCGCCGGACTGATCATCTTAGGATCTTAGCCGAATGAAACGTCTCGCGCGAAATTTGACGGTCCAAGTATTGTTCGCTGTTGCCTGCGGCATCGCGCTCGGGGTCATCGCCCCGGATACAGCGAAAGCCATGAAGCCGCTCGGCGATACGTTCATCAAACTGGTCAAAATGATCATCGGCCCGGTGATCTTTCTGACGATCGTCCTGGGCATTTCGAATATCGCCGACGTCAAGAAGATTGGTCGGGTGGGCGGCAAGGCATTTCTCTACTTCGAGATCGTCTCGACGATCGCGCTCGCGATCGGCTTGACGGTGGTGAATCTCACGAGACCGGGCTCGGGACTCGACATCAGCACGCTGGCCAAGGGGGACATTTCCGCCTACGCGAAGCAGGGCGAGGCCCTCAAGTTCGTCGACTTTCTGATACACATCGTGCCGTCGAGTCCGGTGCAGGCGTTCGCCGAAGGCGAAATTCTGCAGATCGTCTTCTTCGCCGTGCTGTTCGGCTTCGCGATGGTCATGGTCGGCGCGTCGGCCAAGCCCCTCGCCGACGTGCTCGAAAAGATTCTCGACGTGTTCTTCAAGATCGTCGCGATGATCATGAAGATCGCGCCGATCGGTGCCTTCGGCGCGATGGCGTTCACGGTCGGCAACTTCGGGCTCAGGACGCTACTCCCGCTCGGGCGGCTGATGCTCGACGTCTACCTCACGATGTTCCTCTTCATCTTCATCGTGCTCAACCTGATCGCCCGCTATTACAAGTTCAGCCTCTGGGCGTTTCTCAAATATATTCGCGAAGAGCTACTAATTGTGCTCGGCACGAGTTCGAGCGAAGCGGCCCTGCCCGGACTCATCGCAAAACTCGAGCGGTACGGCTGTGCGCGGCCGGTGGTCGGGCTCGTGGTGCCCACCGGCTACTCGTTCAATCTGGACGGTACAAGCATCTATTTGACGATGGCGACGATCTTCCTCGCCCAAGTGTATAACGTCGATCTGTCGCTCGCGCAGCAGCTGGGGATTCTCGGCATCCTGATGGTCACGTCGAAGGGCGCCGCCGGCGTCACCGGCTCCGGTTTCATCGTGCTCGCGAGTACGCTCGCCGCGGTGAAGGTCATCCCAGTGGAGGGGGTCGCCCTCCTGCTTGGTGTCGATCGTTTCATGAGCGAAGCGCGCGCGATCACGAACCTCATCGGCAATGGCGTCGCAACGCTCGTGATTTCGCGCAGCGAAGGGGCGTTCGACGATCGGCAGCGCGAACGCGCCGTCGTCGAGATCGCCGCCGAGCGGGAGCTCGGCACGGCGATCTAGACGCGGGTCACGGCTGGACGCGGGCCGGCGGCGGCGTCAGGCCAGGCATCGTGTGCGGGATGCCCAAATCCTCGGGTGGCGGCAGCTGCTTCGTTCTCGCAAAGGCGGCACGCGCCTGATTCACCTTGTCGTGCCGGGCGATCCAGAGTTGTGCCGCCAGATCGTATCGGTTCGTGAGATTATACAGCCAGTACGGCCGGTTCTCGGCGCGCCAGCTCTTTTCATAAAGTTCGCGACCGAGCGTATACGCATCGCGTAGATCTTCCGTGCGACCGTTGATCGAGCTGGCGATTTCCGTGAGGTCGTGCGTCGGTGAGGCCGGCAGGTTGTCCTGTGCGTGCGCGTATAGCTGCACGATCTCGTCGGCGAGCTGGAACTTCATGCCGATGAAATCGAGACGGCGCGCGCCCATCTCCACGGCGTCGAGCGCGTCGAGCTCGCGAAGCGGTTTTTCTCGAGCCTGAGCGATCAGCACGAGCGCGGATTCGGCGAGAATGCGGAACTGCCGGGCGACCGGACGGATCTTCTGCGCCGCGAGCTGTCCTTCGATGGTATAGGGGTCGAGCCAGTAGAGGATGTTGGTCCCTTCACCGACGCCCGCCTTCTGCAGCACGACATGGGCGGCGGCGAGCTTGCGTTCGGCCTCATCGATCTTGCCGCTGCCGTCTCCGTGGAACTGCAGACCGAAACTCTGTTGGAAATCGGGAATTGAGCTTTCCCCCTTCTGCCAGCTCGCGGCGGCGCCAAAGAGGATTCCGTACCACTGCTGGTTGAAGATCGCTTCGCCGTCGTCGTCCCAGCTGGTGTTCAGGACGCCGGTCGAGCCCATCGCCTGACCGGTCTTGATGAAACCCTGAATGTTCCGGAGCGCGATGTCATTGTTCGGAAAGACACGATTCCAGCCGTTCACGCCCGGCGCGACCCATGTTTCCATACCGGCATCGGCAAACGGCTTGAGGAGCCCCTCGAACTTCTCGACTGACCAGTAGTTCCAGCCGACGGCGATCATGTCCTTCGGCAGTTGCTTCACTTCGGCCGGATGATTCTGGGCGATATCACCCCAGAAGAGGAATCGCTTGCCGCTCGGGCGGAGCGTCTCCTCGATCTGTTTGAGGAAGTTGATGTAGACCGGTCCGATCCCTTCCGCCTTGACGCGCTCCTTCGTCCGGCCGAGCCCGAGTTCGAACGTCTCGTCGGCACCGAGGTGGACGAATTTGGAGGGGAAGAGGGAGTCGATTTCCGCGAACCACTTCTTGATGAGTGGAAGCGAGCCCGGATCGCCCGGTGCGAGGACGTGTCCATGGTCGGTTTCGCCCAGTGCCGAGTAGATGTCGTACTTGAGCACGTGGTGGAGATGCCCGAACGCTTCCTGCTGGGGAATCACGTCGATGTGGTATTTCTTTGCGTAAGCGACCAGCGCTTTCACATCCTCACGCGACATCGAGCCGCCGGGCGGCGCAACGATCGGCGTCGACGCGTACGCGAGCGTCTGCTCGAAGTAGGGCGAGAAGGTGTTCAGCTTATACGCTGCGAAGAGGCGAATCTGCTTCTTCTGGAACTCAAGTGTCGGCAGTGGACCGCGGGAGAGGTCGTCCTGGAAGCCGCGGTACTTGAGGGCCGGCCAATCGCGAATGGTGGCCGTTTGGATGCGCGGCGCGGCGCTGTCGGTGCGAATGAGCTGCTTGAGTGTTTGCAGTCCGTAGAAGACGCCGCTTGCCGTCGCCCCAATGACGTGCGCTTCGTTCTTGCCGACGATGAGCACGTAGCCTTCGGCGATCATCGCGTCGTTGAGCGCGAGATCGCGGTCGGTGAGGATGCGCTTCGCCTCTGCGGATGTCGTGCGGAGGAGTGAGATCCGGTAGCCGCCTCCGCCGGAGAGCGTTGCGCGAATGCCGCGGTCGGTGAGCGACTCGGTGAATTCGTGGGCGGCGAAGCGATCGTCGTCGTTGCCGACACCGTCGATCGAGACGGTGCGCGACAGGGGGATTAGTTCACCCACCATGATCTCCCGTGGCTTCGGAATCAGTCGCGGGTCATCCGCGGCGCGAGCGGGAGCAGCGATGGTGACGAAGGCGAACAGCGCGAGGAATCGCGAGACGACGGTCATGGGTGTCGGCGTTGGAGTCAGGAAACGTCTGTGCACGAATGTCATTCCCGAGTGGGCCGAAGGCAACCCAACGTGCGACCTCCTCCTTGCTCAGGACGGCCGTTTTCACGACAATCCGAGTGCGAACCGATGCACAGCGATATGCGGAAACTGGTCGCCGACACTTGGATGCCGCGTGAGGTCGCGCCGCCGATTGCGACACCACACATCGGTGGTCCGCTGTCGTTTTGGATCGCGGCGTTCCGATCCCCACCCCGATGCTCGTGGTCGGGCGTCTCGAGTTCCTTCGGTATCACATGGATCGGCACGTATATTTGCTGGCGTGCCAACTCGCGTGGAAACGTGAGACTCTTCTTTGTGGAACGCACAACATGTCGACCCGACGCCCCTCAGCGGTAGACGAGCTCCGTCCGGCGCGGCAGCGCTGGATGTCGTCGACGGTGCTGGCGTGCCTCCTTCTGCTCGCCTGGCTGCTTGCACGACAGCACATCTATGAAAGTTCGATTGCGACGGACGAGGGCGTGTTGGCACACAGTGCCGAGCGCGTCATGAACGGTGAGATCCCGCATCGTGACTTTACGGCACCTTGGTCCGGGGGACTCGATTGGTTTCACGCGGAGGTTTTCCGCGCTTTCGGTCCGTCGTATCGCATACTGCATGCGACATTACTGGTCGCATGGCTGTTCGGGATCGCCGCCACGTTCAATGTCGCGCGCTCCATCGTGAAGCTATGGCCGGCGGCGCTACTTGTATTGGTGGCGGCCGAGTGGACGATCCCGATGCTTCCGCATCCGTTGCCGTCGTGGCACTGGTCGTTTCTTGGTTTGCTGTCGCTCGCGACCTTTTTTCGATATCTGCAGACGCGGCACGCACGCTGGCTTGTGATTGCCGGCGCGGCAACCGCAGCTGCGTGCGCCGTAAAAATTACGGGCGTCTATTTTGCGGCAGCTTTTGCGCTTTCGTTCGTTTGGATCGTGCAGGAGGAGACACCGGTAGCAGGGGCGGTGCCGCCGCGTCGCGGTGTGTACCGATGGGTGGTGACTCTCGGTCTCGTGACCTACCTCGGCTTAGTTCTCATGGTATTCCGAGGCGTTGCCTCGGTGAACGCGGCATACCATTACCTTCTGCCGTCGCTCGTGCTCGTCGGTTTGCTTCTGTATCGTGAATGGCGCCAACCGTCAGATGCTGATAGCGAGCGCGGCCGAAGGCTCGCCGCGCTTGTCGCACCGTTTATCGGCGGCGCGCTCGTCGTGCTTGTTCCGTGGCTGGGCTTTTACGCCGCGCATGACGCATTGGGTGCGCTTTTCACCGGCCTATTCGTGACTCCTCAAGCACGATTCGCGGTCGCGTCTTATGAACTTCCGGGACTTCGATCCGCGGTCCTCTCGATGGCGCCGTTCGCGTTGCTGCTGGGAGCGGCGCCGTTTATTCGCCATCCACTGCGTCGCGTCGATCGTGCAGCCTTTTGGCTGCTGATCGCTGCCATGTGTGCCATGTCATATGAGGGATCTCCGATCGTTCTCGTGGTGTGGTATGGCTTCCGGCTCATGACGCCCGTGACCACTCTGCTGGGGGTGTGGTGGTTAGCAACGAGTGACGAACGTGTGGCCGTACCTGCGCAAAGACGGGTGACGGTGTTCGTCGTCGTCGCGACCGCGGCGACAGCAAGTTTGATTCAGATCCCCTTCGCGCTGTATACCTACCTTCTCTACTTCGTCTCGTTTCTTCTGCTTGCGATGGCCGCCGTATTCACCTCGCCGCGCTCAATGCCCCGTGATGTTCCCGCCGGACTGCTTTTATTTCTGCTGTGGTTCGGCTCTCGAAATCCCGACTCGATTGCCCGTCCGGCGAATCCGGAACGCGATCGACTCGCGACGCTAGCGATGCCGCGTGGCGGACTGCTCGTCTCGCAGGAGGATTCCGCGCAGTACGCGACGCTCATGCAAGCGATCGCCCGGCACGACACGGGCGAGTTCATCTACGTGTGGCATGATTCGCCGCAGATCTATTTTCTCGCTGGCAAGAGAAACCCGACGCGCACGATGTTTGAAATTTTCGACGATTCGCTTGCCCGCTCGACGCCGTATCTGGTGGATCGTCTGCAGCGCACCGGTGTTCGGCTTGTCGTGCTCACGGATCCCGACGGGGCGGTGCGGCCGCTGGCGTCGGATTTCCGGGCGTGGATCGACAGTACGTATCCCCTCGTCGAGCAGGTCGGAGGGATGCAAGTTCGATGGAGAACTGCCGTTCAACGGTGATGTCGCATTGCGCGTTCGAGTGACAGATTGTTGTGGTCGCAGTGGTCCGCCCCACCTCCCGTGCCCCTCTGGAGAAGTCCGATGCGCGCTTCACGAATGATTCTCTTGATTCTCTCGGCCGGCGTTCTCGCGGCCTCGCCCAACTCGCCGATAATTGCGCAGGGTGCTGCCCAGGCCGCCGCCGCGCCGGCCGCCGCGCCGGATCCGATTCAGGGGCTCGTGGCGCAGCTCGATCTCGAGAAGTACAAGGCGACGATCAAGGGACTGACGCAGTTCGGTGATCGCCGCCAGGGAACGGAGCGCAATCGGGCGGCGGTCGACTGGATCGAAGCGCACCTCATGAGCTACGGCTGTCAGAACATCGAGCGCATCACGTATGACTATCAACCCCCGGCACCTCGCGCCCCGGGTGCCGCGCCTGCCGCTCCAGCGGCGGGGCGCGGAGCAACACAGGTCGCGCAGGGCGGCGGACGGCCGCGCGGCATGCGCACCCGTACGGGCGTCAACACCGACTCGCTCGCGCAAACGGATCTCAAGTTGCGCGCGCTCAACTCGCAACCGACGACGCCTGGCAAACGTCAGGAAGTGATCTGCATGAAAGTCGGGACGACGCACCCCGAAGAGATGTACATCGTTGGCGCGCACATGGATGGCCACGGGTGGGGCGAAGCAGCGAACGACGACGGCTCTGGCACCGCAATCGTGATGGAGCTCGCGCGTATTCTCAGTAACCCCGACGTGAAGACCGAGCGCTCGATCCGTTTCGCGCTCTGGAATAACGAAGAGACCGGCCTCAACGGTGCCCGCGCCTATGCGGAGCAGCGCGCGCCGCTGCAGGGAAAGGAAAGTCCGGTCGGCTCCGGCAAGTATCCCGAGCCGAAGTGGCTCGGCATGATTCAGCACGACATGATGATGTTCGATCACGGCATGCCGAATCCCGACGGCACGATCCCGAAAGATCAGCGTCCGGAAGCCGATGTGAACATCGAGTTCCAGGTCGCGTCGAAGATGGCAGCACCGTCGCAGGCACTCGCGTGGCAGCTGCAGCAGGCCAACGAGAAGTACGCGACCGATTACCCGGCATCGGTCAGCAGCCACATGACGAACACTGATTCCGGACCGTTTCAGGATCTCGTCGCGTCGATCAGTCTGCGTGAGAACGAACGTGGTACCCAGATCGGCAACGGATGGGATCCGCACTGGCATCAGGTCACCGACGTGTACGCGACATTCTCCGATAAGGATTTCCGCCTCGGGCTGAACGCCGCACAGACGACGCTCGGTGCGGTCGCGACGCTCGTCGGCACTACGGTGGTCAAAAAGTAAGTGCTCCGCTGGCTTCCCGCCGCGATAGAGTGACAGCGTGACCCAGCCCGGCCGCACACGACAGACGGATGTTTACCTGCGCGGCCTCGGCGGCGAGCGTCCGCTCGTACCGACTCGCCTCGACGCGCTCGAGGCGGCGGCGCGCCAGGCGATGACGCCGGAAGCGTGGGCGTATGTCGCCGGTGGAGCGGGGCAGGGCTCGACGATGCGCGCTAATCGCGACGCCTTCGAGCGCTGGCGGATCGTGCCGCGCGTGCTGCGCGATGTGTCGTCGCGCGACCTTAGCGTTGAACTCTTCGGCACGACTCTGCCGTCGCCAATTCTCCTCGGACCCGTCGGCGTGCTCGAACTGATGCACCGTGACGCCGATCTGGCCGTCGCTCGGGCAGCGCGCGCCGAGCGAGTGCCGATGATTTTCTCGAATCAGGCGTCGGTGCCGATGGAACGCACCGCGCAGGCGCTCGGTGATTCACCGCGCTGGTTTCAGCTCTACTGGGGCACGTCGAATGCTCTCGTGGCGAACTTCGTGCGACGCGCCGAAGGCTGTGGATGCAGCGCGATCGTCGTGACGCTCGATACGACGATGCTCGGTTGGCGCACCCAGGATCTCGATCGCGCGTTCCTGCCGTTTTTGCGCGGACAGGGGATCGCCCAATACACGAGCGACCCTGTCTTTCGCGCCGAAGCGGCGAAGCACCCGGCCTCACCCACGGAGTCGCCGCGCGTCGGGCCGGCCCTGATTGGGGCACTGTTCGATCTGTTCGCGGCGTCGCGCCGCGCCGGCATGTCGTTCGGCGAAATGCGGAGCGCCGTCGCGCACTTTACCGCGACGTACTCGCGTCCCTCGTTGCAGTGGAGCGATCTCGCCCTGCTGCGATCGATGACGAAGCTTCCGATCGTGCTGAAGGGCGTGCAGCACCCCGACGATGCGCGCCGCGCGATCGACGCGGGGGTCGACGGCATCGTCGTCTCGAATCACGGCGGGCGGCAGATTGACGGCGCCGTCGGATCGCTCGACGCGCTCGCCGTCGTGAGCGACGCCGTCGGCACACGGTTGCCGATTCTCTTCGACTCCGGCGTGCGCTCCGGGATGGATGTCTTCAAGGCGCTGGCACTCGGAGCAACCGCGGTGCTACTCGGGCGATCGTACGTGTATGGACTGGCGATCGCCGGCGAAGCCGGAGTGCGAGAGGTCCTGCGCAATGTCACGGCCGAGCTCGATCTGACGCTCGGCCTCGCCGGACAGCGCTCCGTGCGCCACCTCGACCGGAGCGTACTCACCTGCGAATGAGGGTGCTCGCCGCGCCGCAAGTTCGCCGCGGCCGGCGGCCGGCTCGTCCAAGTGGATACTCGACTTGGGCTCCCAGAGACCGTAGTGTAGGGGACGACAGACGGACATTGCGTCCACCCCCCGACTAGAGTACCTTATTACTAAGATGAAAACAGGTAAAGGAAACACGCTGAAGGAACACACGCCCGACGTGTCGGGGGCGCCAGTAACGGCCGACCTGCCGACGGCGACGGCGCTGAAACTGTGGATCGAACTGGCACGCGCGGCGTTCGCCGTCGGCGAAATCTCGAAAGCCGATATCCATCGACACGATTTGACGCCCGCCGAGTTCGGGATTCTGGAAGCGCTGTACCACAAGGGCCCGATGCTGCTCGGCGAGGTGCAGAAGCGTATCCTCGTCTCGAGCGGCGGCATCACCTTCCTGGTCGACCGGCTCGCGAAGCGCGGTCTCGTAGAGCGACAGGAGTGCCCGAGCGACCGTCGGGCGCGGTATGCCGCCCTGACGAAGCAGGGGACGCAGTTGATGCGGGATACGTTCCCGGCGCATGCCGCGGCGATCCGCGATGCGATGGCGGGGCTCGGGATCGCCGATCAGCGGTCGGTCACGACCCTCCTCAAGACGCTCGGCAAGGAAGCGGAGCGGCTGGCCGCCGAGACGCCGGCCTGCAAGGCCGCGATGACGGACACCGAGTAGGAAGACGGTGGGCGGCAGGGGTTGACGCGGTTACGTCACGTATTAATATCTTAGTAATAAGAAGTACATCAATGAGGGGTATATGCAACTGAGCACACTCGGGTTCCACCACATCACCATGGTATCGAGCGACGCGCGCCGGACGCTGGCGTTCTACCGCGACGTTCTCGGCCTCGTGCTCGTGAAGCGCACGGTCAACTTTGACGATCCGTCGTCTTATCATCTGTACTTCGGCGATCCGACCGGCGCACCGGGGACGATCGTAACGCTTTTCGAATGGCCGCATGCGCCACAGGGACGCTCCGGCACTGGCGGCGTGCATCATCTCGCGCTCGGGACGTCGACGTACGAGTCGCTCCTCAAGTGGAAGCGGCGGCTGACTGACCTCGGCATTCACGTCAGCGGACCGATGCCGCGCGGCTACTTCACGTCACTCTACTTCCGCGATCCCGATGGCCAGGTGCTCGAGATCGCCACCGCCGGCCCCGGCTACGCGATCGACGAGGAGATCAGCGCGCTCGGCCGCAACATTATGGAGCAGAATGGCTCGCAGCTCCCCGGCGGACGCAACGAAGCGCTGATTGCCGCGACGACGCATCCCGAACCGGTGCCGGCGATCACGCTCGACATGACGCTGCTTGGCATTCACCACATCAGCGGCATGACCGACGACATCGAGCGGGCCAGCGATTGGTATCAGGAAGCGCTCGGATTGCATGTGATTAAGAAGACAATCAATCAGGACGATCCGACGACGCCGCACTGGTTCTGGGCGAACTACGATGGCACGCGCGTTGCACCGCACAGCAGCTGGACGCTGTTCGGCTGGACGCCGCAGCATCCGAAGGCGCGAAACGGAGTTGGGCAAACGCACCACGTGGCTTTCCGCGCGATGGACGCGACGGAACAGCTGGCGTGGCAGGATCATTTGCGCTCAGTAGGAGTGCAGGTTTCCGAAGTGATGGATCGCTCCTACTTCACCAGCATTTACTTCCACGCTCCGGATGGACAGCTGCTCGAAATCGCGACCGACGGGCCGGGGTTTTCACTCGATGAACCCGTCGCCGAGCTTGGGACGACACTCAAGCTGCCGCGATGGCTCGAAACAGAACGCGCGCGGGTCGAAGAAGCCCTCGGCGCGCTCGACTGAACGACGAATACCACCGAACCGACCTCAACGCTCTCGCATTCACAATTTCCCACCAATCTGTACGAGGAGTAATCGCACCATGAAATGGAATCTTGATGTCACGCACAGCCAGGTCGAGTTCGCGGTCAAGCATATGATGATCTCGACCGTCCGCGGCCGCTTCTCTGCGTTCATCGGCAGCGGTGAGACGAGTTCGACGGGCGCGCTCAGCGCCGTGTCGCTCGAAGCCGACGTGAAGAGCATTGACACGAACCAGACCCAGCGCGACGAGCACCTCCGCAGCGCCGACTTCTTCGACGTCGCCGCTTTTCCGAAGCTGACGTTTGTTTCCACGCAGATCGAGCAGACCGGCAGCGAGATCACAATCACCGGCAACCTGACGATCAAGGACGTCACAAAGTCGGTGACGCTGAAGGGCGAGTTTTCCGCGCCGATCACCGACC
Source organism: Gemmatimonadota bacterium (assembly GCA_043757365.1). GTDB lineage: Bacteria > Gemmatimonadota > Gemmatimonadetes > Gemmatimonadales > Gemmatimonadaceae > Fen-1231. The sequence goes on along the minus strand of JAYVPN010000178.1, from coordinate 19,622 downwards.
CGTGGGGCAACGCCCGCTCGGCGCTCGGCGTGACCGGCACGATCAACCGCAAGGAGTTCGGACTCGTCTGGAACATGGCGCTCGAGACCGGCGGTCTCGTGGTCAGCGAGGACGTGAAGCTCGCGATCGAAGTCGAGGCGACCGCGGTCGTCGAAGCGGCCGAAGTCGCGGCGGTCTGACCACGGTCTCCCGGCCGCTTGCTGACCGCAGCAAGTGGCGGGTGATTGAGCAGGGGGATAACGTTCGCGATCATTGATCCTTTCAAGAGGACGATCGCGATGCGTATCCCCCTGTTCGTTCGTGGCGCCCTGCTCGTGGCAGTGGCGGCCGTTTCCCTTGATGCCCAAGGTGCCCTAGGCACTTTGCCGACGCACGGCGTCCGTCCGCAGCGACTGGTCATCCGCAATGCGATGATCGTCGACGGCAACGGGACGCCTGCCCGTGGCCCCGTCGACATCGTCGTCGAGGGGACTACCATCACAGAGATCGTGAATCTCGATCCCGTGGCCGTGAACCGCGGCAGCGCGCGGCGCCCCGCGGGCGACATCGCGATCGACGCGACCGGCAAGTACGTGCTGCCAGGGCTCATCAACGCGCACACGCACATCCAGAGCAACCGATCGGGACAGTCGCTCGGCGGCTTCGACTACTATATGAAAATGCAACTCGCGAACGGTATTACGACCGTGCGCGAAGTCGGCGCCGAGAGCACGAAGGGGAGCGTCGAACTGCGCGAAAAGAGCGCGAAGGGACAGATCGTCGCGCCGCGCATACTCGTGTATCCGATGTTCTGGTCGGAGGACGGCGCCAAAGTCAGGACGCCGGTCGAAGCGCGGGCGCGCATTCAGCGCCTCAAAGCGCAGAGCGCCGACGGTGTGAAGTTTACCGGCATCGATCGCGACCTGATGGAAGCCGCGTATGATGAAGCGCACAAGCAGGGATTGCCAACCGCGCATCACATCGGCGTCGAAGAGACGAATGCGTGGGACGTCGTGCGTTTCGGCGGCCGCTCGATCGAGCACTGGTACGGCGTGCCCGACGCGGTGATCCCCGACCTGCGCCAGCACTTTCCAAGCAATTACAACTACCTGAACGAGACCGACCGCTTCCGCTGGGCGGGGCGACTGTGGCGCGAGGCGGATCCACGGCAGCTCGATTCGTTGCTCACAGCCATGGTAAAGGCGAACGTGACGTGGGTGCCGACGATGGACATCTACGAGGCGAGCCGCGATCTGCAGCGGGCGCAAAACCAGCCGTGGTTCAAGGACATGCTGCATCCTTCACTCGCGAACTACTTCAAGCCAGATCCGGCGAATCACGGATCGTATTTCATCGGCTGGAGCAGCACCGACGAGGTGTACTGGAAAGAGAACTATTCGATCTGGATGGGTGCGCTCCGTGATTTCGAGCGCAAGGGCGGGACGATCGGCTGCGGTGACGACGCCGGCTTCATCTATCAGATGTACGGCTTTGGTCTCATCCGGGAGATGGAACTCCATCAGGAAGCGGGCTTCAGCCCGATCAAGATCGTCCAGCACTGCACCGGCAACAACGCGCGTATTCTTGGCATGGAGGACAAGATCGGCCGCGTGCGCGCCGGCTATTTCGCCGACCTGATCGTCGTCGATGGCAATCCGCTCGAAGACATGAAGGTGCTCTATGCCGGCGGTACGTCGGCGATTCGCAACGGCAAGGAGACGCGAACGCTTGGCCCCGAGTGGATCATCAAGGATGGTATTCCCTATAGCGGTCCGCGTCTGGTGAGCGAAATCAAGGAGATCGTTGCGAGGGCGAAGGCGGAAAAGTGACCGACCCGCTCTTTCGCAGTGATCTGCTCGCCGGCAAGACGATCCTCATCACCGGCGGCGGCACCGGACTTGGCCGCGCGATGGGCGAGCGTTTTCTCCGCCTCGGCGCGAAGGTAGCGATCACGAGTCGCCGCGGGGAATTGCTCAAGACGGCCGCCGCCGAGATGATGGCGGCATATGGTAGCGAAGTGCTACCAATAGCGTGTGATGTGCGTGATGCCAACGGAGTAGAGCAGATGATCGACGCCGTCTGGTCGCACTTCGGCGGCATCGACGTGCTCGTCAACAACGCCGCCGGCAATTTTTCGTCACCGACCGAACGCCTGTCGCATCGTGCCGTCGACGCGGTGCTTGGCATCGTGCTGCACGGCTCGTTCTACTGCACGCTCGCGCTCGGTAAGAAGTGGCTCGCCGCGAAAAAGCCCGGACGGGTCCTTTCGATCGTCACGACGTACGCCGAGAGCGGCAGCGCGTTCGTCGTACCCAGCGCGGCGGCAAAAGCCGGCGTCCTCGCGATGACGCGTTCGCTGGCCGTCGAGTGGGCGCCGCATGGTATCACGATGAATGCAATCGCCCCCGGTCCGTTTCCGACGCCCGGCGCGTGGGAAAGGCTGATGCCCGATCCGTCGCTGCAGCAGATGGCCGTGAACCGAATCCCGATGCGCCGTGTCGGTGAAAAAGAAGAACTCGCCAGTCTCGCGGCCTTCCTTGTGAGCGATGCATCGGCGTACATCAATGGTGAATGCATCGCCATCGACGGCGGTGAGTGGCTGAAGGGCGCGGGGCAGTTCTCGTGGATGGATATGCTGACCGACGAACAGTGGACCGCACTGTCCGAACGCTCGAAGCAAGCGAAATAAGGCGAAGCAACCGGAGCTATCATGACGACGCTGCTACAGGACATCCGAGCTTTTCTCGACGAAAAAGTGCTTCCGGTGGAGCCAGAGTTTCTCAACCGGCCGTTCCGCGAGTTGCTGCCGCAACTCGCCGAGTTACGGGCTGAGGTGAAACGGCGCGGATTATGGGCGCCGCATCTGCCGAAGGAACTCGGCGGCCATGGGCTGACACTCGTCGAGTTCGCGCACGTCTCGGCGCTGCTCGGCGAATCGCCGGTGGCGCACTATTTGTTCAACTGCCAAGCACCGGATATCGGCAACACTGAGCTTCTCCACGGCCACGGTTCCAAAGCCCAGCAGAAAAAGTGGCTCGCGCCGCTGGCGGCCGGTGAGATCCGCAGCTGTTTCGCGATGACGGAGCCGGAGTTCGCCGGATCGAATCCGATTTACATGGCGACGACCGCCGTGCGCGACGGTGACGACTATGTCATCAACGGGCACAAGTGGTTCACCTCGAGTGCCGACGGCGCCGCGTTCACGATCGTCATGGTCGTAACCGCGCCCGACGCTGCGCCGCACAAGCGAGCGAGCCAGATCATCGTGCCGATGGATACGCCTGGGCTGACGATCGTCCGAAACATCAGTGTGATGGGTGACGGCGGCACCGACTACGCGAGCCACGCGGAAGTGCGGTTCGAGAATGTGCGGACGCCGGTCACGAATCGGATCGGCGCCGAGGGCGACGGCTTTGCCCTCGCGCAGGAGCGGCTCGGTCCGGGACGCATTCATCATTGCATGCGCTGGATCGGCATCAGTGAGCGCGCGTTCGCGCTGATGTGTCAGCGGGCTGTGTCGCGCGAGCTCGCGCCAGGCGAACCGCTCGGCAGGCAGCAGGCGGTGCAGCACTGGATCGCCGAATCGCGGGCGGAAATCGATGCGGCGCGATTGCTGGTGGTCGATACGGCCATGCAGATGGAGCGCGACGGTGCCCACGCGGCGCGCGATCGCGTGTCGCTGATCAAGTTCCATGTCGCTGGCGTCCTGCTTCGGGTTCTCGATCGGGCGATCCAGGTGCACGGCGCGCTTGGTATGACGGACGATACGCCACTGGCGTATTGGTATCGTCATGAGCGCGGCGCGCGGATTTACGACGGGCCCGATGAAGTGCACAAGTCGTCGGTGGCGCGGCGAATTCTCGCCGGCTACGGGATGAAGAAGTCGACGTGAACGACGCCAGTCCTGTTCGCGCTGGCGAAGAACTCCCACTCGACGCCCTGACGGCGTACTTCGCATCGGCGGCGCCGGAGATTGGCGCCGTCGAACGTATCGGGCAGTTTCCCGGCGGCTTTTCGAACCTGACGTATCTACTGCACACGACGACCGGCGATTACGTGCTGCGCCGTCCGCCGCGCGGCGTGGGCAAGGGAGTCGCGCACGACATGAGCCGCGAGCATCGGATTCTCACCGTGCTCACGGCTAGCGGAGTACCTGTACCGCGACCGCTCGTGTTGTGCGAGGACGAGTCGGTGATCGGCGCGCCGTTTTACCTGATGACGCGTCTCGACGGCGAGATTCTCCGCGCGGCGCCGGCGACGCCGCCATCACCGCGCACGATGCGGCTGCTGAGTGCGTCGTTTGTCGATTCGCTCGTCGCGATTCATACCGTCGGTCCGTCCGATCCGGCGATCGCTGGGCTCGGCAAGGCCGAGGGCTATGTGACGCGACAGATCACGGGCTGGAGCAAGCGCTGGTCTGACGCCCGCACCGACGATCTCCCGGCGATGGATGCGCTCGTCGCGTGGATTGCGGCGAACTCGCCGGCGCCGGTCGCGGCGACGCTCGTGCATAACGACTACAAGTACGACAACCTCGTCCTCGATCCGGACGACTTGTCACACATCGTCGGGATTCTCGACTGGGAAATGGCGGCGCTCGGCGACCCGTTCTTCGATGTTGGAACGTCGCTCGGCTACTGGGTAGAGGCGGGAGATCATCCAGCTTTCCGGACGCTCGGTCTCGGCGCGACGGCGCTTCCCGGCAACTTCACGCGCGTTGAGCTATGGGAGCGATATATACAGAAAAGCGGCCGCGTCGATCGTGATCCATTGTTCTACTACGTGTTTGGTTTATTCAAGATCGCAGTGATCGCGCAGCAGATTTATTTCCGGTATCGCAAGGGACTCACGAGCGACGCGCGGTTTGCGCGGCTTGGTGAGGCCGTAGCGCTCTTGGCGCTGACGGCGGGATCGGCGATCGAGCGGCACAGTATTTCTCCACGCTGATCAGCATAGAAAGCAAAACGGGCGTCCCGAATCGGGGCGCCCGTTTTGCTTTCGACAGCGTCGCCTATGGCTTCGGCTTGAGTGTGATTGGACCCGAGACGACTGACATCGAGCCATAGGTGAACCGGAGGGTGTAGATCCCCCGCGGCCCAGCGAGCCTGATGTCGGAGAAGGTTGCTTTACCACCAATGATCGGGACAGTGAGCGTGCCGATCAGGTTGGCGCCTTCGCCGGTGGCGATCGACACGGTAGCCGTGCCGTTCGAGAGGTTCATCAGCGCGCCGGCGGCATTGCGGACTTCGACGACAGGAGCGGGATCGAGTTTCCAGCCTGTTTTCGCCTGTGACGACAGCCCGCTAATGGAAAGCGAACGTGCGATCTCTACCACAGTGACGCTTGCCGACGTCGCGCTCGTGAGTCCACTCGTAGAGAACACGAGATTTATCTGACGGGCAACGTTGAGCTGAAGATTCGTAAACACGGCGACTCCGTTGCTGACGGTCACCGTCGTCGTTCCAAGCAGTGTGCCGCCACCGCTGACCGAGGCGGTTACGGTACCGCTGAACGTCGTCACGCGATTGCCGCTTGCGTCGAGCACCTGAACCACCGGCTGAGTCGTGAAGGCGACACCGGCTTCAGCACCTGCTGCTTGCGTGACCACTCCGAGGTTCGTCGCCGCCGAGGCGACATTGAAACTCGCGCTCGTTACATCGACGAGCCCGCTCGAGGTGAACTTGAGCGTCACCGGGCCCGTACCGGAAACCGCGAGTCCACTGAACGTCACCACGCCGTTGACGGCGCTGACGGTCGTCGCTCCCGAGAGCGTGCCAGTGCCGGCCGCGATCGAGACGGTAACTGTATTGTCCGCGGTCGCGACCCTCGTGCCTGCGGCATCGCGAATCTCGAGCACGGGCTGGGTCGTGAACGCCGAGCCGCTGATCGCGCCAGCCGGCGGCGTCGTTAGCGCTATCGACGCGATCGTCTGCGTTGCGCTGAGCAGGATCGGCTGACCGACGATGACGGCCGATCCGTACAGCGGATCGGTTGCGCCGAAGCTGAGCGTGAAGCCACCGGTGCCAGTGATCGCGAGATCGCCGAACGTTGCGACGCCGGCGACTGCCGACTGCGTCACGGTACCGGCGAGTGTACCGCCGCCCGGGCTGATCGACGCTTTGATGGCGATCGTCGAGCTGGCGATCTTGAGGTTCGCCGCGTCGCGCACTTCGATTTTCCACGGCGTCATCACGATACCGCTCGTGCCGATCGACGGCTGCTGCGTTACCGCGAGGCCGCGCGGCACCTGGACCGCCGTAATTGGTCCGGAGGTACCGACGCTGCCAGCAGCGAGCGGAAGTGATCCCGCTGTAAATGTGACGGTCACGGGGCCCGTGCCAGCCACACCCAGATTCGTGAAGGTGGCGACGCCCCTGACGGCGTTGACGGTGGTTGTGCCGATCAGTTGTCCGGTTCCGCTCGCGATCGAAGCTGTGACTTGTGCCGTCGAGTTCGAAACGAGCACACCTGTGGCATCCTTGAGTAACACGACCGGTTGCGTGGTGAACGGGACACCGCTTTCGGCTCCGACCGGGAACGTCTGGACGGCGTATTGCGTGGCCGGAGCGACACACATTGTTCCGGTCGCATTATACAGCTGCCCGATTTCCGTAGCGACGAGGGCTCGGTCGTACAGCTGCACTTCGTCGATGGCGCCGTTGAAGGTGTATGCGCCGCCGCTGAACGATCCGACGACCCGGCCGCCGATGCGGAGTGTGGAGGCGGTGTTCGGCGTGTAGGCTCCGAAGTATCTCGTCACGACCAGTGCACCGTTGACGTAGATCGTAGCCATTCCGGACACTTTGTCGTACGTCACGGCAGCCTGATTCCACTGGTTCCAGGCGAGGATCCCGCCGACATCAATTTTGTGGGCGTCCAGATCGAAGTTCGAAGTCGCCAAATTGGTGAAGATTCCGAAATTGTCGCCGTTCTGTGAATGCTGCCACAACTGCGCTCCCGAGTCGAACTCGATCAGCGGACCAGCACCGAGGATCACATCCCCGGGTGTGAAAGCAACACCGCGAGGAAAGAACCACGCGGACATCGTGAGTCCGCCACCGACGCCAACGTCGAGAATCGGGTTCGCCGGAATGTCGACGTGCTGATTGTTCGCGGAAAAATCGAACGCCTGACCGAAACGGCCCGCCGAGAAGGCGACGCCGGAGCCGACCACACCATTCTGCTTGCTGACAACTTCAGTGGCGTTGCCCTCGCCAGCGTAGCAGGCGCGCAGTCCACTCGGCGAAGGAGCGGTCGAGCCGGGCGTGACGACGACGAGATTCGACCGACTGCTCGGCGACGCAATGAAGCGCGAGAAGGAAACTGGCTTCGCTGATGCGTTGGGTCCGGTGACGTCGGACGCGCGACCACACGCCGCGACGAGCATCAGCGAGAGAAGAACAGAACGCGCGCGCATAACCGCCTCTTAGAGAATCGAAGATGTACTGCTCGTGAAACACAAGTCCGTCACATTGACGATCAAAATCATACAAAGTGACTTGTCTTTGATCACCGACAGATATTTATACCATTTTACATAAACGCGCCAGTGTCACTCTGTAGTATGGCTGAAAAGTGCAGCTAAAGCCGATAATTATACTTTAAACGCGAGTATTTCAGGACTCTTCTACCGTAATAAAACGATACAGTACAGGACAAAAAGCCCGCTTGCTGAGGGACGCGCGAGCGGGCTTCTGTGGTCAATTGTTCAGCGATATTAGCCGTTGAAGCGGAGTGCTTTCTTTAGTAGCGCGATCTGGCCTAAGTGGTAAACGTCGTGTTCGATCAAGCCGGACGCCGTCGCCGACCGCGTATTGCCGATCGAATTGCTGCTATCTCCTTTCGGCACCATCATATAGAGGTCTTCTTCATGCGCTTTTTCGAGCGCGTCGAGGACGCATTGCCGCGCTGCGCCGAGTTGGGCGATGGTCTCGGTCCACTTTTCGGCAGTTGGATCGGGCATTGGCGGCCAGTCGCCCCGATCCGGGTCATGCGCCGCCTTTCCGGCGAGTCGACTGGCGACCTCTTCGGTCCAGGCGATCATATGTAATGTTGTTTCCCAGATCGTTTGCACCCCCGGAACGGGGCGCGCCGCGGCTTCGGACGCGGTGATGTCGGCGTGGATTTGCTTGCTCGAAGCGCCATGCCAGGGGGTGCCGACCCAGACGTTCAGCAGGCGGTCGCGTAAAGTCGCGCGAAGGCTCATCGTCGATCTCCTCGCCGCAGAAGTTCTGTTGTTCGAACGAAAAAAAGCGCCGGCATCGCATGATGCCGGCACTTTCCCAACTATGCCGGATAGACCTCGAAGAGGCCAGCAGCGCCCATTCCACCGCCGATGCACATCGTGACCATGCCCAATCCGCCACCGCGCGCGCCGAGTTCGTGGACGAGTTGCGTGGTGAGTTTTGCGCCCGTCGCGCCGAGGGGATGACCGAGCGCGATCGCCCCGCCGTTCACGTTTAACCGGGTCGTGTCGATACCGAGATCACGCACGACCGCGAGCGCCTGCGAAGCGAACGCCTCATTGAGCTCGATCATCTTGATGTCCTCGAACTTCAAGCCGGCCCGCTCGAGCGCCTTCGGCACGGCTTTGATCGGACCGATGCCCATGATGTCGGGTTCGACGCCGGCGACGGCGAAGTTCACGAACCGCGCGAGCGGCTTGAGGCCGAGCGCCTTGGCCTTCTCGGCGCTCATCAGGATCAGGGCGGCAGCGCCATCGCTGAGCGGACTCGCGTTACCAGCCGTCACGGTGCCGCCCGGCTTGAAGGCCGGCGGAAGTTTGGCGAGCCCTTCGGGCGTCGTCGCGCCGCGCACGAGTTCGTCGGTCGCGAACAGCGAGTCGGTTATCGTTTTGGTTGCGCCATTCCACGCGAACTTCTGAACGGGGATCGGCACGAGCTGAGCGGTGAAGGCCCCGCGCGCGATCGCGGCCGCGGCCTTCTGTTGACTGCCGAGCGCGAATTCATCTTGCTCGGCGCGCGAGATGTTCCAGCGCTTCGCCACGCGCTCGGCCGTGAAGCCCATACCGATGTTCTGCTCGGCCATCTCCGGGTGCAGGCGCGTGTTGTAGCCCGACATCGGAACGGCGCTCATCATTTCGCAGCCGCCGGCCATCACGATATCGCCGACGCCGCAGGCGATCGCCTGCGCGGCCATCGCGATGGTTTGAAGTCCGCTCGAGCAGAAGCGATTCACCGTCGCACCGCTCACGTCGACGGGGAATCCCGCGCGAAGGAGCGCCAGTCGCGCGAAATTGAGGCCCTGACTCGCTTCGGGCATTGCGCAGCCCCAGAGGACATCGTCGATTTCGGCGGCGTTGAGATTGATGCGCTCGGCGGCCGCTCGCATCACGTGCGCGCTGAGGTCGATCGGATGGGTCGCGGCGAGCGAGCCATCCTTCTTGCCTTTGCCGACAGCGGAGCGCACGGCGCTCACGATGACGACTTCTTTGAGTTCCATTGGTGAGATCTCCGGAGTTTTATAGAAGCGAGCGCATCAGTTGCGCAGCGGCTTGCCCGTTTCGAGCATGTACTTGATGCGCGCCTGCGTTTCGGCGGTGCCGAGGAGCTTGAGCGTCGCTTCGCGTTCGAGGTCGACGATGTCCTGTTCGGTGGCGTCGCGCGGCGGACCATCGCCGCCTGCAAGCACATACGCGACTTCATGTCCGATGCGGACGTCGTGCGCACTCGCCTGACCGGCTTCTTTGAAACTCCAGAGTGCGTAATCGAGATTGCCGAGCGTCTCCTTTCCGAGGACGCGAATGGTGCGCATCGGCGGTGCGACGTAATCGGGGGCGAGATCGAGGACGCGCAGCTTGGCGTCGGTGATCAGCGTGTCGCGGTTATACGAGATGCGATCGGCGGCCGGTCGGAGGAAGCCCATCTTCCGCGCGTCCTGCGCGCTCGTGCTCACCTGTGCGAGGGCGATGAGTTTGAAGGCGCGCTTGGCCGCTTCGAACGAATCGGCCTCTTCGTACGGCTTGAGGGCGTCGGTGAAGCGGAAGAGCAGTTCCTTGGTGCCGCAGCCGCTCGGAATGATGCCGACGCCGGCTTCGACGAGGCCCATGTAGAGCTCGGAGTGACCCTGAATGCGATCGGCGTGGAGAGAGAACTCGACGCCGCCGCCGAGGCAGAGACCGAACGGCGCCGAGACGACAGGGAACGGCGCGCGACGCACACTCATCACGGCGTCCTGGAACGCCTTGACCGCGGCTTCGATCGTTTTCCAGTCGCCGGCGGCTGCGGCGCCGGCCGAGGCGCCGAGATTTGCACCAGCGCTGAAGGTGCGCGGATCATCGTTGCCGATGACGAGGCCATGATAGTTCTGCTTGGCGATGCGATCGATCGAGCGGGCGACCATTTCAAGGACGCCAGGGCCGAGCGTGTTCATCTTGCCGCAGAACTCGAGGCAGAGGACGCCGTCGCCGATATCGCGAAGGCGCGCTTCCTTGTTCTCGTCGACAATCGGCTGATTGGCGAGAATGATCTGCCCGGGAATTTTCGGCAGCGGAACGCGCGGGCCTTCGGCGGTCGCGAGTGTGATCGCTTCACCGGCACCTTCATAGAATGACTTGCCGGCGTTCTTCAGCAGTGCGGGCTCCGCGAGTGCGGCGCGCTTGAACTCGGCGCGGAGCCAGTCGAGACCGAGGGCGTCCATCACCTTGAACGGTCCGATCTCCCAGCCGTAACCCCACTCGAGCGCGCGGTCGACAGCGGCGAGATCGTAGGCGAGTGTCGGCGTGAGCGAGAGGCAGTAGTAGCACTGCTCGCGAAGAATCTGGCGAATGAAATTACCGTGCTTGCCGGGGAGATCCTTCGCCTTGTTCACGCGCTCGGCGGGCTTGAGCTTGAGGAGCGCGTCGATCTCGGGTGTCGAGAAGCGGCCCTGATTTTCGTATTCGAGCGTTTTCCAATTCAGAGTGAGGATGTCCTTACCCTGCTTGTTATAGAAACCGGCCTTGGTTTTGTCGCCGAGGCGTCCGCTTTTCACGAGTTCGTGAATCCACGGTGCGAGAGAGAGATCTTCGCCGGTCGTGTCGCTCAGTCCTTTGCTGACGTGGACGAGGACGTCAATGCCCGAGAGATCGCCGGTGCGGTAGGTCGCGGTTTTCGCGCGGGCGATGAGCGCGCCAGTGAGCGTGTCGACTTCGGAGATCGTGAGATCGTGTTCCATCATCGCGCGACCGGCGACGACCATGCCGTGCACGCCGAGGCGGTTGGCGACGAAGCCCGGAACGTCCTTGGCGATGACGATGCCCTTACCGAGAATGCGTTCCTGGAAATGACGTACCGCGCTGAGCACCTCCGGCGCCGTGTCGGGCGTCGGGATGATCTCGAGGAGGTGCATGTAGCGCGGCGGATTGAAGTAGTGGGTGCCGCAGAACTGCTTGCGGAATCGTTCCGAGCGTCCTTCGAGCAAAATCGCCATCGGAATTCCCGACGTATTCGAGGTGACGATGGCGTGCGGGGCGATCTGTTCGATTTTTGCGAAGAGTTCCTGCTTCGGCTTCGGCTGCTCGATGATGACTTCGCAGATCCAGTCGCAGTCAGCGAGGAGCTCGAGGTGATCGGCCGTGTTGCCCGTCGTAATGAGGGCGGCGCGATCGCTGTCCATGAAGGCAGCGGGTTTGTTCTTCAGCGCTTTGACGAGGCCGTTCTTGGCCGGTGCCGAGCGATCGGGAGACTTCGGGTCGTCCGATCCGGGGATATCGAGGAGAATGACCGGAAGTCCGGCGGAGGCGCAGAGCGCGGCGATGCCGTGCCCCATGACGCCGGCGCCGACAACACCAACTTTCGTGATGCGCATACGATTCCTCAATGGTGAGGCACAACGGTGAGGCGCGGATCGCAGGGCTTGCCGCGCTGATTTCTAATGTAATGAATGCGGTGCATATTAGCGTCGAGTCGTTGAGCCCTGAACTCTGGGGGACGCATGGGAAAGCAGGACCCGCGTGTCGACGCGTTTATCGCTGTCGCCCGGTGAGATTGCCGATCAGCGCGCAGGGTGCTATTTCCATCGTCCCCCCATCAAGCAGAGCGAGCGACGTGACGATCCTGCGAAGCCGGTTCCCCGACGTCGAGATTCCGAACGTACCGTTGAACCGGTTCGTCTTTGAACACGCCGATCAGTTCATGGATCATCCAGCGCTGATCGAAGGGCCAACACGTCGTGTGGTGACGTACCGCGAGCTGCAGACGCTCATTCGCCAGGTGGCGGCCGGACTCGCGGCTCGCGGCTTCGGCCATGGCGACTGCCTGTGCATCTATTCGCCGAACGTCCCTGAGTACTCGGCCGTTTTTTTCGGCGTGGCATCACTCGGCGGCATGAACACGACGGCGAATCCGATGTATGGCGCGTCGGAACTGGCGAAGCAGCTGCGCGATTCAGGGGCGAAGTTCATCGTGACCGCGCCGTCGCTGGCGCCGAATGCGCTGCAGGCGGCGGCGGACGTGGGCGGGATCGAAGTCTTCGTGTTCGGCGAGGCGACCGGCTGCACGCCATTTGCGGAACTGCTGGCACACGGCGACACGCCCCCGTCGGTGGAGATCGATCCGTCGGCGGACATCGTGGCGCTTCCGTATTCGAGCGGGACGACCGGACTGCCGAAGGGGGTGATGCTCACGCACCGGAACCTGGTGGCGAACCTGGCGCAGTGCGATTTCATCGACCCGGCGAAACCCGGTGATCACACGATCGGCGTGCTGCCGTCGTTCCACATCTATGGAATGGTGGTGATCCAGTGCATGACGCTTCGGAAGGGGGCGTGCGTTGTCACGATGCCGCAGTTCGATCTCGCGCAGTATCTACAGTTGTCGCAGGACTACAAGGTGCGCGGGGCGTATGTCGTGCCGCCGATTGCGCTGGCGCTGGCGAAGCATCCGATGATCGCGCAGTACGATCTGAGTTCGCTGAAGATGATTAACTCCGGCGCCGCGCCGATGAGCGCCGATCTTGAGCGCGCGTGCAGCGAGCGGCTGAATGGCTGCATGGTGAAGCAGGGATATGGCATGACCGAGACCAGTCCGGTCACGCACTTCACGCCGGAGGATCCGACGCTTGCGCGCCCCGGTTCGGCGGGGCTGATGGTGGCGAACACCGAGTGCCGGATCGTGGACATCGAGACGAAGGCTGACCTCGCTCCGGGCGAGCGCGGCGAGTTGCTGGTTCGCGGCCCTCAGGTGATGCTCGGCTATCTCAATCATCCCGAAGCGACGGCGGCGGCGATCGATGCCGACGGGTGGTTGCACACCGGCGACGTCTGCTACGCGGACGCGGACGGTTTCTTTTTCATCGTCGACCGGCTGAAGGAATTCATCAAGTACAAGGGGTACCAAGTAGCGCCGGCGGAGCTCGAAGCGGTGCTGCTCACCCACCCTGCAGTGGGTGATGCGGCGGTAATTCCGGCGGCGGACGAGTCCGCAGGCGAGATTCCTAAGGCGTTCGTCGTTCGAAAAGGCGAATGCACGGCGACAGAGTTGATGGAGTATGTCGCCGGACTGGTGGCCCCGTACAAGAAGGTGCGCGCAGTGGAGTTCGTGGAAAAGATTCCCAAGTCGGCGTCGGGAAAGATTCTTCGTCGTGAACTGATCGCGCTCGAGCGTTCGCGGTCGGTGACGCGGTGAAGCGACAGCACCAGGAGCGCCGGCATCCGGTGACATTGCGCGAGCGCGTACACGGCGCGCTCGTCGGCCTTGCCATTGGGGAGTCGCGTGCCGGCTCGACCGCGGGCGCGTCCGCGACGACACGAGGTTCGCAGGGGATCGCATCGATGGCGATCGCGCTTGGCGAAAGTCTCCTCGACTTTCATGGCGTGGACGCGGTGGATATCCGCCGCCGGGCCGATGCATTGGATGCGGCGCTGATCAACGACGAGCGCAGCGCGCTGCTTCGGGTCGGGGTCGTTCCGCTTTACTATGCGACCGACCCGCGCGCGGCGATGCGTCGCGCGGGCGAGAGTTCGGTCGCGACCACGGCATCGCTACGAGCGAGCGATGCGTGCCGGTATTTCGCTGGACTGATGATCGGTGCACTCGCTGGCGTGCCGAAGGACGAGTTGCTGATGCCGCGCTACTCACCGATTCCTGCGTTCTTCGAGAAGGAGCCGTTGCAGGCGGACATCGACGCGGTGGCGGGCGGGAGCTATTGGCGTGCCGAGCGGCCCGAGGTACAGGAAACCGGTCCGGCCTCGCAGCCGTTGGCGGGCGCACTCTGGGCCTTCGACGGCGGTGATACGTTCGCCGATGGCCTCGCGCTTGCGACGAGCCTTGGAGGCTCGGCGTCGGCGGGCGCGCTCTATGGTCAACTCGCCGGTGCGTGGTACGGTGTGCACGCGATTCCCGGCACGTGGCGGATGGAGCTCGATGGCCGCGGGCTGCTCGAGGAGCTGGCGGACCGCCTGTACAAAGAAGGCATCGAGCAGGCGTCGGGGTGATCAAGTACATCGGTTCGAAGCGGACGCTCGTGCCGCGGATCCGCTCGCTCGCGCGCGCGATACGCGCGCGCACCGGGGCACAGACGACGTGCGATGTGTTCAGCGGTACGACGCGTGTGGCCCAGGTGCTGAAGCGTGAGGGATTTTTCGTTACGGCGAACGACCTCGCGTCGTACACGGAGGTGCTGGCGACCGCGTTCATTGAAGCGGACGGCGCCGATGGACGGCTCGTCGAGTCGGCGACGGCGAAGATTGTGCATCTGAATGCGCTTCCCGGCGTCGACGGTTATGTCACGAAGACCTTCTGTGAAGCATCGCGTTACTTTCAGCCATTCAACGGTCGCCGCATCGACGCCATTCGTTCCGAGATCGATCGGATCGCGAGCAGTCGTGAAGAGCACGCGGTTCTATTGACGTCGTTGTTGCTCGCCGCCGACAAAGTCGACTCGACGACCGGACTGCAGATGGCGTACCTGAAGACGTGGGCGCCGCGGTCGTTCAATCTGCTGGAGCTCAAGATGCCGGCGCTGATTGCCGGGCGCGGCGTCGCGCTGCGATTGGACGCGAATGAATTGTCGCGCACGATGGAACCGGTCGATATCGCGTATCTCGATCCGCCGTACAATCAGCACTCGTACTACTCGAACTATCATGTCTGGGAGACGCTCGTGAAGAACGACGCACCCGAGGCATACGGCGTGGCGAAGAAGCGAGTGGACTGCCGCGAGACGAAAAGTGACTACAACGTGAAGGCGAAGTCGTGGAGCACGTTCGAGTCGCTCGTACGCACGCTGCCGGCGCAGCATCTAATCGTGTCATTCAGTAATGAAGGGTACTTTTCGTACGATGCGATCGTGGCACTACTCGAGTCGTCGCATGGTGACGTGGCGGCGGTGCCGGTGGATTTTCAGCGATACGTTGGGGCGAAGATCGGCATTCACGACCGCGCGGGAAACAAGGTCGGGAAAGTCAGCCATACGATGAACCGGGAGTTCCTGTTTGTCGCCGGCGCCGGCGCGCCGGGAATCGTCGCCGATGCTGTCGCGGAGTTGACGGCGATCGGCTGAATTGTGCGGTAAACGGTCGAGGTTGCGACGCGGTGAAGTGTGATGCGCTCCGGCGCCCAGTCGTTGCCGGCATTCCCATCTCGCAATGGGAATCAGGCTAGCGGACAGAACGATATGCTTATATAGTTAGTTAGGAAATTGTTTACACTAGGAGACCCGTCATGTCACACGCTGCCGGTCTTATCAGTCGTGTCCGGATCGCTGTTTCCCTCGGCGTACTGGCTGTTGGAGCATGTGGCCGCGGTGCGCCAGAGGTCGCGAAGCAGGCGAGCTCCGGCTCTGCCGTGCACTTCGATGAATCCGCATGGCGACCGCCCGGTGAAGCGCAAATTCCCACCGACTCTCTGGGCAAGAGCATCAAGCGCGGCCTCTATCTGCTGCGCTTCACGCCTGAAAGTCTCCCGACCTATGTATCATCGGGTCTCCGCTGCACGAGCTGTCATCAGGACGATGGACTCAAGCCCTCGGCCGCTCCGCTGACCGGCTCGCAGGCGCGATTTCCCAAGTACATGCCGCGCAGCGGCGTGGTCATCGCCCTCGCCGACCGCGTCAACTACTGCTTCACGCGTTCTCTCGCCGGCAACGCGATTCCTGTGGGCAGCCGAGAGATGGTCGACATCCTCTCGTACCTCGCCTTTATCTCGCATGATGTCCCCGTCGGCATGAAGATCGCCGGAACCGACGGTCTCATTTCCATGAAGGACACGCTGGTCGGTGACCTCAAGCGCGGACAGGCGAAGTACGAGGCAACCTGCGTGGTTTGTCACCAAAAGGACGGGAGCGGCAACGGCCCGATCCCGCCACTGTGGGGGGCGCGTTCGTACTCGATTGGTGCGTCGATGGCGCGCGAGGAGCGCGCGGCAAGCTTTGTTTGGCACAACATGCCGAAGACCGCGCCGGGGACGCTCACTCCGCAGGAAGCATTCGACGTCTCCGCGTTCATCAATTCACATCCGCGCCCCGATTCGCCGGGCAAGGAATCTGATTGGCCGTCGGGCGGAGCGCCCGCCGATGTGCCGTACGCGACGAAGGGACATCAGCCGCACCGTCCACCGAACGCGCTCGTGCCCCGCGCGAAGACGCCGAACGCGCTCGTGCCAAATCCCGTGAGCGTGCTCCGGAGTGGAGGCGCCCAATGACAGATCGCGATTTGTCGCGACGCGAACTGCTGGCTGGCGCGGCGGGTGTGATCGGCGGTGTGGTGCTCGGCGGCGTTCCGACGACGGCGATCGCGCAACAGCTCGCCGCCCCGCTACCGCCGATTCCTGTCGATCCGACCAAAGTACAAGGCGCGCCGACCTCCGCTGTTGGCTCGCGGTCGCGTTTCGTCACCGCCGTGCGCTCTCCGACTGGCGCGGTCACTGGCAGCTCGCTGACGCCACTGCATCAGCTAACCGGAACGATCACTCCCGCCGATCTGCACTTCGAACGTCATCACGCCGGCGTTCCGAGTATCGACCCGGCACGGCACTCATTGATGGTGCACGGCATGGTCGAGCGGCCGATGGTCTTTTCGATGGAGGACATCAAGCGCTTCCCGCAGGTCACGCGGACGTACTTTATCGAATGTTCGGGCAATGGCCGCGCGGCGTATCGTGAACCAAAGCCCGAGATGACGGCTCAGGAGGTGGCCGGGATGACGGCGCAGAGCGAATGGACTGGCGTCCTGCTCAAGCAGCTCTTCGCTGAGGCGGGCACGAAGCCCAATGCCAGCTGGTTTCTCGCCGAGGGCGGGGATGCTTGTCTCATGACGCGTTCCATCCCGATGCAGAAGGCGATGGACGATGCACTCGTTGTGTGGGCGCAGAATGGCGAACCGCTGCGCCCGGAGCAGGGCTTTCCCCTGCGGCTGCTCGTTCCCGGATGGGAAGGAAACGCCAACGTGAAGTGGCTGCGGCGCATCGAGGTTGGTGCCGCGCCGTGGATGACGCGGTGGGAGACATCGAAGTACACCGATCCGCTTCCTGACGGCACGGCACGGCAGTTCAGTTTTGATCTCGACGCGAAATCGATCATCACATCGCTCTCATTTCCAGCAACGATCACCAAAGGGTCGTGGCCGATCAGCGGGATCGCTTGGAGCGGACGCGGCGTGATCCGTCGCGTCGAGATTAGCACGGATGGCGGCGGCGCCTGGCGCGACGCGGAGCTTCAAGGCACGCTACTCAGCAAAGCGCATGTGAGGTTCATGTTCCCGTGGAGATGGGATGGACGTGAGAGCACCATGCTGTCCCGAGCGACGGACGAGACCGGCTACGTACAGCCGACGCGTGCCGCGTTGGTGAAGGTGCGTGGCATCGGTACAGACTTCCATTTCAATGCCATCGCTGGCTGGCGCGTGACGGCCGACGGCCGGGTCTTCTTTCACGGAGCTACCTAATGCGCGCGCAGCTGGCGATGCTCGTGGTCGTCGGGGCTGCCCTCGCGGCGGCAGGATGTCGCGCGGACCGCGAGACGACGACCGCGCGGTACGAGCTTGGACGCAGCGCGACGCCCACAGAGATCGCGTCACTCGACACCGACGTGCGACCCGACGGACACGGACTTCCGACCGGCCACGGATCGGTTGCGACAGGCACGATGCTCTACCAACAGAAGTGTCAGATGTGCCACGGAACGAAGGGCGAGGGACTACCGCCCGCGTACCCGGCGCTGATCGGCCGCGACCCTGCGGGCGAGCAGTTTCCGTTCGCGAAAGATTTCAAAATTACGAAGACCATCGGCAACTACTGGCCGTATGCCACGACCGTATTCGACTACGTCCGACGGGCGATGCCGCACCCGGCACCGGGCTCGCTTACCAACGACGAAGTGTATGCCCTCACGGCCTACCTTCTCGCCGCCAACAAGGTGATTGCCGCCGACGCTGTACTGGATTCGGCGTCGCTCATGCAGGTGAAGATGCCGTACCACGACCGCTTCGTTCCCGATACCCGCCGCGGCGGCGCGGAGCTGAAATAGCACGTTCGACACCGGGTGCGCATTCGCGCCCCCATCAATCCACGGAGGTTTCATGAGTCATCCCGCATCTGTAGCCCCGCCGCTCGTCATCGTTGGTGAGAGTAGGCTCCCGTCGTGGGCGCGACTCGGAATCATCTTTGGCGTCGTAAGCGCCGCGTCGATCTTCCTGTGGGGACCGATCGGCGTATCAGGGACATATCCGCGATTTATCGGCGCGATTCTGCGCCGCGTCACGCCGGACTACGCCGCTGCAAATCCGTACCTCGTGAAGATGGGGACGCTGCTCTCGCCCGAGACGTTCCTCGTGATCGGCCTTCTCATCGGTGGCTTCATCGCCTCGCGGGTCAATCACGACGCCAATCCAGCGCTTGAGCACGTCCACGCGGGCGAGAAGACGACCTTCGCACGCTATCGCGACGCGTTCTTCGGCGGATTCCTGATCATCGTTGGCGCGCGGATCGCCGGCGGCTGCACGAGCGGACACATCATCTCGGGTATCACACAACTCTCGGTGAGCGGCTTCATCTTCGCCGCTGGTGTGTTTGCCGCTGGCATCGTCACCGCCAAACTCTTACAGCGCGGAGGAAACTGATATGGCCGGCTTCTATGCTCTGCTCGTCGGCGTGGCGATGGGCGCGCTGATTCAGCGCGTGCGCGCGTCGTCGCCCGGAATGATCGCGCGCAATCTGCGTCTCGAGAATCTCTCGGTCATCAAGTTCATGGCGACGACCATCGGCGTCGGCGCGATACTCGCGTACTTGCTCGATCTCGTCGTGCCGATGCATTTCGACATTAAGCCGACGTATGTCGTCGGGGTTCTCGTTGGCGGACTGGTCTTCGGCGTCGGTTTCGGGCTCGGCGGCTACTGTCCGGGCACGTGCGTCGTCGGCTTCGGCGAAGGGCGCAAAGACGCGATCTGGGCAATCCTCGGCGGCGTCGTCGGTGCGCTCGTGTTCACGCTAGCCTTTACGACGATCGTGGCGCCGATGAACAAGTTGATGGTACTCGGCAAGATTACGCTCGCCGATGTGCTGCATGCGCCGGCAACAGTCGTGGCGGTGGCGATGGGCGTGCTGTTCCTCCTCGTCGTCTACTGGTTGCCGACCGAGCGGGGTGCGAGCGCGGCTCGCTGACTTCGGAAGCCGGATACACGAAGCGGGGGGGGGGGGGTTTGGGCCCGC
>JAYVPN010000177.1:0-14510 GCA_043757365.1 Gemmatimonadota bacterium | reverse complement strand
GAAGAGCGCCTCGTGCTGATGCGGGGCATCGGCGGCCGATGGTGCCAGCCTGCGATCTACTTCAACGGTCTCGCGATGCGCGAACTGAGCGCCGATGACATCGACAATCTCGCGGAACTGAGGGACCTTGCCGGAATCGAGGTGTACTCCGACGCGACGACGCCCGGCCAGTACCAGCAGCAGATGTCCGGCTGCGGGGTCATTCTAATCTGGACGAAATCGAATTCTTAGCGGCCGACCCGCCCTGCGAGCGGCTATCTTTCGCCACGATAGCGCGCCATTCGCCAGCGATGAAACCGGATCGTCTCCCGGATCATTTACCTGACAGTGGCCCGCACGATATAAAACTCAACGCAGTTCAGATCGGAGAGCACTATGGCAGTCGATACCGCGGGCATGTGCCCGGTGATTCACGGGGCGCGCACACCAACGTCGGCAGGCGGCACCTCGAACCGCGACTGGTGGCCCAATCAGCTCAACCTCGCGATCCTCCATCAAAACTCACCGACGTCGTCGCCAATGGACGCGGCCTTCAACTACGCCGAAGAGTTCAAGAAGGTCGACCTCGCGGCGCTGAAGACGGATCTCTTCACGCTGATGACGACGTCGCAGGAGTGGTGGCCGGCCGACTACGGGCACTACGGCCCGCTCTTTATTCGGATGGCGTGGCACAGCGCCGGCACCTATCGCACGGCCGATGGCCGCGGCGGCGCGTCGAGCGGCACGCAGCGCTTCGCGCCGCTCAATAGCTGGCCGGACAACGGCAACCTCGACAAAGCGCGCCGTCTCCTGTGGCCGATCAAACAAAAATACGGCAAGAAACTTTCGTGGGCCGATCTCATGATCTTTGCCGGCGATTGCGCGATGGAGTCGATGGGCTTCACAATCTTCGGCTTCGCCGGTGGGCGCGAGGATGTCTTCGAGCCGGCGTCCGACATTTATTGGGGAGCCGAAGCCGAGTGGCTCGGCGACAAGCGCTACACGGGCGACCGTGAACTCGAGCAGCCGCTCGCTGCGGTGCAGATGGGACTCATCTATGTGAATCCCGAAGGGCCGAACGGAACGCCCGATCCGCTCGGGTCGGCGCGGGATATTCGCGAAACGTTCGCGCGCATGGCGATGAACGATGAGGAGACCGTCGCACTCACGGCCGGCGGCCACACCTTCGGCAAGATGCATGGGGCCGGCGACCCAGCGCTCGTCGGGCCCGCGCCCGAAGGTGCTGCGATCGAGGAGCAGGGACTCGGCTGGATCAACCGGTTCGGTAGCGGCAAGGGTGTCGATACCACCACCAGCGGCCTCGAGGGCGCGTGGACGCCGAACCCGATCACGTGGGACGGCGGATATTTCGACACGCTCTTCGGTTATGAGTGGAAGCTCACGAAGAGTCCGGCTGGCGCGCAGCAGTGGACGCCGACCGATCCCGCGGCCGCGACGACGGTCCCCGACGCCCATGATCCGAACAAGCGTCACGCACCGGTGATGTCGACCGCCGACATGGCGATGCGCACCGATCCGGCCTATCTCGCGATCTCGAAGCGGTTCCACGAGAATCCGGCGCAACTCGCAGACGCGTTCGCGCGCGCCTGGTTCAAACTCACGCACCGCGACCTCGGGCCGCGCACGCGCTACCTCGGCGCGCTCGCGCCGAAGGAAGAGTTGATTTGGCAGGATCCGATTCCGGCGGTGAATCATCCGCTCGTCGATGCGTCGGACATCGCGACGCTCAAGGCGACGCTGCTCGCGTCGGGACTCTCGATCGCGACGCTCGTCTCGACCGCATGGGCATCGGCGTCGACGTTCCGCGGGTCGGACAAGCGCGGTGGCGCGAACGGCGCGCGCATTCGCCTCGCGCCGGCGAAGGACTGGGACGTGAATCAGCCGGCGAAGTTGGCGAAGACGCTCGGCGCGCTCGAGAAGATTCAGGGCGAGTTCAACGCCGCGCAGAAGGGCGGCAAGAAGATTTCGCTCGCCGATCTCATCGTGCTCGGCGGTTGCGCCGCGGTGGAAACGGCGGCGAAAAAGGGCGGCGTCGCATTGGCGGTTCCGTTTACGCCCGGCCGCATGGACGCGTCGCAGGAGCAGACCGACACGCATTCGTATGGTATGCTCGAGCCGCAGGCCGACGGTTTCCGGAATTATCAGAAGACGGCGTACACGGTTTCGGCTGAGGCGCTGCTCGTTGATAAGGCGCAGCTGCTGACGCTGACCGCGCCAGAGATGACGGCGCTCGTCGGTGGGCTGCGTGTGCTGAACGCCAACCACGGACAGTCAAAGCACGGCGTATTCACCGATCGTCCCGAAATGCTGACGAATGATTTCTTCGTGCATCTCCTCGACATCGGCACGAAGTGGTCGCCGATGACGCCGGCCGGCGAGCTATTTGAAGGGCGCGATCGCGTCACGGGCGACGTAAAGTGGACGGCGACGGGCGTCGATTTGATCTTCGGTTCGAATTCACAGTTGCGGGCGCTCGGCGAGGTGTATGCGGCCGACGACGCGAAGGAGCTGTTCGTTCACGCCTTCGTGGCGGCGTGGACCAAGGTGATGGACGCGGATCGGTTCGATTTGGCTTAGTCTCACCGAGTTCCCGGTGATCGGACGACGGTGACGGCCGCGCTGGTTGACAGCGTCGCTCTCACCGTCGTTTGTTTCGTGCAATTCCGGAGCGTTCCGAATGGCCGTCTACGATGTCATCGTGGTTGGAGTCGGCGGGATGGGCAGCGCCGCGGCGTATCAGCTCGCGTCGCGCGGCCTGCGCGTCCTCGCACTCGAGCAGTTTGCGCCGGGCCACGAGTTCGGCTCGTCCCACGGACTGACGCGTATTATCCGTCTCGCGTACTTCGAGCATCCGTCGTACGTCCCGCTGCTGCGCCGATCATTCGAACTGTGGCGCGAGCTCGAACAGGGGTTGAGTGAGTCGCTGCTCCACGTGACGGGCGGTCTGGATGTCGGGTGGGAGGGAAGCGAAGTCTTCGAGGGATCGCTGCGCAGTTGCCGCGAGCATGATCTCGCACACGACGTGCTCGATGCGCGATCACTCGCGGCCCGATTTTCCGGCTGGTGCCCTGCGGCCAACGCGCGGGCGGTGTACCAGCCCGACGCGGGCTTTCTTACGCCCGAACGATGCATCACGACGTACACGGCGCGCGCTGCGGCGCTCGGCGCAACGATCCGCACCGACACTCGCGTGCACGGCTATCACGCGACGAGCGCCGGCGTGCGCGTTGACACGAATCACGGCACGTTTGAAAGTGATCAGCTCGTGCTCACGGCGGGGCCGTGGATGGGAGAACTCGCATCGCCACTGCGCGCTCTCCTCACGCCGGAGCGGCAAGTGCTCGGCTGGTTTGAGATCGCGCATCGTACGGCGTTCGCGCCTGCCGAATTTCCAGTGTTCGTGCTCGACGCCGAGGAGGGGCGGTACTATGGATTTCCCGAGTACGGCGTGCCTGGTTTCAAGATCGGGAAGTACCATCATCGTTTCGAGGTGGTACATCCCGATACGATCGACCGCGCATGTCATCCGGCGGATGAGGGAGTTTTAAGGGCCGCCGTGCAACGGTATTTCCCGGACGCCAACGGCGCACTGCTGTCGTCGCGTGCCTGCATGTTCACGAACACGCCCGACGAGCATTTTATCATCGACCGCGATCCAAGAGCGCCCAACGTACTGCTGGTTTCACCGTGTTCGGGGCATGGCTTCAAATTCTGCAGCGTCATCGGCGAAATCTGTGCCGATCTGGTACTGCACGACCGCACCGCGCACGACATCTCACTCTTTCGGCTCGCGCGGTTCAGGTCCGGTGCAACCGCCGTATGAACGCTCGACTACGCGAGTGGACGTTCGCCGGTCAAGTCGAGTTCCATGTATCGGGTACCGTCGACGGGGTTGAAGCGGTAGGCATCTATCTCGCGGAAGCCCAGCGATTCATACATTCGCTGCGCGGTCACCATCGACGGCAGCGTGTCGAGTCGAATCTTGGCGTAGCCGATCAGACGCGCGCTCGCGAACGCGGCCGTCGACAGTTGCACGCCGAGGGTGAGTCCGCGCGCCTCAGGGACGACGTAGAGGCGTTTCAGTTCGGCGATCTGCGGCCACCGGAACGGGCGCAATGCGACGCAACCGATCGCCAGTTCCGCGCGCCACGCGAGCAGGAGTGCGCCGTGCGGTGCGGCATAGTCGCCGGGCAACGACTGCAGTTCGCGCGTGAAGTCTTGGAATGCCAGATCAATTCCGAGTGAAGCGGCGTACGCCTCGAAGAGCCTGCGAGCGGCGTCGACTTCGGTCGGCACAACGGCTTGTCGAATCTCAATCACGTCGGGTGCCTGTCGTCGGAGTTCCGAACGTCGGGGTTGCTCGTGAGGAGCCAAGATTACAGTTGTAGACCGCCGCTGCGCCACCCCGCGCAATTGATTGCCGTTGGCTACCTTTCGGGCATGCTCACGCTCGTCACCAACGCCCGGGTCTTCGCGCCCGAACCGCTTGGCATCCAGCATCTGCTGATCGCTGCCGGCCGCATCGTCTGGATGGGTGACGCCGAACCTGCGATCTCGACCGCACTCGGTGTGTCTCGCCACGACGTCGGCGGTCAGCGACTCATACCCGGCCTGATCGACGCGCACGTCCACCTCACCGGCGGTGGCGGCGAAGCCGGCCCGCAGACCAAGGTGCCGCCGCTCCCGCTCTCGCGTTTCACGCGCGGCGGTGTGACGAGCGTCGTGGCCCTCTTGGGGACCGACGATGCGACGCGCCATCCGCGCGAACTCGTCGCGGCGGTGTACGGCTTGCGCGCCGAAGGACTCTCGGCGTGGTGCTACACTGCAGGCTACCACGTGCCTCCGGTGACGATCACCGGTTCGGTGCGCGGTGACATCGCGAGCATCGAATGCATGCTCGGCGTGAAGATCGCGATCAGCGATCATCGCTCGAGCCAACCGACGCTCGATGAACTGTTGCGCGTCGCGAGTGAGGCGCACGTCGGAGGACTGATGACCGGCAAAGCCGGCATCGTGCATCTCCATATCGGCGACGGTGATCGCGGATTAACTTTGATTCGTGAAGCGATGGCCGGTTCTGAACTGCCGCCGTCGGTTTTCAATCCGACCCACGTGAACCGCCGCAAGGCGCTGTTCGAAGAAGCGATTGCGCTCGCGCGTGGCGGGAGCAATGTGGATATCACCGCGTTTCCGGTAGAAGCGGGCGAAGATGCGTGGTCGGCGAGCGATGCGCTGATTCGATATCTCGACGCCGGGGCGCCGGCGGAGCGCGTGACCGTGAGCTCCGACGGCGGTGGCTGCCTGCCATCGTTCGATGCCGACGGGCGCGTCGTAAAAATGGGAGTCGGCGATCCCGGCGATCTCGCCCGGACGATCGGCGAACTGCTGCGCGCGGGACAGCCGCTCGAACGCGTACTCCCCGCATTCACGAGTAATCCGGCGCGCTTCCTGCGCCTCATGCAGAAAGGACGCATCACCGTCGGCGCAGACGCTGACCTGGTGGTGCTCGACGAGAACGGGAGAGTTCAGGACGTGATGGCGAACGGGATGTGGCACGTACGGAATGGCACGCCGATTCGCGGCGGGACCTTTGAAGGCATTGCGGGCTCGACCGGCGGTGCGGCATGAGCCCGGCCAAGGTGCCGGACGGCGGCGAGCGCGGATATATCATCCCGATCGGCGGACACGAACAGAAAGAACAGAATCCCGTCATTCTCGAACGCTTCGTGCATCTCTGCGGCGGACGCGACGCGCGATTGCTCGTGATTCCGACGGCCTCACGACTCGAAGACACGGGCGCCAATTATCAGGTGCTCTTCACCGAACTCGGTGCGGCCGAAGTATCGGTACTCGACTTCGACACGCGCCGCGATGCGTACGAGGAAGGACGCATTGCACAGCTGAAGGAGTGCGACGGCGTTTTTCTCACGGGCGGCAACCAGCTGCGCCTCTCGACGTTCATCGGCGGGACCGATGTTGCACGAACGCTTCGTGAGCTCAATGCCAATGGCGTGCACATCGCGGGCACGAGTGCCGGCGCCAGTTTTCTTTCCGAGCATATGATCGCCTTCGGTGAAGACAATTCGATTCCGCACGCCGGCTCGGTGACGCTTGCGCCCGGGCTGGGGCTTACGAATCGCGTGATCATCGATCAACACTTCACACAGCGGAATCGACTCGGCCGTCTGATCACGGCGCTGGCGTTCAATCCATTCCTGATCGGACTCGGCCTCGACGAGGATACCGCCGCGTTCATCGGCCCGGATCTCACCATCGAAGTCGAAGGCAGCGGTACGCTCACGGTGATCGACGCCGAACGGCTCAAGTTTTCGTCGATGGATCAGGCCGGTCCGAACGATCCGGTCTCGATGCTCGGTATGACGATGCACGTGCTGATTCGCGGCGCCACATTCAATCTGCACTCGCGAGAGGCGTCGGCTGGCGCACTCGCAGTCGGCAAGCGGTAGGGAGCGACAGACGGTGCGGATTCTCCAGCGGTCGGTCTATGTGGGTCCATCGCTCTACGCGCATTTTCCCGTCATTCGACTCGAGCTCGATCTCGGCGCGCTCGAGGAGTGGCCAACGACGCGGCTGGGCACGGCCTTCACGGACGGTCTGCTCGCGGCGCTGCCGGGACTCGCCGAACATGGCTGCTCGTACGGCGAGCCGGGCGGACTCATCCGACGGATGACCGAAGACGACGGGACCTGGCTGGGTCACGTGCTCGAACATGTCGCGATCGAATTGCAGAACGTCGCCGGCATTCGCGTCACATTCGGCAAGACGCGCGGCGCCGGGAAGCCTGGCGTCTACCATGTCGTCTATGAGTACGAGCAAAAAGACGAAGGGCTCGAAGCCGGTGAACTCGCGCTGCGTCTGCTTGACTCGCTGCTCCCGGTAGCCCTGCGCACGAACACCGCGACGGATGAGCCGTTTGACTTTGCAAAAGAGCGCGATGTCTTCATTCGCTTCGCCCAGCGGCGCGCCCTCGGGCCGAGCACGGCTTCGATCGTGCAGGCGGCCGAAGCGCGCGGCATTCCGTGGATCCGGCTGAATAATCAGTCACTCGTGCAGCTCGGCTACGGCAAGTACCAACAGCGTATTCAGGCGACCGTCACCGGACGCACGTCGCACATCGCCGTCGAACTCGCGAGCGACAAAGAAGAAACCAACAAACTGCTCTCGACGCTCGGTCTGCCTGTGCCGAACCAGGAGCTCGTGCAGACCGCCGACGCCGCAGTACGAGCCGCGCGACGGATGGGCTATCCAGTGGTCGTGAAGCCATACAACGGCAATCACGGGCGCGCGGTCGCCATTCATTTGACTACCGAAGATGCCGTGCGCACGGCATTCGCCGCGGCGCACGATGTCTCGCGGTCAGTGCTCGTGGAAAGCTTCGTCACGGGCGACGATCATCGCCTGTTGGTGGTGAACGGCATACTCGTTGCGGCGACGCGCCGCACGCCGGGCGCGGTCACGGGTGACGGTGCGCACACCATCGCCCAACTCGTCGAGATCGTAAATCGTGATCCACGGCGCGGCATTGGACACGAGAAAGTGCTCACGCGACTCGAGCTCGACGCACAGGCGCAGCGACTGCTCGACAAACGTGGATACACGGCGGAGACGATGCCGGCTGACGGAGAGCTCGTGTATCTCCGCTCAACAGCGAATCTCTCGACCGGCGGCACGGCGACCGATGTGACCGACATCATTCACCCGGACAACGCCGAGATGGCGGTGCGGGCGATCCAGGCGATCGGACTGGACGTTGGCGGCGTCGACTTTCTCACGCCGGATATCACGGAGTCGTACAAGAAGCACGGCGGCGCCATCTGCGAGGTGAACGCCGCGCCGGGCTTTCGCATGCACAGTGCGCCAAGTGAAGGACGCGCGCGCGACGTTGCAGCGCCGGTGATCGATATGCTGTTCCCGGTGGGCTCGCCGACGGTCGTGCCGATCGCAGCGGTGACGGGGACGAACGGCAAGACGACCACCACGCGCATGCTCGCGCACATCTGCAAAATGGGCGGCATGACGCCGGGGATGACGACGACCGACGGCGTGTACATCGATGGCCAGCGCACGGTCGAAGGCGATATGACCGGTCCGGTGGCGACGCGCACGGTGCTGAGTGATCCGTCAATCGATGTCGCGGTGCTCGAGGTGGCACGCGGCGGCCTACTGCGCGCCGGTATGGGGACGCGCTACGTGGATGTCGGCGCCGTGCTGAACGTGCGCTCCGACCATCTCGGACTGAAAGGGATCGACACGCTCGAAGAGCTCGCCGAGGTGAAGCGGATTGTTGTTGAAGTGGCGCGTGATACGGCGGTACTCAACGCCGACGATCCGCTCTGCCTCAAGATGGCCGCGTACTCCGATGCGAAGAATCTCTGCTACGTGACGATGGATCCGGCGCACAAGCTCGTGCGCGAGCACATTCGCGCGGGCGGACGAGCGGTGTCACTCGAGACCGGAGTGAACGGGCAGATGATCACGATTTACGACAAGGGGGCGCACATCCCATTGTTGTGGACGCATTTGATTCCCGCCACGATCGAAGGACGCGCGCTGCACAACGTGAACAACGCGATGTTCGCGGCGGCGATGGCTTTCTCGATGGGGATCAAGCTCGAGACGATCCGGCAGGGGCTCCGTACCTTCGACACAACGTTCTATCAGGCACCGGGACGAACGAACGTGTACGACGAGCATCCGTTCAAGGTCATTCTCGACTACGGGCACAATGCGCACGCCGTCGCGGCGATGACGGACCTCGCCGGCCGGCTCGATGTGACGGGGCAGCGCCTCGTCGTACTCGCCGGCCCCGGCGATCGGCGCGACGAAGACATTCGCGCGATCGCCCAGACGGTGGCCGGCCACTTCGATCATTACTACTGCCGGCGTGACGATTCGCTGCGTGGGCGCGACGGCGATGAAGTCCCGCGGATTCTCTCGGACACACTGCGCGCGAGCGGGGTGCGTGACGAACAGATCAGCGTGATTCCCGAAGAACAGCGGTCGGTGGACGCGGCCCTGCGTCGTGCGCGCACGGGCGATCTGTTGCTCATCTTCGGCGATCAGATCACGCGCACGTGGAAACAGATCGTCAACTTCCATGCCGACGGCGCGCTTCGCCCGATCACGGCCGAGTATGCAGTGCCACGCCCTGTTGCCACCGAACCGGCGCTCGAGCTCGCGGTGCGTGACCTGGCCAGTTTGGTGCGTGATGAGCGCGGCGTGCGCCTCGCGCGCGAGAGCGACGACTGACCGCGTCCCTCGAAGCTCGCGACGCCGCGCCGCCGCTCTGGACCGATTCGCGTCGATTGTTCGGGCCGAACGTCTGGACCGCCGGCCCAGGCGCGGTCCTCGATGCGGCACTCGATCCCTTGCACGGCGACGCCGAACTGGACCGGTGGCGGGCCGGTGTGCGAGCGATGGCGCACGCACTCGGGTGGGCGACAGAGCCACGGGTTCACCGATATCGTGACCGAGCGATTCTCGCGTTCGAGTCGCCGATCGATGCGCTCATGACGGCCACACTTGTGAACGAGTGGGCGTGGACGGTTGCGGCCACCGACGGCGAACGCCGCGCCGCGGCGATCTACCGCGAAGACGCGCCCGACGTGCCGCCGCTGCCGATCGAACAGTCGTCGGCGATCGCCGCGGCGCGCGCCGCATTCGCGGCCGACGCGAATCCGCCGGCAATCGCATTGCAGAATCGTGCCGCTCACGAAGGGCTGCCGTTTCTGTTTGACGACGAAGGCGTCTCGGCGGGCTACGGCGTGCGGAGT
Organism: Gemmatimonadota bacterium; assembly: GCA_043757365.1. Lineage (GTDB taxonomy): Bacteria > Gemmatimonadota > Gemmatimonadetes > Gemmatimonadales > Gemmatimonadaceae > Fen-1231. The sequence continues at coordinate 4,716 of JAYVPN010000177.1, read as the reverse complement.
CGGTCGTGGCATCCGCGCGAACTGCCGAAGTCCGATGACATCGCGTGGGGCGAGCTCGGCACGATTCCGGTGGCGCTCATCACCGGATCGAATGGCAAGACGACAACGGTTCGTCTCGTCGCCGCAATGCTCGCTCGCGCCGGGCACACGGTGGGCTACTGCTGCAGCGACGGCGTATTTATCGACGGCGTCTGCGTGGAGCGTGGTGATTGGAGTGGGCCGGCGGGCGCACGGATGGTGCTGCGTGATCGTCGTGTCACGGCCGCAGTGCTCGAGACGGCGCGCGGCGGGATGCTGCGTCGCGGCGTCGTCGTCCCGCGCGCCGACGTCGCAATCGTTACGAACATCGCCGAGGACCATTTCGGCGGCTACGGTATCGAATCGCTCGGCGATCTGGCGCTGGTGAAACTTGGCGTGGCGCACGCACTTGGCGCAGACAGCGTGCTCGTGCTCAATGCCGATGACCGGGCGCTCATCGATACACGAGGCACGTTTGCGGGCCGGGTGGAGTGGTTTGATGAACGAGAGGCGGGGCGCGTCACACCGCCACCTTCGGAGATGCCGCTGACCCTCGGCGGGGCAGCGCGGCACAATGTTGCAAACGCCGTCGGCGCCGCGCACGTGGCGACGGCGATGGGCCTATCACGCGCCGTGATCGATGAGACGCTGCGCGCGTTCGGCCGCGACAACGCCGACAACGCCGGACGACTCGAGCAGTTCGATGTGCGCGGTGTGCGCGTGTGGGTGGATTACGCGCACAATCCGCACGGACTCGGCGCGCTGTTGCACGCCGCCGCGGCAGCGCGGGGGAGCGGACGCCTCGGTCTGTTGCTCGGTCAGGCCGGCGATCGCGAGGACGACGCGATTTGTGCGCTCGCGCGCACGGCGTGGGAGGCGCGGCCGGCACGCATCGTATTGAAAGATGTGGACGGCTACATGCGTGGTCGCGTGCCCGGTGAGGTCCCGGCGCTCTTGCGCGCCGAGTTGTTGCGTGCGGGAGCGCCGGAATCAGTGCTCTCGACCGTGAGCGCCGAGGCGGATGGCGTGCGAGCACTTTTGGCGTGGGCCGCGACCGGCGATTTGCTGGTTTTACCCGTGCACGCGCTGTCGGCTCGCGACGCGGTGATCGCGCTGCTGCGTGAGGCGACGGCTTCGCGCCCCTCCTCATGACCCGCGCTCTCACCGCACACGACACTGCCGTCGTCGGGCCAGTGATTCCGACACTGCGTGCGGACTTCGGGGTGGTGGGCTAACCGGTTCGCGAGTTCACCGTACGGCATGGGCGCGCGAGATCGATGACGTTGTAATCACGATCGTGGTACACGACGATGGCGCCGGTTGGAATGGTCCCGGTGACTGGGACGACGTAGTGGGTCGCGCCCGACTGGGCGACGGCGGCGAGTCGCGCACAGGTAGGGTGGGCGTACGGTGCGTCGTCGAACTCGTGAGGTGCCGTGAAGCCGACGCCGAGCTGGCGCAGCCGGGAGACGCTCTCCATCCCGAAGTTCGGAACGTACATCAGTTGATTGACGTCGTGCACGGACACGAAGACCCCTTGATGCGCTACCGAACGGAATCGGACCCATTCGACGGCGACGGGCGGAATCACGAACAGACTTTGTGGGCCAGCGCTATCCCGCGCCCAGGTCATGACCCCCGCCTCACGCTGCAGGGGCCTCGTGATACGCAGTCGCGCCGCGATGCGGGCGGGAGATTCCGGCAGCCAGCCCCGTCCGGCCGGTCGCGAGAGCACGATAGCAGCGATCGGAATCGCTGCGAGCGCTGCGAGGGTGCGCCGAGACGGCACCACCTGATCCACGGGCGCACCATTCGACAGTGCACTGCGACGCCACGCGACCGCCGCACCGACGCCGCCGACGGCGATCACCGAAAGGCGCAACGCGTCCGTCACGCCATCGAGTAGGTGCGGGGCAACGAGGTGTCGACCAATGATCGTAGCGCCGAGCGCCGTGGCGAGCAGCAGTGCAACGGCGGCGACTGGGCGCGCCCCGCGAACGGATGAGGCATCGAACACGAGGCCCAGGACGAGACAGAGTGCGGCCTCGCCGACGACCGGATTGGGGTGCGCGACGGCGATCAGCGCCGCTCCCCACAGGAGCGACTTTCGGAGCCCGCCGCCGCGCGCCGACAACAGCGTCGACAAACCGAGCATCACGAGCAACGGCTTGGCAAGGAGGGAAGCGCGAATGAGGTACAGCGGCAACAGACTCATCGAGGGCGTGAGATTCATCGCTGCAATCCAGCCGACGGCGAGTACCGTGACCGTAAGCAGCGCACGCCGGGCTCGACGGTTCGTGGCATCGGTGCCGAAGAGCGCGAGCGCCAGTGCCGCCGCGAACCAGGGATAGCCATCTCGCCAGTGGTCGCGGACGAACACGTGATAGCTGAACTGGCGCATCACGGCCAACGACTCGGCGGTAAATGGAGCGAACGCGGTGGCGCGATGCATCAGGATGTACGCGACATTCGGCCCTCCCACAAGCGCGGCACCGATCAGGGCACGCGTCCAACGGCCCCGAACAAGCCGGAATCGTGACGCTGCAAGAACGGCAGCACCTCCGCATAGCCCGAGCGATGGATGCACGTCGAAGGCCGCTGCGCAGAGGATCAGCGCCATTTCGGGGGCGTCGTCGAGCGCGCTCGCGAGCGCCCAGAGTACGAGCGGTAGCGCAACCGACGAACTGACGAATGACAGACCTGGGAGTGCCGACCAGTTCAACGTTCCACGGTAGAGCGGACTCACGGCGATCGCCAGCACCACGACCCAACGCTCCCACTCCCCAAGTTGCAGTGCGGCACCGAGCCGCCAGATGGAAGCGAACAGCGCGAGGAGCGAGCCCGCGAGCAAGACGTACCAAGCGACGTCAATGTCCAGCGGAAGGTGATACAACATCGAAGCGGCTTTGTACAAATGGAACGGTCCTTCGACGCTCCCCCGCACGAGGAGATCGCGGTCGTTGAACGTTCCTGGCCGCGCTCGTTCGAGCGCAATCGGCAGCGCGAGCCACTCGTCGAATGCGGTCGGCGCGCCGCGATACGCCAGCGTCCACAACGTCGCCAAGAACGCTGCGAGCGCACCCCGTGATCGCACCGAGCGGATCATTGCGGAGGCACACCAAGTACACGAATAAGAACCGTGCTCCCCGGCACCGTCTGCCACGACGGCGGTGGCGCAACCCCCGGTTTCAAAACGGCGACGACTGCGCGTGCGCCCGAACGCTGAAGCGCCCCGAGCACGCGCTCCTGCTCCGCCGGACTTGACCGCCAGAATTGTGTAGCGCGACTCCGCGCGACCTCGCCGCTGACGCGCCAGCGCCCCAACCGCGCCCATCCCGCCGGCGACGTTGCGTCGATCGAAGCCACGAGATCGCCGTCGGCGACGCCTGCCGCGCGAAGCGTCGTCGCTGTCGTCCGATCGCGCCGTTCGATCGGCGACGCACCGGCGCGAATACGCGACGGAATCATCGTGAGGACTGGTACCAGCGCGAGCGCAATAAGTGGTGCCCATGCCATCAGCACCGGCTCGCGACGACGGCGCGCGATGACGACGACCGCGGCCGCGATGACCGCCGCGACCGCCAAGGAGAGATATGACGCGAGCCCGGGTGGTATGGCGAGCACCGCGCCGAGCAGCACGATGGCCGGGACAGCGCGAACGCCGCGCGGGAGCGATCGATCGGCGCGAGCGACGGTGCCGATAATCGCGAGCCAGGCGAAGAGCCACGGGACGGCGAGGAACCTCGTCTCGAAATGAACGGGCCAGTACAGCAACAGTTGTGCGAGTGCGATCGTACTCAGCATCGCGAGCGCTCTCCCGATCGTCGGATCCCCGACGCCGGGCGGTGTCCCCGCCAGCGCCAACGCCAGAAGCGGAAGTACCATGACGGACCAGACCATGGCCGTGCCGACTGCGAGCACCGAACGCTCGCCGTGCCACGTGGGCTGCGGCGTGATCCCACGATGCCACCAAGTGGGATCGGTCCACGGAGGATACGTTCCGACCAGATGTGGGGTGAACCGGTACACGGCCGGCACCGCGTCGTCGCGATCGAATCGATTCGGTAGCGTGTCGGCGACGATCGCGTCCGGATCGGGGTACTGCGACGACTGCTCGCCAACGTACCACGCCAGATTGAGCGACGCGACGGATCCGAGCGTGAGCGCGCCCTCGTGTCTCGACAGGAGCACGCACCACGGCGCGACGACGAGCGCCCCGCCGAGCGACATGGCCCAGACCAAACGCCGGCGCGGACGGGGAGCGACCAGCAGGAAGAACGCGATGCCGAAGGCCCCGCCGATCACGACCATCGCTCCCTTGACGAGGTAGCCGAGGCCAAGCACGGCGCCGCTGAGCAGCGCCGTACGACCGGGCGCCTCAGCGCGAGACGCGTGCAGGAGCATGGCCGCCGCCCAGATTTGGATACCGACGACCAGCAAATCCGGGGTCGGCAGTGTCACTGGGCTTATGCGGAGCACAACCGCAGCGAACGCGCTCCACGCCGCCACGCGTGCGGCGAGGATGGTCGTCGACGAGCGCGGCGACCATCCTCGCTCGTCGAGTTCATGAAGCAGCTGAGTGTAGCCGATGGCAGCGAGTGCCGCGATGCCGACGTTGAGCGCTGCGACCACCGACGTCTCGACCGCCCGGTCCGTTCCGAGAAGGCGGCGCGCGCCCGCGATCAAGAGTGGATAGAG
>JAYVPN010000176.1:0-14653 GCA_043757365.1 Gemmatimonadota bacterium | reverse complement strand
GATCGCGTCGTCGTTCATGTCACCGCCGGCACCGGCGGCTCCGGATGTACCTCATTTCGCCGCGAGTGGCGGGAGCCGATGGGCGGCCCCGATGGCGGCGAAGGCGGGAAGGGCGGAGACGTCACGATCCGTGGCGACAACAATCTCGCGACGCTGCTCGATTACACCTATCGCGATAAGTGGGTCGCCGAACGTGGCGATCATGGGAAGGGGCAGAACATGACCGGGCGGGGCGGGGAATCGGTGCTGATGCCGGTCCCGATCGGCACGGTAATCAAGGATTCCGTGACCGGCGAGGTGATCGGCGAGATCCTCGAAAGCGGTCAGGAAATCATCGTGGCGAAGGGTGGGCGCGGCGGCAAAGGCAACAGCTTCTTTGCCACGGCGACGCACCAATCACCGCGCGAGTGGCAGCCGGGCGAGGAAGGCGAAGAGCGGCATCTCGAGCTCGAGCTCAAGCTCATTGCCGATATCGGGCTCGTGGGACAACCGAACGCCGGCAAATCGACCCTGCTGTCGGTCATTTCCGCCGCTCGGCCGAAAATCGCTGACTATCCGTTCACAACGTTGGCGCCGAACCTCGGCGTTATTCAGCTGTCCGATTCGCGGACGTTCGTGGTGGCCGATATCCCGGGCATTATTGAAGGCGCACACGAAGGAAAAGGACTGGGACTGAAGTTTTTGCGGCACATCGAGCGGACCCGCGTGCTCGCCTTCATGATTCCGATCGACACGATGGACTGGCAGGCGGAGTACGATCAGCTACGGAACGAGATCCGGAGCTATTCGCCGGAGCTGGCGGAAAAGCCGCATTGCGTGGTGTTTACGAAGCTCGATTTGATGGGTGAGGACTATGTGCCCGAGATCGTGACCCAGGGCGCATTCGGTATGTACTCCATTTCCGCGCCCGGCCGCATGGGGCTCGACGCGCTCAAGGATGCCTGGTGGCGGAAACTGCTCGAACTCAAGAAGGCCGACGCGGCACTGCGCGTCCGGGAGCCGCTGGCGCCGTAAGTGCGCTGGTGACCGTCCTCGGGCGCGGTGATGCCCGGTATCCAGAACAGTTGACCGAACTGAAGGCGCCCCCCGATCCGCTGTACGCGATCGGGGATCCGTCGATCGTCGGTGCCGGTCAGCGGCTGGTCGCGATCGTCGGAACTCGTGATGCCTCGCCCTACGGCGTGCGCGTGGCCGCCGAACTGGCGAAGGCGTTCGTTGAAGCCGGTGTAGGCGTGGTGAGCGGCCTCGCGCGCGGCATTGATTCGGCAGCCCATCGCGGGGCACTCGAGACGCGGGGGCGGACCGTCGCGGTGCTCGGAACGGGTGTGAACGTCCCCTATCCGGCCGGGAATCGTGGCCTGCACGCCGAAATCGGGGTGAGTGGTTTGGTGGTTTCCGAGCACGAGCCAGGCGTTCCCGCCGGCCCGGGATGCTTCCCCCGCCGCAATCGAATCATTGCAGCGCTTGCCGAAATGACTGTCGTCGTCGAGGCGCCATACAAGAGCGGTGCCGTGAACACCGCGACCCATGCGCTGGAGCTGGGTCGAACGGTTGCCGCCATTCCGGGCCCGATCGATTCGCCGAGGTCGGCCGGCTCGAACTTATTGCTCCGGGACGGCGCCCAGTTCGTCGCCACGGTCGACGACGCCCTCGCTTTGATGGGACTGTCGAGAAAGCATACGGCAAGAGCGCCAGAACTGGAATATCTGGAAACGAGGGTCTTCGACGCTGTCGGAGCAGGGGAAGGCAGCGCCGACGCCCTCGCCTTCCGGCTAGGCCTCTCCGTTCGTCAAGTCATCGAAGCGATCGGCACCCTGGAGCTCAAGGGGCTGGTTCGGGTGACCCCGGACGGCAACATCTGTCCCAGCGGCCCTTTTCCGGCCCTCGGACGGTAGAAGTCGGAGAGACTGAGGCACCGGAACGCCCAGCAATAGTTTCCGGTTTTGGCAGTCAAGCCGTCGCGATCGTTCCGCAGGAAAGCTAGAAGTGATTTATTGTATGGTGATATGTAAGTGGTTAATTTAACATGATTTGAGAAATCACTTTAAGTCATTATCATCCAGCGTTTTCTCGCACTCTCCGCGTTCATCCGAGGCGTCGTTAAGCCCGATCGCCGACCAAATGTCCAATACAACTCGCAACCTCTACATCCACGTCCCCTTCTGCACCCGCCGCTGCTCCTACTGCGATTTCGCCATCGCTGTTCGGCGCACCGTCCCGGTCAGCGATTTCATCGACGCGGTAGCCGCCGAATTCACCCGACGCGCCCCAATCTTGAATGTCGCAAAACTAAACACCTTGTACTTCGGCGGCGGCACCCCATCCAAGCTCGGCGCTCAGGGAATATCCGGTATTATTGACCGATTAAAGTCGCTACAAGGCTTCGAACTCGCCGAAGGCGCCGAAGTCACGATCGAAGCCAACCCCGAGGACATCAACGAGCAATCAGCCGCCGCTTGGGTCGTCGCCGGCGTCAACCGGTTGTCGGTTGGCGTGCAATCGTTCGATCCGCGCGTCCTCGAATGGATGCACCGCTCGCACTCTGCCTCCTCAACCGCTGCCGCGATCAACGCCGCCAAATCGGCGGGCATCACCGATATATCGCTCGATCTTATCTTTGCGCTCCCCAGCGAACTCAACCGCGACTGGCAGCGCGACCTCGCCCTCGCCCTCGCCCTCGAACCCACCCACCTCTCCCTCTACGGGCTCACCGTCGAGCCGCACACTCCGCTCGGTAAATGGACCGCCCGCGGAGAGGTCGAAGAAGCACCCGAAGAGCGCTACGCCGACGAGTTCCTCGCCGCCCACTCAACTATGACGGCGGCCGGCTTCGAGCACTACGAGGTCTCCAACTTCGGCCGCCCCAACCATCACAGCCGCCACAACTCATCGTACTGGGAACGCGTCCCATACCTCGGACTCGGCCCATCCGCCCACTCGTTCGACGGTACCGAACGGCGCTGGAACGAACGCGAATACGAAGCCTGGCGCGAACGAACGACCCGCGAAGACCCGGTCGGCGGCGCCGAACTGCTCGACGCCGATAACGAAATCGCCGAACTGGTCTACCTCGGACTTCGCACAACCAACGGACTCGAACTCCGCGACTCAGACACCGCGACCGTCGATTTATGGGTCGACAACGGCTGGGCCACGGTCGCTGAAAACCGCGTCACCCTCTCAATAGAAGGGTGGCTCCGACTCGACTCCCTCGCCGCCGACTTGACCTCCGCTCGAAGCCGTTAGATTTATTGGACTTATGGCATCATCGGAGCTCTCGGACCGCGAACGCCGGATTCTCGAGGCAATCGTGCGATCGTACGTCGAAACTGCGGAGCCCGCAGGCTCACGCACGATCTCGCGACGGTCGGGACTCGGTGTCTCCCCGGCCACAATCCGCAATACGATGAGCGACCTCGAGGAACGGGGCTTTCTCTTTCACCCGCACACCTCCGCTGGCAGAATCCCAACCGATAAAGCCTATCGCGTCTACGTCGATGAGTTGATGGCCGTCCGCCCGCTCGGTTCGTCCGATCGTATCCGCCTCGCCGAAGAAATATCGGCCGGCGGCTCCGCCATCGAATCGATCCTCCGGCGCGCCGCCCAAAGCCTCGGCGTTCTCACGCAAGAACTTGGCGTCGCCCTCGGTCCACAGTTGGACCAAACGATTCTCGAACGGCTCGAAATCGTGCGCCTGTCGGCCGCCAAGCTGATTTTGGTCCTGACGCTGCGCGGCGGAACGGTACGCACGATCTTCGTCGAAGTCCCCGGCGAAATCGCCGACGAAGCGCTCGCCGAAGTGCAGCTCGTGCTGAACGAACGCCTCGCGGGGCTTTCGCTCGCCGATATTCGCAACTCGCTCGGCGCGAGATTGCGGGATGTCTCGACCGGCACCGGTTCGTCAGAGCTCCTGAATATTTTTCTCCAGGAAGGCGACGCGCTCTTCGACGTCGCCATCCCTGATGCGAATGACGCCGTGCTGCTCGGACAGGCGTCGCTGCTCGCCGAGAAGCCCGAGTTTGCGAGCGGGGAACGGATGCGACGATTGATTGAGTTGACCGAGACTCGCACCGAACTCGCGACGCTGCTGCGAAATCGGAGCGCGACGTCGGGATTGCAGATCACCATCGGCAGTGAGAACGGCAACTCGCTTCCCGGCGGTCTCACCGTCGTGACGGCGGAGTACCATGCCGCCGGTCTGTCCGGCGTCATTGGCGTGATCGGCCCGACACGAATGTCGTACGAGAAGGTGATCGCGCTCGTGACGCATACGTCGTCGCTCGTGACTGAACTGCTCGCTTAACCGTGAACCTGAATCCATTGAATGGCTGATTTTTACAAGACGCTTGGCGCCGAGAAGGGCGCGAGCGATGACGAGCTGAAGCAGTCGTATCGGCGGCTCGCGATGCAGTGGCATCCCGACAAGAACGGCGGTTCGAAAGAGGCCGAAGAGAAGTTCAAGGAGATCACCGAGGCGTACGACGTGCTGCGGGATCCGCAGAAGCGCGCGGCGTACGACCGGTATGGTGAGGCCGGGCTCCGCGGCAGCGGCGGCCAGGCGTATCATCACGTTGATCTGTCGGACGCGCTCAACATTTTCATGCGCGACTTTGGGCTAGGCGATATGTTCGGCGGCGGTGGCCAGCGCCAGTCGGGGCCGCGGCCCGGTCAGGATGTGAAGATCGACCTCCATCTGACGCTCGCCGAAGTCGCGACCGGCGTGAGCAAGACCGTAAAGGCGAAACTCCTCGATCCGTGCGATAGCTGCAAGGGGGCGGGCGCCGAGCCTGGGACGTCGCCGACCCGATGCACGACGTGCGCTGGCACCGGGGAGGTACGGCGTGCACAGCGGTCGTTCTTTGGGCAATTCGTGAGTGTCGCGCCGTGCCCGACGTGCGGTGGCGAGGGCGTGATGATTGCGTCGCCGTGCAAGGCGTGCCGCGGCGACGGGCGTCAGCGCGGCGAGCACTCCGTTCCGATCAAGGTCCCAGCCGGCGTGGCGACGGGGCAGTACATGCAGCTGCGCGGTGTTGGCAACGCCGGTTCGCGTGGCGGGCCGCGCGGTGATATCATCGTGATGTTCGAAGTTGGGGAAGACGATCGCTTCGAACGCGATGGCGAAGATTTGTATACGGAAGTACTGGTGACTTTTCCGCAGGCCGTGCGCGGCGCGGACGTAGAAGTGCACGGTGTGGCCGGTCCGATTTCGATGCGCGTCCCCGAAGGAACGCAGAGCGGTGCAGTCTTTCATTTGCGCGGCCGCGGCTTGCCGCGCGTGAATGCCAGCGGCACCGGCGATCTGCACGTGCGGGTCCAGATTTGGACGCCGACCGAACTCACGCAGGCGGAGGCCGAAGTGATCGACGAGCTCGCGAAAGTGCATTCCCCGGTTCCGCAGAGTCGCGAAAAGGGATTCTGGGCGAGTATCAAAGAAGCGTTGGGCGCTTGAGCGATCTCTGGATTCGCCTCGCCGTCCGCCCTTCGACGCCCGAGAAGCATGCCGTCGTGAGCAAGGCGCTCTTTGTCGCCGGCGCGAAGGGACTGCACGAAGACCTTGAGTATCTCGTGACGCATCTCGAGCCGGCGACCGATACGAAAGGCTACGAAGACGCCGTAAGGCGTGTCGATGCCGGCGCAACGTTCGAGTCGACCGATGTCGAGGCCGTCGATTGGAGCGTGATGTGGCGCGACCGCATAGGCAAGCACCACTTGGGCGATCTCACGATCGCGCCGCCGTGGCTCGCCGACGGGCTCGATCCGGCGACGACGATCATCGTCGAACCTGCGATGGCCTTCGGCACCGGCGAGCATCCGACGACGCGCGGCGTCGTGCGATTGATGCAGGACGTGATTCGCCCCGGTGACGTCGTCGCCGATCTCGGAGCGGGGAGTGCCGTATTGGCGATTGCCGCGGCGAAACTTGGAGCGCGCAGTGTCGCCGCGATCGAACTCGACAACGATGCGATTTCGAACGCTGAGGTGAACGTCGTCGCCAATCGCGTCTCGGACAAGGTGAAGGTGATCGAAGGCGATGCGGCGCTGCTGCTGCCGCTCGTCGGTCCGGTGCGCGTCGTGCTGGCGAATATCATTTCGTCGGCACTCATCGAACTGTTGCCGATCATCGCGAAGTCGCTGGCGCCGGACGGGCGGGTGATTCTGAGTGGCATTCTCCTCGAAGAGCGCGCTGAGATGCTCGTCGCGCTCGAGGAGCAAGGATGGCAGGTGATGAATGAGGACCACGAGGAACTCTGGTGGTCGGTGGAAGTCGCGCGGGCGTGAGCATGCCGACCTTCGTCTGCACCGAGACGTTTGCCGTTGGGCACACCGTCACGCTCGGTGAGGACGAAGCGCATCACATACGCGTCTTGCGCCTCGAACTTGGCCAGCGCGTGCGGTTGCTCGATGGACTCGGGGCGCGTGGGGAAGGTGTACTTGTGCGACTCGCCAAGCGTCACGCGGCGGTGCAGGTGGATATGGCGACGACCGTCGAGCCCGCGCCGGCCGTGCATCTCTTGCTGCCGATCGCTGATCGCGACCGAATGTTGTGGCTCGCCGAGAAGGCGACGGAGCTCGCGGCCACGAGTTGGCGGCCGGTGATGTGGAAGCGGTCGAAGAGTGTCTCGCCGCGCGGCGAAGGGCCGATTTTCCAGCAGAAAATCGTCACGCGGATGGCGAGCGCGCTCGAGCAGTCGCGCGGTGCATGGCTGCCGTCGGTCTATCCGGATGCCACAGTCGAGCGAGCGATTGCGGCGACCCCTGACGGGCCGAGACTCGTCCTTGATGCGAGCGGCGAGCCGATCGCCGACTTAATCACCGAGGCCGTCGCCTCGGCGAAAGAGCACGGGATGGGACGGCTGCGCCCCATCTCGCTTGCCGTCGGCCCCGAGGGCGGGCTTGAAAAGAGCGAACTCGCGCTGCTCAAGGAGGCTGGCTTCCGTCCCGTTTCGCTCGTGCACACGAATCTCCGCTTCGAAACCGCGGCGATCGCCGGCCTCGCCATCGTGCGCTCGGCGCTCGCGGCAATTCCCGGCGCGACGCGCGGCATTCAGGAGGATGGTGCGGATGAGTGACTGTCTCTTTTGTAAAATCGCGGCTGGCGAGATTCCGCTGAAGTTCGTCGCCGAGTCGCCGACGTGCCTGGCGTTCCGCGATATTTCACCGCAGGCGCCGACGCACATTCTCGTGATTCCGCGCGCGCACATCGCGTCGCTCGATGGTGTCACCGATCCGGCAATCGTCGCCGACATGGCGGCGATGGCACAGCGGATCGCGCGTGATGAGGGGATCGCCGAGGGCGGTTATCGCGTCGTGATGAACACCGGCGCCGATGGCGGCCAGAGTGTGCATCATCTCCATCTGCATTTGCTCGGCGGTCGCGCGATGGGCTGGCCGCCGGGATGAGTCGCGCGCGGCGGCAGATCGGCGCAGCGATTGCGCTCGCGGTTGTCGCCGCGACCATTGCCGGATACCTCGCGTGGCCGCGGTCGTCGGCGGCACCGTACACGCCGCGCGATTCGGCGATGCGAGCGCTGCCGCTGTATTTCTACCCGGCGACCGATACGACGCAGGCAGCCAAGGCCTTCGTCTTTTTCATTGGCAACGACATTGGCTTTTGGGGCGCGCATCAGGAACTCGCTGCGCGACTCGCGGGAGAGGGGTACGACGTCGTCGGGTTCGACGTGAAGAAGTTCTACGCCACGCTCCCCGGGGAGAACGCCGCCCGCGAGCGGGCATTCGCCGACAGCGTCGTGCTGATGATGTCGCGCGCGCGGCGGGAACTGCACGCCGATTCACTGCCGGTGATCGTCGCCGGCCATTCGATCGGCGCCGAGGTGGCGAGCTGGCTGGTGTCGCACAGTTCGATTCCTGGGTTAACCGGCGCACTGTTGCTCGCACCGGGGGCTCGCGGGCATTTGCGGGTGGCGGTCTCGGATCTGACGATGTCCGGCGAACCTGAAGAGCCGGGAAGTTTTTCGGTCGCCGAGAATATTCGTGCGGCCCCACCGGCGATCCGTTTCGCAATTGTACGCGGCACCGATGACCGCTATCGCACCGCCGACAGCGCGTTGCTCGTTGCCGGCGGCGCGCGCATCGAGAAGTGGTCAGTGCCGTGGGGCGGACACTCGATGAGCAACATCATTCTCGCCGGACCGTTTGTTGAGCGGGCGCTGAGTTGGTTGCTAAGTGCGAGTGGGAGATAGGAGCAACTGAAGTTGTTGGCCGCGGAAACGCGCGGACACTACGGAAGAGCGCGGTTACTGCAACAACGGAAAGGGAATCTGTCTCGTGTCGTGCGAGGAGCGCAGCGCGCGTGAGCAGTTTCCAAAGTTGTTGCTTTTGCTGTATCCGCGCTTTTCAGAACTTTCCGCGCGTTTCCGCGACCAAAGTTGCAGTCACGATCTCCCTTCTCGGCGCATCATTTGCCGATCACGCCGCGCAGTCCGCGTGAGACGAGCGACGAAACGTTCGTGAGAATGATCGGCAGCTTGATACCGCCCGGCGAGGCGAGGTAGCGCGGTTCCCACACCGGGTCGAACTTCTGCTTGTACGACCGCAGTCCCTGAAAGTTGTAGAAATTCTCGGCGTGCTGAAACAGAAGGGCACCGACCCGATTCCAGATCGGCGCGAGCTGGCGGTTCTCGAGCCCTGAGAGCGGCGCCATGCCGAGATTGAAGTGCCCGAAGCCCTCGGTGCGCCCCCACAGCATGAGCTGGATGAAGAGGTATTCCATCACTCCCTCGGGCGCGTTCGCGGCATAGCGCATGAGATCCACCGAGAGCTCCTCGCGACCGTGCCCTTCCCAGAGATTCGCGAAGGCGACGATCTCGGTGCTGCGTCGCACCACGGCGACGGGCGCGCCGAGCATGTAGCGGTCGTCCCAGAAGCCGAGCGAAAATCCCTTTTCGCGGGTGCGCTTCGCGGCGAGCCACTCGTTGGAAAGGTCCTTGAGACGCGGCATCACCTGCAGCACCTGCGACTCGGGAATGATCTCGAATGTGCAGCCGTCCTTCTCGACGTTCTTGGTGACGCGGCGCAGCCCTTTGCGCGTGCCGCCGTCGAGTGAGAAGCTCTCGAGCGGGACGCGCGCTTCCTCGCCGAGCTTGAGCAGGGAAAGTCCGAGATCCAGATAGAGCGGCAAGTTGTGCATTCGGACCTGATAGAACACCGGCCACGCGCCGCGGCGGTCGGCGAGTTCGCGGAAGCGCCACGAGAGCTCCTGTCGTTCCTTCGGCGGTCCGATCGGGTCGCCCATCGCGATGAAGCTGTGCCCTTCCTGCCCGTACATCACGAAGGCGTTGCCGCTCTCCGAGAAGAGCAGCGCCTTGTCGCCGAGTAGTGCGAGATTACTGACGGTGTCGGGCGACCCGCGGACGATCGTCTTCACGCGGGCCATCGTCTCGGCGTCCGGTGCTGCCGTGGTGACCGTCGTAGAGCGCAACAATCGCTGGATCGCGAGCAGCAGAATCACACCCGCGACACCGACGGTGGCGCGGAGAAAACGCGGGGCGTCACCCCGCACGGCGAAGCGCCACCACAGATCGTTCGAATAGTCGACGTACTTGTATGCGAAAAAACCGAGCCAGACAGTCGAGCCGATCGCGACCACGGTCATCAGCACCCAGACGGGCGAGAAAATCTCGCTCGTCATCGAGGCCCGTCGGTAGAAATGCCGGTGCGCCGGAATGAGGGCGGTGAGTACGACGGTCAGCGCGAGTGCTTCCTCGTAGTCGAAACCTTTGAGGAGCGAGGTCGTGATGCCGACGAGGAGCGCGGCGATCGTCAGATAATACGCGGCATCGAGGCGCCGTCCCAGTCCGCGCGCGAGCACGAGCAGGGCGGCGCCGGTGATGCTCGCGATGAAGTGCGAGCTCTCGATTACCGCGAGCGGAACGACGCTCGAAATCAGGCGAAGCCGGCCGGGAAGGGCGGGGGTCGCCCCGGAGAAGAGGAGGATGACGCCGGCGACGTACGTCGTGAGCGAGAGCACCATCGGCGCGACGCCAGGGACCCAGGCACCGGCGACACGTGTGGCGCGCGCGAATCGACTCTTACCGCGTGAGACTTCGTGCACGCCGAGCAGGACCACCGCGAGCGCGAGCGGCAGCAGATAGTAGATCAGGCGGTAGACGACGAGCAGTCCAATCAGCGTCGTCGGCGGCACGTACGACTTCATCAAAATAAGGAAGATCGAATCAAAGACGCCGGCGCCCGCGGGGACGTGACTGATCAGGCCGGCGATCTGACCGAGCAGAAACGCACTGAGGAAGACGGTGAACGTGAGTCCCTTCACGTCTTCCGGGAGGAGCGCATACAGCACTGCGCCGGCAAGGATCCAGTCGGCGCACGACACGAGCAACTGCGAGATCGCGAGCGACGGCTCAGGGAGCGAGAACTCCCAATCCCGCACGCGCAGTGGGCGGCGCATGACGAACGTCGCGACGATGTACGCCGCAACGGTGAGCAGCAGCAGCACGCCGAGCGGATGCAGCGACGACAGATGGAGCCCGAGTAGTTGCGGCGACGCAGCGGGCTCGAGTACGAACACGAGTCCGCTGACCGCAAGCACGCCGAGCCAGAACGTGACGCCGTTGAACGCGACCGTCAACGCGATCTCGGCGGTGCTCAGTCCCCACGCATTGTAAAAGCGATAGCGCAGCGAGCCGCCGAGGAGGAGCGGGAATCCGAGCGCGTTGGAGAACGCGTAGGAGACGAAGCCGACGAAGGCGATGCGTCGCGACGGCAGCGTGCGCTTGATGTAGCGCAGCGCGAGCGCGTCGTACCAGATGAGGGCGAGATAACCGCAGGCGGTGTAGCCTGCGGCCTGCCAGAGGTTGAATGCGGCGATGCCGTCGAGACTGTCGCGAACCTGATGGAAGCTGTAGCCGGCGAGCTCTCGCTGCAGCGCGTAGAGCGCGACCGCGAAGACGGCGATCCCGGCGATGACGGGAATGAGCTTCCGGCGGCTGTTCATGGCGCGATCAGGCCGGCAGCTCGACCGTCGCTTTTCGCTCCAGGCGCCCCCACCCCACGACGCGCCCGCGAATCGCCGCGTAGAAACTCTTGATGACGACCGAGTACATGATCTGGCGGTACGCGAAGCGCTGGAGGACGATCAGCCACGTGAGACTGCGCTCTTCGTCCGGCTCCATGAGGAAGGCGATCATCGCACCGAGCCAGTCGGTGATCAGGAAGATCGCGTAGAACATCATCACGTTCTCGAGATCGGTCAGCGCGTACGTCTCGCCGTGTGTGCGCCACGTCAGCGCGACGGAAAGCAGTGCGAACGCGAACATCAGATCGGCGAGCGGCGAGAGGGCGGTGAGGAGGAGCTGAAACAACCACGTGTTTGGCAGCGCAATGAATCCGAGCGTTCCGTACTTCGGATTGAGCAGCGCGTGCTTGTGCTTCCACGCGCACTGCAGCGTGCCGAACGACCAACGGAACCGCTGTTTGCTGAGGCTACCGAAACTGTCCGGCGCTTCGGTCCACGCGACGGCGGTTTCGGCGAAGCCAATCGTCAGGCCGAGCTTGCGGATGCGGATCGTGAGATCCTGATCTTCGGCGAGCGTGTCTTCGGTGAAGCCACCAGCGGCGACGATCGCCGATTTGCGCCACGATCCGACGGCGCCCGGAATCACCGAGATGCAATTCAGCAGGGAGAAGGCGCGGCGATCGAGATTCTGCGACGTGACGTATTCGAGCGCCTGCCACCGCGTCACGAGGTTGATGCGATTGCCGACCTTCGCGTTGCCGGCGACGGCGCCGACCGCGGGGTCGACCATCTCGGCGATCAGCGCGCGCACCGTCTGCTTCTCGAACTGCGTGTCGGCGTCGAGACAGACGATGAACTCGTCATGCGCGTGGGCGATGCCGAAGTTGAGCGCGCTCGCCTTGCCGCCGTTGGCTTTGCGCAGGACGAGCACGCGCTCGTTGCCGGCGAAGGCTCCCTGCGCGGTGGCGAAGGTGCTGTCGGGCGAGCCGTCGTCGACGACGATGATCGAGAGCGACCCCGAATAATCCTGGCAGAGCAGGCTCTCGACGGTGCGGACGATGACCAGCTCTTCGTTATACGCCGGGACCACGACCGTTACCGCCGGAGCAAAACCGGTCGTATTCGGATGTTCGCGCCGCGTGCGACCGCGCTGAATCGCTGCCATCAAAATGATGAACGCGAGCCGCAACGCGCCGAGCACGACGGCGATCATGAAGACCCAATAGAGCCCCCAATCGATCACGCCGATGGCCCCGAAGCCGAGCACGTCGACCGTGCGCGAGAAGAGACTGCGCGACGCCATCACCGGATTCGCTTCTTCGCGCGTGATGCCAGCGAGCTCGGAGACGAGCACCGGTTCGCGATTGTAGGCGCGCAACGAGTCGATGAGCTTGCCGAGCATCGCCACGGTCGCGCGGCGGTCGCCGCCGGAGTCGTGGAGGAGGACGATGTTACCGTCGCCCGAGAGATGCATCGTCAGGCGCAGAATCGAATCGGGATCGGTGATATGCCAGTCTTGCGAATCGATATGGACGCCGACATTGAGATAGCCGAGGTCAGTCGCCATGCCGATCGGTTCGAGCTCGTCGGCCGTCGTCGGATCGGCGTCGCCGAAATACGGCGCGCGGAACAGCGCGGTGCGACGGTTGATGATCGTTTCGATCAATCGTCCCGTGCCGACGATCTCGAGTTTTGCGACGAACGGTGACGTGAGCGAGAGATTGGGATGCGTGTACGTGTGATTACCGACTTCGTGGCCTTCGCGGATGATGCGGCGGAGGAGGTTCGGATACTCGTCGGCCTGGCGTCCGACGACGAAGAACGTCGCCTTCACACCACGCGACTTGAGCGTGTCGAGAATCGCCGGCGTGTACTTCGCGTCGGGGCCGTCGTCGAAGGTGAGCGCGATCTTGACCGAGTCTTCGGCGCCGAATCGCTGCACGACCCACGGCGACGGCAGTTCGGTGATTCGCTCGTTGACGATGAACCCGGTGGCCTCGTTGGCGCGCACGATGCGGCGTCCCCCGCTCGGACGGGCAATGAGCCGCAACAGCTCGCCCTTGCCGTCGAAGTGCACGTCGTAGCCCGGTGGAATCGAGTCGAGGACGGTGGGCGGCACGAGGGAGACGTCATTCGAGATGGCGCTCCAGATGGACGGATCTTCCTGCCCCAGCCGCCAGATCGCGGCCCCCGCCGCCCCCAGTTGCGCGCCGATGCGCGCCTGGTTCCACGCGGTGACGGCGTCGAGGTACCAGACGACGTGATCGATATCGCTCGGCTCGCTCCATCGGAGATACGGCGTCAGCGAGAGGGTATCGAACTGCGGTGTCGCGCCGTGCATTCGCGCGAGTTGCATCGCTTCCTGAAAGGTCGTCTCGATGCCGGGGTTCAACTTGCCGCCGGCGTCGTTCCAGTGATAGCCGTACGCGCCGAGCGCGAGGATCGTGCGTTCGGGGGGCATCCACGCGAGGAATTGTTTTGACTTCTCGGCGTACCACGCTTGACTCGCGATCGGCCCCGGCTCGCCGCGCCCGTAGTGCTCGTCGTAGAGCATCAGGAAGACGTAGTCGTTGGCGGCGGCGTAGCGTTTCGCGTCCTGCTCGTCGACGTTGATTGAAATCGCCGTCGTCAGTAGCCGTCCGCCTGGCGTCAGGCCGGCGCGAAGCATCCGTAAAAAATCAAAGAGATTGTCGATCGACTCTTGCGGCACTTCTTCGAAGTCGACGGTGATCCCCGCGAGGCCGTATTTCTGCGCGAAGTTGATGAGCTGTAGGGCCGCGCGCTGCCGCGACTGCGCCGTCGAGAGCAGCCGCTGGACACCCTGCGCGTCGAAGCGCCGCATCTTCGTGTCGAAGTTGCTCACCATCGCAAAGAGTCGCGGTCGGTCTTTCGGCGCGAGGAGCGAGTCGATGTACAGCACTTCGGCGCGCGGCATCAGCTTGAGCGAGTCGCCGCCGGCGGCGAGGAAGGCCCATTCGCCGATCACCCAGTCGAGATCTTTCGCGTGCGAGCGGAATGAGGCGAGCGAGTTGTCGTCCCAGTTCACGAAGAAGCCGGCGACGATGCCGGGGCGCGACCCATTGGCGATGCGTTTGCGTTGCACCGCCGCGACTTCGACGGCGCGATTCTTCTCGAGCTTGGTGGAGTCGACATGCCGCCCCGGCGGCGCGGGCTTAAGCGCGAGCGCGGCGATCATCTTCTGCTTGACGGCGGCGCGCGTGGCCTGATCGCGCGTCGTGGCGACGGTGCGCGGACTGTTCGGCTTTCCGGTGACCGCCTTCTTGGCCGCCTGAAGATTCGGGAGAATCGGCGGAACGAGAAAGCTGACCGCCAGACCGAGCGCGACAATCGTCGTCAGGACGCTGAATCCAAGCGTCACCCGGCGGATATTGCGCCAGCGCTTACCGCTCGGATCGAGAAAAACGGAGGAGTTGTCGGGCTTCATGTCTTGGTTAGGGCGTACATCTATAATGATACCCTGACAGCCCCCCGTCGGGCTATGCCGTGACACTTGCCTTAAGCCACTCAGGGAGAATAACTTACTAGGCTACCACCACTAGTTCCCAAGCCGGCGCGCAACCGCCATGAAGGGGGGAAGACCAGTTTGTCGGAAGTCATCATTCACGACGATGAGAACTTTGAAAGGGCCCTGAAGCGCTT